>QHYU01000109.1 GCA_003224235.1 Acidobacteriota bacterium
GGCCAAAGGTGCCGAGAAGAATCAGGAACTCGCCGACGAAGCCATTGAGCATGGGCAAGCCTAGCGAGGACAGGCAAACGAACAGAAAGAGCGCCGAGAGCACCGGCATCGGCGTCGCAAGCCCGCCGAACTCGCGGATCAGGTGCGTGTGCCTGCGGTCGTAAAGCATCCCGGCAACCAGGAAGAGCGCCCCGGTCGAGATGCCGTGGTTGAGCATCTGGTAGAGCGCGCCCTGGATGGAGATGGTGTTGAACGCAAAGATGCCGAGCACGACCAACCCCAGGTGGCTCACCGACGAGTAAGCTACAAGCTTCTTCAGGTCCGGCTGAACCATGGCCACCAGCGCGCCGTAAATGATGCCGATGATGGCGAGAGTGGCCACGAAAGGAGCGAGGCGCCGCGCAGCCTCGGGGAAGAGCGGCAGGCAGAAGCGCAGCAGGCCGTAGGTGCCCATCTTCAGCAGCACGCCGGCCAGGATCACCGAGCCCGCTGTAGGCGCTTCCACATGCGCGTCCGGCAGCCAGGTGTGCAGCGGGAAGAGCGGAACCTTGATGGCAAACGCTAAGAAGAACGCGCCAAACAGCAGAGTCTCTACGGACAGGGAACTGGTGACGCGGCCGAACCAGTGGATTTGGAATTGCCCAAGGGAAACTTGGCCGGTCTGCAGCAACATCTGAATGACCGACAGGTCAAACGTACCGGTTAGGTTGTAGAGCCACAGAATGGCCACCAACATAAGGACCGAGCCGAACATCGTGTACAACACAAACTTCACCGCGGCATAGATGCGCCGCTCGTGGCCCCAGACGCCGATCAGGAAGTACATCGGAATCAGCATCACTTCCCAGAAGACGAAGAACAGGAAGAGGTCGAGCGCCAGGAAAACCCCGATCATGCCGGTCTCGAGCACCAACATCATCAGGAAGAATTCCCGGGCCCGGGTCTGGATGCTTTCCCACGACGCCAGCATGGCGATGGGAGTCAGAAACGTGGCCAGCAGCACGAGGAAAAGGCTGATGCCGTCTACCCCAAGGTGGTAGTTGATGGGCGGCGCGGCGATCCACTTCCGCGACTCCTCGAACTGATAAGCTGCTGTGTCCGGCTGGAAAGCGCGCAGCAGGAGCAGCGACATGGCGAACTCCGCCATCGCGGTCACCAGCGCCAAGCGGCGGATCCAGACGCGGTCGTCGCTGCGCAACATCAGCAGCGCCGCCGAGCCCACCAGCGGCAGAAACGTGATCACCGTGAGCAGATGCGTGTTCGGCACGCTACCTTACCATTCCCAGCAGGGGCCATAGCAGCAGGCCTAAGAGGAGTACGGCGCCCACCAGAACCCATGCCGCATAACTGCGCGTATTGCCCGAAGCTAAAACGCGCAGCCGGCTTCCCAGCCTGCGCGCGGTGTGGGCAACGCCGTTCACTGAGCCGTCGATCGCGCCCTCGTCCACCACCTGCCACAGCAGGCGCGTGGAAATCCAGCCGATCGGCCGTATGATCGCCAGGTTGTAGAGCTCGTCCACGTAGTACTTATTGAGCAGCAGTTTGTAAGGCGCGTGGAATGTTTCGGCCAGCCACTCGGGCGTCTGCGGCCGGCGGATGTAGAACCACCACGCAACAAGAAACCCGAGCGTGGCCAGGCCGACAGCGACCCCCATCAGTTGGAGCTCCAGCGTGCGCGACTCCGTTTCACCGCCTGCCGTGGCCAACAGAGCGGAGGACTTGGCAAACACCGGAGCAAGATAGATCTCAAAGTAGTCCGCTCCCCCGGACAGCGCCGGCGCAGCCACCCAGCCGCCGACGACCGATAGCACCGCCAGCACAACCAGCGGCGCCAACATGTTTTTCGGCGATTCATGCACGTGTGTGGCATGTGCGTCATATCGCGGGGCGCCGTGAAAGGTGAGGAATATCAGCCGGAACATATAAAACGCAGTCAGTAGCGCGGCAACAAGGGCGATGGCCCAAAGCACTCTGCCGCCGTAGAGGCTCACCGCCGTCTCGAACAGAATCTTGTCTTTGCTAAAGAAACCGGCAAACAACGGCGCGCCCGAGATCGACAGCGTGGCCAGCAGCATGGTCCAGTAGGTCCAGGGGATCTGTTTCCGCAGGCCACCCATGCGGCGCATGTCCTGCTCGCCGCCCATGGCGTGAATCACGCTGCCGGCCGCGAGGAAGAGCAGGGCCTTGAAAAAGGCGTGCGTCATAAGGTGGAAGATGCCGGCAGAGAAAGCGCCTACGCCGCAGGCCAGGAACATGTAGCCGATCTGGCTAACGGTGGAATAAGCTAGGACACGTTTGATGTCAGTCTGCACCAAGCCAATCGTGGCGGCGTAGAGCGCCGTCAGGCCGCCGATAACGGCCACTGTCGTCATGGCGATCGGCGCGTGCGAGTACAGGATGTGCGCGCGGGCGACCATATACACGCCCGCGGTCACCATTGTCGCGGCGTGGATCAGCGCGCTGACGGGCGTCGGCCCTTCCATTGCGTCCGGCAGCCAGACGTAGAGCGGGAGTTGTGCCGATTTGCCTATGGCCCCGGCCAGCAGCAACAGGGAGATCGAAGTGAGCACGCCGGGCTGTCCTGCATTTTCTACCGGCATGCCGGCGGCGCGATTGAACACGGTGGCGTAGTCCACCGAGCCAAACACCCAGAAGATCAGCAGAATGCCCAGAGTGAAGCCGAAGTCGCCAATGCGGGTGACGATGAATGCCTTCTTGCCAGCGTCGGCAGCGCTCTTCCTCAGGAAGAAAAACCCAATCAGTAGGTAGCTGCAAAGCCCGACGCCCTCCCAACCCACAAACAGCAGCACGAAGTTCGCCGCCATCACCAGCGTCAACATGAAAAACGTGAACAGGTTCATCTCGGCGAAGAAGCGGTAGTAGCCGCCCTCGTGCGCCATGTAGCCGGTAGAGTAGATGTGAATCAGCCAGCCCACGCCGGTCACAACCAGCAGCATGACAATGGTGAGCTGGTCCACCTGGAGGTCAAAGCCAGCACGGAAGTTGCCCGCGCCGATCCACGTGAGGTACGACTTGGACCAGGGAACCTGGTCGGCGCGTAGATGGGCAAACTCGCGAATCAATTCAAGCGTGGCGGCGAAGGCGAGGCCAGTCGTGCCGACGCCGACAACATCCACCCAGCGCTTAGGCCAGCGCGCGCCAAAAAGTCCATTCAGCGCCGCGCCCAGCAGCGGCAGTGACGGGATAATCCACAGATGATCGAGGAGAGGCATTAGAGCTTCAGCAGGTTCACGCGCTCGATGTTGAGCGACTGCTGGTTGCGCGCAATCAAGAGGATAATCGCCAGGCCTACCGCGGCCTCCGCCGCAGCCACCACAATGACGAAGAAGACGAACACCTGGCCGTCTAATTTCCCAAGCGCGCGGCTGAAGGCGACAAACGTCAGATTCACGGCGTTAAGCATCAGCTCGATAGACATGAAAATGGTGATGATGTTGCGCTTGAAGATGAACGCCACCACGCCCAGCCCGAACAGGATGGCGCTTAGCACCAGATAGTAGCTGATTGGGACCACTCGACCCCCTCAGGGACCAACCTTCCGCCGGTCCCTCCCCCCTGCTGCGGCAACGCACGGCGCCTCAGAATCAGGCCGCGGGCTTGCCGCGCGGATAGTCACAGTGGACAGGCACGAATGCGTGTCCTGCCTAGGTCTCCTTCTTCGCCAGAACCACCGCGCCCAGGATGGCGATGAGAATGAGAATTGACGTCAGCTCAAACGGGAACACGAACTCCCGGAAGAGCATCCTTGCCAGCTCCCGGGTCGGCGTGGGTCCTGCCGAAACCGGCGCTTGCCGCCCTGCCCCCCCGGCGATCCAGTAGGCCAGTTCCACCGTCAGGAAAAATCCCAGGGGCAGACCCACATAGCGCGCCATGCGGCTCACATTGGTGCGCGCCTCTACGCCGGCGTTGAGAAGCATGATGACAAAGACGAACAGAACCATGATCGCGCCGGCATAGACGATGATCTGCACCGCGGCGATGAATTCCGCGCCCAGCAGCAGGTAGAGCCCCGCCAGCGCCACCATGACCACGATCAGCGAAAGCGCGCTGTGAATGGGGTGGCGCTGCAGGATCAGGCTCACCGCGCCCCCTATGGCCATGGCCGCTAACACGAAGAACAGCACCAGCTCTAGGCTCATCGTTTCCCCACTACTATCGCGAAGCTGGTCAGCACAATATTGGCGAGTGACGCCGGGAGCAGCAGCTTCCAGCCGACGGCCATCAACTGGTCATAGCGGAAGCGGGGCAGCGTGCCGCGCACCCAGACGTAAATAAACAGGAAGATGAAAACTTTTGCCAGGAACCAGAACGGCCCCTGGATGAAATCGTTCGCGCCCGGCAGAGCGATTAGAACCGCCAGACCGGCAAGCACCACACCCAATACCGGGAGCACAATCTTTCCGAGAAGGGTTTCGTAACGAATGCCGTCCCAGACCAACCAGGCGCTCCCCGCGGCCAGCAAGGCCGTAGGCAAGTAACGCATCCACGCTAGAGCCCCGATCTGGGGAAAAGGGGAGAGCCATCCGCCGAAGAAGAGGATGGTCGCGAGGCACGACACAGTGATCATGCTGGCGTACTCGCCCATAAAGAACATCGCGAACTTGAAGCTTGCATATTCGGTATGGAAACCTGCGACCAGTTCGCCTTCGGCCTCGGGCAAGTCGAAGGGCAAGCGGTTGGTTTCCGCAATCGCGGCGGTAAAGAAGCAAGAGAAGCCGATAACTTGCGGCATGGGAGACGCAAAGATGTTCCATCGCGGGAGCCAACCCCACAGGAAACCCTGCTGCGCGGCGATGATCTCGCGCAGGTTGAAAGACCCCGCGAGCAGCAGCACGCCTACCACCGACATCGTCAGTGCCAGCTCGTAGCTCACCATTTGCGCCGAGCTGCGCAGGCCGCCCAGCAAGGGATACTTGCTGTTCGATGACCATCCGGCCAACGCCACGCCGTACACCCCGAGCGAGGTGATGGCGAACAGGAACAGCAAGCCGATGTTCAGGTTGGCGATGCCGAGCGAGGTGCGTTGGCCGAAGAGCTTGAACTCCCCCGGGCCGAACGGGATCAGCGCAATGGCCGTTAGCGACAGCGACAGCGTGAGGAACGGCGCCAGGTAGTAAACGAAGCGGTCCGCGCCGCTCGGTGTGACGTCTTCTTTGAAGAGGAACTTCAGCCCATCGGCCAGCGGCTGCAACAGCCCGTGCGGGCCCGCGCGATACGGGCCCCAGCGCGACTGGATGTGCGCCACCACCTTGCGCTCGAACCAGGTGAGATATGCCAGCGCCGTCAGCAGCAGAAACATCAGCACGGCGATCTTGATCACCGCGACGACCAAGACGGGGTGCTGGGCCACAAGATTGCTCACGGCTTTGCTCGCGCCTCGGGAACCGAATTCAGCATCCTGCAGTAGCGGCCCAGGCTGCCGCTGGTGAACAGCGTATCCAGTGAAGAAAAGATCGCTCCGGCCGGCACAACATACCCCGCACGGCCATTGGCAGGTGAGTGCGGGGAGGTAGCTTCGGCGCTACCGAGGAGCAGGTTGGCCTGCGAAACATCATATCCGCTCACATTGCGCCGGATCTCCTCCAGTGCCGCTTCGGGGGTGCGGAGGGAGATCGCGCGGCCGAGGCCCATCTTCGCCAGCTGGTGCGAGAGAATGCGCAGGATGTCAAAATCGCTGCGCACGCCCATGACCTCGGCAGCCTTGCGCAGCAACTGCACCTCTCCGGCCGTGTTGGTCACCGTGCCATCCTTCTCGTAGGCGCAGGCGGCGGGAAACACGATGTCCGCGCGCTTGGCGGTTTCGGTCAGAAACATTTCGTGGACGACCAGGAGCTCGAGGCCGCCCAACCGATCGGCCGCGGTGATGCCGAACGACTTCACCGGATTCGCGCCGGCCACGTAAAGCGCTTTGAGCTTGCTGGCCAGAGCGGCGTCCAGCATTTGTCGCGCATCGAGGCCCGGCTTCTCCGGGAGCGGCGCGCCCCACAGCTTGCCGAAGGATTCGCGCGCGGCCGGATCCTCAATGGACAGGTAGCCGGGTAGGCGATCCGGCAGCAGGCCCATGTCGGCTGCACCGCGCGAATTCGAGTAGTCGCCGAGGGCCATGAAACGCGTCTGCCCCCCTAGGTGCGCACCAAACGCAACCAGATCGCGCGTGCCAGCCCCACTCACTTCTGCGCCGAAAACGATGACCACGTCGCTCTCTTTTTCAAGCGCCTCCTTTAGCGCCGCCAGCTCGGTCAAAACGCCGGTGTCCAGGTCGGCCTGGCCCACAGCGAGCCACCGCAGCGCGGCTGGCTCTGCGCCCTCGCCAACTTGAACGAACTGCTTGGCCTGCCGGCGCAGCTTGATCGCATTCACGTTGATTACGTAAAGGCGCGCACCGTGATGCCGGATGGCGGTGCGAATCTGCCAAGCGACAAGCGGATTCTGCTCGGTCGGGTTGTTGCCGACCAGCAGAATGGCCTTGGCCTCGCCCAATTGTTGCATGGTGGCCAGCGCGCCAGCGGCTGCCTTCTCGCCCAGCGCTGCAATCAGACCGGCGTAGTCAGCGCTGCGATGGTGGTCCACGTTGTTGGTGCCGAGGTTCGCGCGGGCGAAGCGGGCCAGCAGGTAGTTCTCTTCGTTGGTGGTGCGGTTCGAGCCGATGAAGCCGATCGCCTTCGGGCCGTGTTCCTCGTGCACCTGCTTGAGCCGCTTGGCGGCCTCGGCCAGCGCGTCTTCCCAACTCACCGGTTCGAGCTTCCCGTTGCGGCGCACCAGAGGCTGCTTGAGCCGCTCGGGGTGCTGCGTGAAGTCAAAGCCGAAGCGACCCTTCGCGCACAGGAACTCCTTGTTGATGCCGGAGAGGTCGCGGTTGTTCGCGCGCAGGATCTCGTTGTTGCGCACACTGAGTGTGGCCTTGCAGCCATTTGAGCAATGCGCGCAGATGGTGCCGACGTACTTCATCTCCCACGGGCGGGTCTTGTAACGATAGGTGCCACTGGTCAGCGCGCCCACGGGGCAGATGTCGATGCACATCCCGCACTCTTCGCACTCGAGGTGATCCTCCCGGTTGGGAATAATCACCGAATATGCGCCGCGCTGGCCCACGCCCAGGGCTTTGACGTCCATGCCCTCGTCGCACACGCGCACGCAGCGGAAACAGAGAATGCAGCGCGGCGCGTCGTAATAGACCAGCTCCGACCACTTTTCCTCGGGTTGGTGTTTTTTTTCCTCGACGAAGCGGCTTTCGTCGGCGCCGTAACGGAAGACCATGTCCTGCAGTTCGCACTCGCCGCCCTTATCGCACACCGGGCAATCGAGCGGGTGGTTGGTGAGCAGGAACTCGAGCATGGCCTTGCGCGCCTGCTTCACCTGCTCGGTTTCGGTGCGCACCACCATGCCCTCGAGCGCCACCAGCGTGCACGCTGTTTGCAGCTTCGGTGCCTTTTCCACGTCAACCAGGCACATGCGGCACGCCGCCTGCAGCGAAAGGCCCGGGTAATAGCAGAACGACGGCACCTCAATGCCCAGCCTGCGCGCCGCTTCGATCACCAGCGTGCCCGGCTGCACCGCCACGGTGCGGTCGTTGATCTTTAGCGTGACCTGTTTTTGTTCGGTCATGAAGACTTGATAAGAGCCTCTCTCTTCGAGGGTCAGGATGTCAGCCCCCGACGTCTCAGTCCTTCAGGCCTCCGGGCCCTGGACCTTCGGGCGGCGATGACAATCTCTTTCTTTAGGGTCAGCGCTCCAGCCCTGACATCTCGACCCTTCGAGGCCTCGGGGCTTCTACAGCTCCCTGAGGCGGAGACAACTTGGCTACAGCGCCGCGGCCATAACTTCTGCGGGCCTGTATGGGCAGCGCCCTTTCAAATGCTCCTCAAACTCGTGCCGCCATTTCTTCACGATGCTTATCGTCGGCAGCGCAGCGGCGTCGCCCAGCGGGCAGAACGTTCGCCCGAGCATGTTCTTGCTGAGCTCGCCAATCAGCGCGATGTCTTCCTCGCGGCCACCGCCGTCGTGGAAGCGGTCGAGCATCTTGCGCAGCCAGGCGGTGCCCTCGCGGCAAGGGATACACCAGCCGCACGACTCGTGCGCGTAGAAGTGCATGATGCGCCGCGCCAAGTCCACCATGCAGGTGTCTTCGTTAATCACTACCGTCCCGCCGGAGCCCAGCATCGAGCCCGCCTTGGCCAGTGAGTCAAAGTCCATAGGTAGATCCACTTCCTCGGCATTCAGTAGCGGGCAGGAGCTCCCGCCCGGGATCACTGCCTTCAGTTTCTTGCCCTTGGGTACGCCGCCGGCGACTTCCTCAATCATGCGCCGCAGATTGAAGCCCATGGGCAGTTCGTAGATGCCGGGGCGACTCACGTGACCGGAAATACAGAACAGCCGCGTGCCGCCGTTTTTGGGAGAGCCCAGGTTGGCGTACCACTCGCCGCCGTTCAGGATCACCGCCGGCACGGAACTGAGCGTCTCCACGTTGTTGATGACAGTCGGGCAGCCGTAGAGGCCGACCACGGCGGGGAAGGGAGGCCGGATGCGCGGGTAGCCGCGCTTTCCTTCGAGCGATTCCATCAGCGCCGATTCCTCGCCGCACTCGTAGGCGCCGGCGCCGGTGTGCGTGCACAGCTCGAAATCGAACCCGCTGCCGCGGATGTCGCGGCCCAAGTAGCCGCCCGCGTAAGCTTCAGCGATTGCGGCGTCCATAATCTCCAGCACGTAGCGGTACTCCCCGCGAATATAGATGTAGCCCTGGTGCGCGCCGACCGCGCGCCCGGCAATGACGGTACCTTCGATCAACTGGTGCGGGTCTAGCTCCATCAATGGGCGATCCTTGCAAGTGCCCGGCTCGCTCTCATCGGCATTGCAGAGGATGTACTTTGGCTTGGTGGTGTCTTTCGGAACAAAGCTCCATTTCACCCCGGCGGGAAATCCCGCCCCGCCCCGGCCACGCAGATTCGACTTCTTGACTTCTTCGATCACTTGCTCGGGCGTCATCTGGTTCAATGCCTTTGCGAGTGCCTTGTAGCCGTCGTGTTGCAGATAGACCTCGAGTGTGCGCGAGTTCGGGATGCCAAAGCGGCGACTGATCACCGGCACCTCTGCCGGGTGGCGCGGGTGCAACGCGCCGGAAGTGCAAGCGGCCGCGGCGGGCTTGTGCCCCGCGTCAAGGCTTTCAATTAGGTCGTCCACCGCCACCGGTGTAAGGTTTTCATAGAAGTCGTAGTTCACTTGCAGCGCGGGCGCGCCGGTGCAAGCGCCAATGCATTCCACTTCCTCGAGCGAGAACATGCCGTCGGCGGTAGTCTGTTTGTTGCCGATTTCCAGCTTCCGCTGGACCCGGTCGTAGATGCGGTAGCCGCCGCGCAGCATGCAGGAAACGTTTGTGCAGACCTGCACGTGGTATTTGCCTGCGGGCTTGCGCCGCAGCATCGAGTAATAGACCAGGGTCTCGGTCACTTGCAGCGTGTTCAGATCCAGCCGCCGCGCAATCTCGGCGATCATTTCGTCGCTGATGTGGCCCATCGCATCCTGCGCGTAGAGCAGCATGGGCACCAGCGCGGAGCGCTTCGTCGGATAGCGATTCACCAGTTCCATGAACTTGGCTTCAAGCTGCGGCGGCAGAGTCATCAACGGTCCACTTCTCCCAAGACGATATCAATCGTGCCGATGCAGGCCACCACGTCGGCGATTAGCCGTCCTTCCACGAACTTGGGCAGCGCCTGCAGGTTGACGAACGACGGCGCGCGAACCTTCACGCGCCACGGTTTGGGCGAGCCGTCGCTGGCGACGTAAAAGCCCAGCTCCCCGCGGGGCGACTCAATCGCCTGGTAAACCTCGCCCGGCGGCGGAGAAAAACCCTCAGTGAAGATCTTGAAATGGTAGATGAGCGCTTCCATCTCCGTCTTCATCTTCTCGCGATCAGGCGGCACAATCCCGGGCGCTTCCGAACGGATGGGGCCCTCGGCCGGGATCTTCGCCATGGCTTGGCGGATGATCCTCAGGCTCTCGCGCAGCTCGGCTAGACGCACCAGATAGCGGGCGTAGCAATCGCCCTCGGTGCGCGTGGGCACTTCGAATTCAAACTCGTCGTAGCTCGAGTACGGAAAGAACTTCCTGACGTCATACCCCACGCCGCTTCCTCGCAGCGTGGGCCCGGAGACGCCTAGGGCGATGGCGTCCTCGGCGTCGAGCTTGCCGACGCCCTGGGTACGCGCCAGCCAGATGCGGTTCTTGGTGAGCAGATCCTCATACTCCTGGATGCGGCTGGGGAACATCCCGACGAAGCGCTCGACCGCCGCCAGCCACCCCGGCGGTGGCTCGAGCGCCAGCCCGCCGATGCGGAAGTAACTGGTCATCATCCGCTGGCCGGAGACCATCTCCAGGATCTTGAGGATCTCCTCGCGCTCGCGGAAGCAATAGAGGAAAACCGACATTGCGCCCAGATCGATGGCGTGCGTGCCAAGCCATACCAGGTGCGAGCCAATGCGCGTCAGCTCGGTGAGCAGCACGCGGATGTACTGCGCGCGCTTGGGGACCTCCAGGCCGAGGAGCTTCTCGACCGCCAGGCAGTAGCACAAATTGTTGGAGAGCGGCGCAAGATAATCCAGCCGATCGGTCAGTGTGATGGCCTGGGAATAGGTCTTGGCCTCGCAGCTTTTCTCGATCCCGGTATGCAAGTAGCCGATTTCCGTCCGCGCTTTGAGGACGGTTTCGCCGTCGAGTTCGAGCACCACACGCAAAACGCCGTGGGTGGAAGGGTGCTGCGGCCCCATGTTCAGGACCATGGTTTGAGTGCCGGTGATGGTGTTTACTGTAGTGGCCATGGTTCGGCTATCCCCGCCATGAATCAGCGGAAACCCTCCACCGGATAATCTTTGCGTAGCGGATGACCTTCCCAATCTTCAGGCATCAGAATGCGCCGCAGGTCAGGATGCCCCTCGAAGCGCACGCCGAAAAGGTCGAAAATCTCCCGCTCATGCCAGTTCGCCGCTGGCCAGACCGCGTTCACCGAATCGACCACGGGGTCGCTGCCGCCCACGCGCACTTTGAGCCGCAACCTCGCGCGATGGGGAATCGAAAGCAGGTGGTAGTTTAGCTCGAAGCGCGGCTCGACCGGGAACCGGTCCACGGCGGTGATGTCGGATAAGTAGGCGAACTGCGACTCGGGATCGCCGTGAAGGAACTCTGCGGCGCGACGCAACTGTTCGCGCGGCACCACAATTGTCAGCTCGCCGCGAAACTCATGAGTCTCCGCCACCGCCTGCGGGTCCCAGGCGCGCAGCTTGCTCACCACGGGGTTCTGTTCAAGATCCTGTGTTTCCGCCACGGAGCAGTCCCGGCGAGCGGCTCAGCGGTTCCAGTCCAGCGCGCCTTTTTTCCAGAGATAGATGTAACCTGCTAACAAGATCAAGATGTACAGCAGCATCTCCACGAACCCAAACCAATGCAGGTCACGATAGATGTAGGCCCAGGGATAGAGAAAAATCGCCTCGACGTCGAACAGGATGAACACCATAGCCACCAGATAAAACTTTACCGAAAAGGGCTCTCGTGCATCCCCGGTGGGTCGGACGCCGCACTCGTACGGCTGTAGCTTGGCGCGAGTGGGCCGGTGGTACCCCACAATTGTCGAAAGCAGAAGGATTATGCCGGCCAGCCCCATTGCCACCAGGAGGTGTATCAGCAGTGGGGCATAATTCTGCAGGTAGTCTCCGCTCATCAGCGCACACGCTATAATAGCGACGTGCCGCCGCTCGGTCAAATCCGCTGCGCCGTAGTTTCTTCGACGGTAGCGGGCCAGCCAGTCCTTGCCGCAGCAAGGCGTCGAAAGCGGCACTGGGAGTCATTGAAGCGCCCCGCGCCGGCACACTGACACTCGACAAGCCGGCCGGTGTGGCGGGGAGTACAGAGGCGCCGCAGAGGCTCGCGAAATGACCGCTACCATCAACGTTGTTGTCAACGGAGAAGACCGCGAAATCCCGGCCGGCCTGACCGTGGCCGCGCTGCTTGGGCACCTGAGAATGGGCGCCGACCGTGTTGCGGTCGAGCGCAACCTCGAAATCCTCCCACGCGCCCGATGGAACGACACCGCCGTCGAAACTGGCGACCGCTTTGAGATTGTTCACTTCGTCGGCGGCGGCGAATGCAGGACAACCAATCCTGCCTGTCTGCTCTGACGCGCGGTGATGACTAGCCAGATCGAGCCGACCAGCAGCAATGGCGCGGAATAGACACCGGGCATCGGTAAGCTTTCTGCGGTTTCCAGTAGTATTTTGGCCAGCCCTCTTCTAACAGGCTGCTGAAAAACTCATCATGTCGTCATTCCGAGGAGCCCCCTCGACTTTGCTCGGGACAGGCTCCGGCGAGGAGGAATCTCTCTAAGTGCTTGATTTCGTGAGCAGAGAGATTCCTCGCGGAGTTTATCCCGCCGCTGGCGGGGCTCGGAATGAATATATGAAAGCGCGACTCCTCCCATCAGCGTAGGCTGACGGTGGAGATCCCTTTTAGGAAAGAAAAGGAGTCGCGCATGAGAGAGTATATCGCCTTTGACAGCCACAAGCGGTACAGCCTGGTGGAACGAGAAGACGTGGCGAGCGGGAAGATCGTGCA
>QHYU01000110.1 GCA_003224235.1 Acidobacteriota bacterium
TCGGGCTGCTGGCCAGCGGGCAAATCAAGCTGCGGAGGATCAAAGGCTTTCGGGAACTCGAGGAGAAACACGAAGAGGCGGGTTAGAAAAAAAGAACTTCCATGACTTCGCAGACAGAATGCGCTATCAACTTTTCAACAGGATTCGGGACACCACCCAGCGTTGTGGTAGCGCTCATAGATGGGCCGGAAGGACTCGCATTTCGCCTTATGCCCCACTGTACCCTCCTCAAACGTCGTTTGAGTTGGCTTATACCAAGACTTGACATTCCACAGTTGCCAGCGCAAAATCTGCGCAGACGGGTGGGGACGGGTTCTTTTCTTCATAGCTACATACTAACTAGCCAGAGGCTTTGCCCCTGACCCGAAGTTAAAGGATCGTGCGACTTGTCAACGTAACGAGAACAAAATTCTCGTCTCGTCGCGCATAACGGTTTAGATGGGTGCGTTAGCCCTGAGAAGGCAGCTTTTGCCGAAGACAGAGTATGGAGCTGCATCTCCGCCCGGGCGTTACTCATTACCGTTAGATGTGGATCGGAGGACCGATGACGACTAAGCGAAACGTATTGGGTTTGGCGATAGGCGCGGCGTTGATTATTGTTTTCTTCATGACCCCTGCCTTCCCCCAGGGCACCGAAACCGGGGGCATCACTGGCGTCGTGAAAGACCCCCAGGGCGCCACCGTGCCCGGCGCCAAAGTAGAGATCTACAACGAGAGAACAGGCACCCTGGAACGTGGTCTCACCACCCAATCTGACGGAACTTACACGGCGACGCTGCTTCGGCCCGGCAGCTATCGAGTGGAGATTACCGCCGCGAGCTTCAAGAGGTACCGCGCCGTCAGTGTGCAGGTGCGCATCACGGAAACGACGCGGCACGACGCCATACTTCAACTAGGCGAGTTTACACAAAGCGTAGAGGTGGAAGCCACGCCGACACTCATTGGCACCGAAAACGCCACCACAGGACAACCGATCGACTCGCACACTCTGACCAGCCTGCCATTGGCGTCGCCCAACTATTTGTTCCTGCTGACGCTTTCCGCGGGGACGGCCGGCGAACCCTCGGCACGCACAGCGTCGGCGGGCTGGGCATCTGGGATCCGTTCTTGGCGCCGCTGGTCAGCCCCACAAGTCCCATCACGGTGAAGGACATCAACGGTAAGAGCTACACCATCACCACCAACACCAAGGCCAACGAGCCCCTGCGGCACCAGATCCTGGGCCTCTCCCGGACCAAGGGGGCGCGCGTCACCGACAACATCGGCCAGGCCACCTATCACTCCGGGCAGGTCACCCTGTCCCGCCGGTTCCATGGGGGCCTGTTCTTCCAGTCGGCCTATACCTACTCGAAATCCATTGACAACGTTAGCGGCTCGCTCAGCACCGACGAGCTCAACGCCACCCGCGCCGGCCAGCTCGGCGCCAACATCTTCCGGAACGACCCGCGGGCGAACAAGGCCCGGGGCGACTTTGACCGGCCGCACCGGCTGATCATCAGCTACGCCTGGGACCTCCCGGTGTCAAAGAATGGCATCTGGGGCAGCCAGGCTTTCCAGGGCTGGACCGTCAGTGGGATCGTCACCTTCCAAAGCGCACTGCCCTTCAGCCTGACCGATAGCGGGGCGGGCACGATCTTCGGAGACAACGGCAATGGCTCGGGCTTCCTGCTCTGCCGCCCGCGGGCGCAGCAGATCACCACTTTGCCCACTTGCACTCCGGAGGGAGCGGTGACCACCATCGGGCAGGCGCTGCTGCCCGGCGCGCTCCAGGACCATCTGGACCACTACCTGAACCCCAACTTCTTCACTTCCGCTGGAGATCGCTTGGTTGTCCCGGCCAATTCCGCAGGCGGGGCCACAGCCTATGGAAACATCCCACGGAACGCTTTCCGCGCGCCCTTCCAGCAGAACTGGGACTTCTCGGTGATCAAGAAGTTCCACATCCGCGAGCGGCACAAGTTCGAATTCCGCGCGGATATGTTCAACCTCTGGAATCACCCGATCTTCCAAACGCCCGACTTTGTGGGCACGGACAGCCCGGGGACGTTTGGCTCGATCTCCACCACGGCCATTCCGGCGCGGTTGATCCAGTTCGGCCTGCGGTACGATTTCTAGTCGAGCCTTTACCGCTTGATCGAGGCGGGCGCTCAGAAGGTTGGGAGCGCCCGCTTTTCTGTTTGCTGAAGAGCCTGGAGAAGACCCCGGGAGCCCCCCCGCCGAACTAGTCTAGGGGCCCGCGTGTTCAACGTTCCCTGGAGAGCGCTCTCATTCCCCCCACCCGAATCCCCTCCAATTTCTTCTGCTGCTGTTCGTCCTACCCTTGGCGCCGGCCCGGGATCGCGAGCAATCCTTCAGAGCCTTTGAGAATTGTGGCTGGCGCTGCTCATGCCCCAACAGGGCTCTGCTGTCACCGAGCAATTATCCAGTCAGGCAGTCTCGCCCACTAAGGCCTGGATTGAGCCTCCCGGGCGCGGCGCTCGGAAGGACAGAACGCGGCGCAGGGGATGCGGACGCGGCCGCACACCCGGAACCGGTGGGGGAGCAAAGAGCACATCTCAGCCAGCATCGGTGGGCGGAGAGGAAGAGACTTCGCAAATGCGGACGGTCATACAGAAGTGAATGACCGAAACAGCGATTGACTCTCGGAAGGCTTACATCTTGTAGCGGCCGAGGTCTTCGTCGGAGAGGCCTTCGAGCCACTTGCGCAGCTCTTCGCTGGTGCTCTTCTCGCTGACGGCGCTGGAAATCTTGGAATTCTTCAGCACTTCTTCTTCAACGAAGATGGGGCAGTCCACGCGGAGGGCCAGCGCCAGGGCATCGGAGGGGCGGGAGTCGATCGACATCCTCTGGCCGTCGCGCTTCATCCAAATCAGGGCATAGAAGGTATCGTCTCTGAGGTCGTTTACGACCACCTTTTCCACTTGCACGTTCAGCCCGAGCAGCACGTTTTTGAGCAGGTCGTGAGTCATCGGCCGGGGCGTTTGCACTTTTTCAATTTCGAGGGCAATTGCGTTCGCTTCGTAAATCCCAACCCAGATGGGCAGGATGGCGCTGCCTTGCGCGTCCTTGAGCACAACGATGGGCATGTTCGTGACCGGATCCATCATCAGGCCGCGGATTTTCATCTCCACTTCCATGGATGCCTCCCCGGACACTTATATGACCCGCTCACCGACTAAGCTGTTCGGGCCGGCGCGAGCGACCTTGACCTGGACGTAGTGTCCCAAAAGATTTTCCTGCGGAGAAGAGAAATTTAGAACACGGTTGCTCGAAGTGCGACCTGCCCATTGATTTTCTTTCCTGGATTGGCCGTCCACGAGCACCTCAAACGTTTGGCCCACCAGAGCCTCGTTGCGCGCCGTCTGGATTCGCCGTTGGCGTTCCTGCAGCACGGCGAGTCTTCTTCCCTTCTCTTCCTCGGGAATTGGGTCGGCCATGGAGATCGCCGGGGTGTTCGGCCGCGGCGAATACTTGAAGGAAAACACGCCATCGTACTGCGCCAGATCGAGCAGGCTCAGCGTGTCTGCGAAGTCTTGGTCCGTCTCGCCCGGGAAGCCGACGATGATGTCGGTGGTCACGCTGATCGGACGCCGCGCGGCGCGGATCATCGCGAGCTTCTCCAGATACTCCTCGCGGGTGTAGGTGCGCTGCATGGCGCGCAGGATGCGAGTCGAGCCCGACTGCACCGGGAGATGCACGTGATCGCACAACGCCGGAATCGAGTCAATGGCCTCGACGATGTCCCTGTGAAAATCGCGGGGATGCGAGGTAGTGAACCGCACCCGACGAATGCCCGGCACCTCGGACACCGCCACGAGCAACTCCGCGAAGCTGATCCGCCGCGAGGGGTCGCGGTACGAGTTGACCGTCTGGCCGAGAAGTTGGACCTCACTATAGCCCACGTCGGCCAGTTGGCGAACCTCCTCCAGCACGGAAGCGCTGCTGCGGCTGCGCTCCGGGCCGCGGGTGAACGGGACCACGCAGTAGGCGCAGGCCTTGTCGCAACCTTCAATGATGGTGAGGTAGGCGCGGAAGGGATTGTCGCGCCGGGTGATCTCGGTCTCAAATGTTTCGTCGGTGTCCGTGTCCAGGCCGGTCACGCGACGATTGCCAGCCTCAAGCTCCGCCAGCAGCTCGGGAAGCTTGCGGTAGCTGGCCGAGCCACACACCAGGCTAACCCAAGGCGCGCGCTCGAAAATCTGCTCGCCTTCCTGCTGCGCCACGCAGCCCAACACGCCGATCACCTTGCTTCCATCCGACCCAGCCTTGAACTGGCCCAGGCGCGAAAATACCTTCTGCGCCGCTTTTTCACGGATGCTGCAAGTGTTATAGAGCACCAGCGCGGCGGCCTCGGGCGTATCCACTTGGCGGTAGCCGCGGCGTAGCAGGACCCCCGCGACTTTTTCAGAATCGTGCACATTCATCTGGCAGCCAAACGTCTCCATGTAAAACGTCCTGCCAGCCTCAGGGGCGGGCTGCCGCACAGCCGCCGGCGAGTGAGCCATCAGCGGGCGCTCGCCCGTCAATACATCCAATCCGACGTGGAATTGGTCGGCCATGAGGGTATTCTAGCATACGCATTACGAGCTTACCGCACTGGGCAGAGTTGACCTCTCGCCGCTAACGGCGCGTGAGATGTGCTTGCAAGCATTTTCTCGGGCCGCAAAGTGGGGGCGATGGCGCAGACCCTGATTAAAAGGAGGAATGAGATGGCCAATGGCAAGAACTTACGGTTGGTCGCAATCTGCTGTTTCGCGCTATTGGCCGGCGGCGAGGGTCGGAGCACCGCGGCGCAGGCCAAGAAATCCCCAGGGCAAGCGCCCTCATCCAGTCCGGTGAAACCGCTGGTATTCAATTTTGACTCCGATCCCGTGGGCAAGTTACCGGCACGATTTCGCTCGGCACTGACCGGCCAAGGCACGCCAGGAACCTGGGTGGTAAAGGAAGATGCTACTGCGCCATCGAAGCCAAATGTCCTGGCGCAAACCTCCACGGATACGACCGACTACCGCTTTCCGCTCGCCATGCTGGAAGAAGGCATCTTTAAAGACCTAGACCTGAGCGTGAAGTTCAAGGCCGTGGGCGGCAAGGTGGACCAGGCGGGCGGGCTCATCTTTCGCGCGCAAGATGCAGACAATTACTACATCGTCCGCGCCAACGCGCTCGAGGACAACTACCGCCTCTACCACGTCGTGGCCGGACGGCGGCGGCAGTTCGCGGGCGTCAATTTGAAAGTCACGTCGAATCAGTGGCACACGCTGCGCGTGGTGGCCGCGGGCAACCGCTTCCAATGCTACTACGACGGCGAGCTGAAGATCGACGCTACCGATAACACTTTTCCGAACGCGGGGAAAGTTGGCCTGTGGACCAAAGCCGACTCGGTGACCCATTTCGATGACTTCACAGTTTCTGCTCTGAAATGAGAGAGACTCGACGACAGACGACTTCTCTGATTCTTCGGGTGTGTTCCACAAAGGAGACAGGAGATGAAACAACAGGTATGGCCTCTCGTGTTCGGTCTTCTGATCATGCTTTGCGTGAGCATCGCGGTCCAGTCTCTGCGGGCACAGGAAATGCCGAGCGATTACCAGGAGGTCTGGAAGGTTCTCGGCCGGCAAGGCGATTACAAGGCCGACGTACTCAAGGTGAACATCCCGCGCAACGATCTTCAGGTCAGCGTCGCGGGTGTGCTCACTCCCACCCCATTTGGGTTTGGCGGCTGGGTCTCGTTGACCAAGGGCGAAGGGGGACGGGATGTGATGATGGGCGACCTAGTGTTACTTCAGGAGGAGGTCAACCCGGTGATGTCCGCGCTGCTCAATCATGGCTTGGATGTCACCGCCTTGCACAACCACTTCTTCTGGGAAGAGCCGCGGCTCTTTTTTATGCACATCCACGGCCATGGAAAGGCGATAGACCTGGCGAATCGAGTCAAGCCAGCACTAGACCTAATCGGCCACGTCACCGCCGCACCAGCCTACAAAAGTCCTTCGGCGAGTGACCCGGCTCCGCAGGGCGGCTTGGACGCCGCGAAAATTGTGAAGATCGTGGGCCACGAAGGCGAGCAGACCGGTCCCGTCTACAAGATCACCCTGGGCCGCGACGACATAGGGGTGAAAGAAAGCGGTGCGAAGATCAATGCGCGGATGGGGCTGAACACCTGGGCCGCCTTCGCCGGGACAAATGAAAACGCGCAAATCGCCGGCGACGTTGCGATGCAGGAGAGCGAAGTCACTCCGGTGCTGAAGGCGCTGCGAAAGAACGGCCTGGACGTGGTCGCTATCCACCACCATATGACCACTGCCCACCCCGTGGTCATTTTCCTCCATTATTGGGGCCGGGGCCCGGCTGAGAAGTTGGCTACGGGCTTCAGGGCTGCACTCGACGAGCTCGGCAAGGGCTAGGCCACACACAAGACGGGTTACTAGCTTTCAACTCGACCAACGGCTGCAGCCTCGCCTAAGCTTCCCCCGGAAGCCGTCGGCGAGATGGGCCGTGCTAGAGGTACGAGATGGATCGTGAGACTGCCGCAGTGCCCTCCGCGGCCAAACCGATGCCCAGCAGTCTGCGTGAGTACCTGCTCTATTTCCTCCGCCTCGGCGCGTTTGGTTTCGGCGGACCCATCGCGCTTGCCGGCCACATGCAGAAGGACCTGGTTGAGAAACGCCAATGGGTTTCGAGCCAAGACTATATCGAGGGCCTAGCGTTCTCCCAACTGTCTCCCGGGCCGCTGGCCGCGCAACTCGCGATGTATCTCGGCTGGGTGCGGGGCGGCAGCTTCGGCGCAACGCTCACTGGTACGGTCTTTGTCCTGCCTTCTTTTCTGATGGTGCTGGTCCTGGCGGCTCTCTATGTGCATTTCGGCCGCCTGAACTGGATTCAAGGGATCTTCTATGGGATCGGCGCGGCCGTAATCGCGATCATCGTGCAAAGCGCGTACAAGCTGATCCGCGCCACGGTGGGAAAAGACTTGCTTCTCTGGGTGCTCTTCAGCACACTCGCTTTCACAACGGCCTGGACTGAATCCGAGATTGTTTGGCTCTTTGTCCCCTCCGGAATCATCGCCATTTTCGTCAAAGCGCCCCCGCGGTTTCATCCTGACTCAGCCAAGATGGCCTCATTCATAGGAATCGGTTGGCTCTTCACCGGTGTGCATGGCCTGGCTACGGTCGGGACAATCTGGACGCTGTTCCAGTTTTTTGCGAAGGCGGGTGCTTTTGTCTTCGGCAGCGGCCTGGCAATTGTGCCCTTCCTCTACGGTGGAGTGGTGGGGCAGTTTCACTGGTTGACCGAGCGGCAATTCCTGGACGCGGTCGCCGTGGCCATGATTACACCTGGGCCTGTGGTGATCACGGCAGGCTTCATTGGCTATTTGGTCGCGGGACCCGTGGGGGCGACCCTGGCAGCCCTGGCAGTTTTCGCGCCCCCGTATCTGATCGTAATCATTGGAGCGCCCTACTATCACCGCTTTGCTCAGAACCGGCAGGTCAAGGCTTTCGTACAGGGTGTCACGGCCGCTGCTGTCGGGGCCATTGCGGGTGCCGCCTTTATTCTCGGCCGGCGTGCTCTAGTTGATTTCCCGACGGTGCTCATTGCCTTGGTGACTCTACTGCTCTTGCGGGCGGCCAAGAAGATACCGGAGCCCTTGCTCATCCTCGCAGCGGGGATCGCTGGGCTCCTGCTCTCCAAAGGACATTGACTCGGTGGGTGACCCCGAAGGTTTGCAGTGGTGCTGGTCTTAGGGGCCGACGCCGCAGCAATCACGGTATGGCGCTTCAACCACGCGAGAATCGCCGTGGGCTTCGGGCCCGCGAAGCGGACGGCGGTGCGAGGCTCTCCTCCGCCGATAGCCATGTGCCCGAAAAGACAGCACATATCGTGTTCTGAGCATCCTTACTGTTTGACCGTCCTCAGGGCGTGTGCTACGGTAAGTTTGGGGGACGAATCGCGGCTTTTCTGAGGGAGGCGTAAGATTCGAGGACTGGCACTTCTCTTCCTCATTGGTCAGCTAAGCAAGTTGCTGGAACAGACGGGTTGGGTCGCGCGGGTCGTTCTTCTGGCCCTGCTGACGTTCTCACTGTTCTCTTGGGCGCTGATCTTCCAAAAATACGGCCTCTTCGGACGGACCGAGCGGACCACGGCGCGGTTCCTGAAGGCCTTCCGCGCCAACCGAGCACTGCCGGAGCCGAAGTCGCTGGCCGCTGGCGGCTCGCCGCTGGAAGCTGTCTATGCCGCTGGATATCGGGAGCTGCAGAGCCAGCGCGCGGCTAGCAACCCGCACGGCGGGGTGAAAAGCATCAGCGCGATAACGGTGAGCATGCAGCTTGCCGCTGCCGAGGAAGTTCGCCGAATGGAGAAATGGATGCCGTGGTTGGCGACCACCGGCTCGGTGACTCCGTTCATCGGTTTGTTCGGCACCGTCTGGGGAGTGATGGATGCTTTCGCCGGCCTGGGCAGCACAGGCGCCGCAAGCCTTCGCGCCGTGGCGCCGGGCATTGCCGAAGCGCTGATTACCACCGCGGCCGGGTTGTTCACAGCCATCCCTGCGGTGATCGCCTACAACCACTATCTGAACGACATCAAGCAACTCGCCACACGCATGGATAACTTTGCAATGGAAGTGACTGCGCAAATCGAAAAGAATTACGGATAGCGCCAGTTCGGACAGCAAGACAAACTTCAGCAGGGCAAGCGCACCGATGCCGCAACTCTCTCGCCAAACCGGCACTTCGCTTTCCGAAATCAACATTGTGCCCTTCGTGGACGTGGTGCTGGTGCTGCTGGTCATCTTCATGATCACCGCGCCGATCCTGCAGTCAGGCATCGAGGTCGACTTGCCCAAAACCAAGACGGTGAAAGAAATCGCCGAGGACCGTTTGGTGATTACGATCGACCGCGGACAACGCGTCTATCTCGGCAACGAGCCGGTGAACATCCACAAGGTCGGCGAGTTGGTCCGCACGCGGATGCAGAATCCGCAGAGCGATGCCGTGTTCTTGCGCTGCGACGAAACCGTGCCCTTTGGCAGCTTCGCCACCGTGGTGGACGAATTGCGCCAATCCGGCATCCAAAATGTCAGCGTGGTTACCGAGCCCCTCAGCTCGCGCCCGCGCACCCGATGAGATGACTTACGACCTGAACCACACCGCTGGGCCCAACCTAAAGGTGCCACTGGTGTTCTCACTGGCGTTTCATTCGCTGTTGTTCGGCTCGCTGATCGTTTCCACATTGCTGTCTCACCGCGGCGAGACCTGGGGCGGCCCCGGCGGCGGCGCGATGACTGTGGGCTTGGTCGGCCACCTCCCCGGCGTGCCTCTGCCCCGCCCAGAAGCCATCACTCCCAGCCGCGTGGTGGACGAGACCAAGGGTCTGTACACCGCAGAGCCAAAACCGAAACCGATCGAAACTCCGGCCCCGGCCACGCCGATCCCCGAATTCACGCGCAACAAACCGCCGCGCTACGTCACCCGGCCGTCGCGGGTGCTGGAGAATTCCTCTCCGCCGCCCACCAACGCAGTCCCCTACGGCCAAGGCGGTACGCCTTCGCTGCCCTATACGCAGTTCACCCTGGGTGGCGCGACCCAGGGCGGCATGGGCTTTTCCGGACAGGGCGGTGATTTCGGCGGACATTTCCCGTGGTATGTCCAAGCAGTGCGGAACCGCATCAGCAGCAACTGGCTGCAATCCACGGTGGACCCCTCGGTGCTCTGGGCGCCGCGAGCAATGGTGTCCTTTCAGATTCTGCGCGACGGCAGCATCGTCAACGTGCAACTGATCCGCGCGAGTGGCAACACCTCGGTGGACAATTCGGCCGTGCGCGCGATCCTGAGTTCCAGCCCATGCCCGCGCCTACCGGCGGAATACGCCGGGACTTACGTCACCGTCGAGTTTTACTTTGAATTCCGCCGCTAGCCGAAATTCCTATCGGAATTCCCGGCGGCTCACGCTGGACCTCAGCCCAGGGTATTTCATTTCTACATGGAGTAGAATATATCGGATGACGATACAAATGGCTTCGCGCGAGCTTCCTCGGCCGCCTGCTTCCCCGCCTTCCCGGTATTTCCGTCATCTCTGTTCCGCGGTGTTGCTCTGCGGTTTGGCTCTGGCCCCGCCGCTGGCCGCGCAGGACTGGTTCCGCACCGGCACGGGCCTCGGGGTGGAAAAGGCGCGGGTGGCCGTGGCGGACTTCGCACCCCGAAGCGATTCGGCGCAACCTCTGGCGAATCTGTTCAGCGAGGTTCTGCGCGCCGACCTCGACTACAGCGGCATTCTCGAGCTGGTCAGCAAGAGCTTCTATCCGCTCCAGGCGCCGAGCGTGCCCACGGAGCTCAAGCACCAGGCGTGGAACGATCCGCCCGCGTCGGCGCACCTGCTCGCGTTCGGCAACCTGAGTGCCAGCGGCAATGACCTGGCCATCGAAGCGTGGCTGTACGACGTGCGCAACGCGGGCGCGCCAGAGGTGCTCGGCAAGCGCTATCGGGGCGAGGTCAGCGACGCGCAACTCCGCCGCTTCGCTCACCAGTTTGCGGACGAGATCGTCATGCGCCTTTCGGGCGGTGTACCAGGCGTGGCCAGCACGCAGATCGCGTTTGTCAGCTCGCGCAGCGGCAGCAAGGAGATCTGGGTGATGGACTACGACGGCGCCAACCAGCGTCAGCTGACTTCGCTGCACTCGATCGCTTTGACGCCGCGGTGGTCGCCGGACGCCACCCGCATCGCGTTCACCTGCTACGCCTCCCTGGGCGGGAGGACTAGCGCGCAAATCTGCATGTACTCGATGGAGACTGGCAAGCCCGTGGCTTTCCGGACCTGGCGCGGCACCAACAGCTCGCCGGCCTGGTCGCCCGACGGCTCGCAGATCATGTTCATGTCCAGCATGCTGGGCGACCCGGAACTCTTCACCACCGACGCGAACGGCGGCCGGCTCAAGCGCATCACCCATTCGCCCGGGGTGGATACCTCGCCGGCGTGGAATCCGAAGACCGGCCAGCAGATAGCCTTCGTGAGCGATCGTGGAGGACTGCCGCAGCTTTACCTGATGAACGCCGACGGCTCGAACGTGGAGAAGCTGGCGCTGCCTGACATGATCTACGTCATTGATCCAGCGTGGTCTCCCAACGGACAGTTGTTGGCCCTCAGTGCGCGACGGCGCAACGGCAATTACGACATCTACGTCATGGACGTAGCCACCCGGCAGATTGTCGAACTCACGCGGGACGCGGGGCGGAACGAGCGGCCCAGTTGGGCGCCCGACGGGAGGCACATTGTCTTCCAGTCCACGCGCTCCGGGACCTGGCAGATCTGGATCATGCTCGCCGATGGAACCCAGGCGCGCGGGTTGACCTCGCAGGGACAGAGCGAATCGCCCAATTGGTCGCCGCGGTAGTTGCCTGAGGTTGGAGGTTGGAAGCAGGAGACTGTGAGCCGGACGTTGAGTGGTTTGAGCAAGCGCCGGTTCTCGTAAGCATTTTGAGTCAATCTATTCCAGTGTTCCCAGGATCTCGCTGATGGAGTTAATTGTTTCAATAAAGTTTCGCTTGCAGATTCCTTGGTGGTAGGATGGCACGTCGTTTTCCCCGCTAGGGCACACGCCGAGGAGATACCTGAGGAGGATCAAAGATGATACCCAGTCGCACGTACGGGAAAGCCATACTGCTGATTAGCCTGCTAGCGCTCGTGATTGGGGTCGTGGGCTGCGCGAAGAAAGTGGCCGCGCCGCCTCCCCCGCCACCGCCACCCCCGCCACCTCCGGCGCGCCCGACGGTGACGCTGCAAGCTTCCTCCACCTTCATTCAGAAGGGCGAGACGGTCACGCTGAGCTGGTCGTCCACCAACGCTACGCGGTTGAACTTGTCCCCAGGCGTGGGAGAAGTGGCGCCGGAAGGCTCGACCCGCGTCACCCCGGATTCCACCACTACTTACACCATTACCGCTACTGGCCCCGGGGGCACTGCGGAGGCCACCGCGCGAATCACCGTGGCCACCCCTCCGCCGCCACCGCCGCCACCGCCGGCGGAGTCGATCGAGGACCTGTTCCGGAAGAACGTGCAGGATGCGTTCTTTGACTTCGACAAGTCCGACGTCCGCAGCGATGCTCGCGAGGCCCTAACTAAGACGGGTCAATTCCTTCGCAGCTACTCGCAGGTCAGGGTCACCATCGAAGGACACTGCGACGAGCGCGGCTCCACCGAGTACAACCTCGCACTCGGCGACAAGCGCGCCCAGGCTGCAAAGCAGTTCCTGATCTCGCTGGGCGTCCCGGCCGAGCGCATGGACACCGTCAGTTACGGGAAAGAGAGACCCTTCTGCACCACACATGATGAAGACTGCTGGCAACAGAATCGCCGGGCGCATTTCGTGATGGCCAAGTAACGCGCCAGGCGAATGCAACAGAGTGAGGGTCGTTGCGGCGCCTGCCGGCCCGGCCGCGACGGCCCTCAGCGAATTCATAATCAGCCCGCAAACCAGTCCCTGCGATGGGCGACACGGGAAGGAGAATCCTCTTGCGTACGCGATGGGTATTGTTGGTTGTGACCGCGATGCTGTCCGGCGCCGTGGGCGGCGCACTGCTGGCCCCGGCACCGTTGGGCGCGGTCGCCAGGGAGATTATCGAATTGC
>QHYU01000051.1 GCA_003224235.1 Acidobacteriota bacterium
ACCCAGGATGAACGTCGGTCGGCTTCCGGTGATCAGAACCCACAACACGCCTCGCAGGTACAGCCAAGGTGGCATGAGGAGTCGGCGTAGAGGTACCGCGGCTGAGCCATGGCCGAGACGGTAAAGCACATCGGTGGACTGATTCAGGGAAAAGATGAAATAAAAGAGGTAGACGGTAAGGGCAGCCCAGAGAATGCCCTGAAGAGTGGCGCGCCAGCGGAGTCGCCGCCAGGCACGTGCCTCAGGTTTGCCAATGGCTTGGCCGGGCACAGCGCGCCAGCGCGTGCTCAGAGCAAAAGCGACGAAGGCAAAAAACAAAATGCCCGCGGTGAACTTCGAAAGAAGCGCACCCGCCAGGCTTAGGGCAAATATCATGGTGTTCTTTGGGCTAGGGTTCTGCCATGTTTCCGCAAAGCTCCACAACGTCAGCAAGGAAAACAGTGTGACCGCCAAGTCGGTATGGACGAGAGGGCCAAAAGTGAGAAAGGCAGGTGTACTGACATAGATGCTCAGGCAAAGCAGCCCGCCCCAGTTGCCTCCCAGGCGCCGTGCGTATGCGTACAGAACCCAGCCTAGCCCCAGCGTTAGAAGCAGCATGGGCAGGCGGGCCCACGCCAACGTAGTCAAGGGGTTGTTCCACTTTGTCAGCAGCCATTCCCCGAAGACCCACTGCCCCACGTAGGCGGGAAAAAACTCTTCGCTGACCGTCCACGAGATGTGGGAATAATCAGCGTGCGTTCCGCGCAAGACTAAGGGTAGCGCCGCGAGCACTTTGGGCAGCGGGGGGTGTTCTTCATTCAGCCGTAAATCGAGCTTTTGAAAATAACTTACCGCAGCACCGATGTGAGCGACTTCGTCAATGGTGACGGACTCGCGCCAGGCAGCGCCGCCGGCCAGTATCGCCATGAACATCAACAGCAGGCCAGCCACGACTGAAAAGAGATTGCCGTGCGTATTTTCCGTTGAACTCCTCCCGTTCAACGAGGGCAGGTCGTTGGGCACTAAGTTTCTCCCTGGCGGTAGCACGAAACTGTTTTGATTGTGGCGCGTCTGCGAACGTAATAGATTGCGGATGGTTGACGGGCCACTCTGAACTTACCTTCGCGGAGCGTAGCACTTGCCGATGCTCGATGGGCTACAGTTTGCGCTCCGCACCCACTAACGAGAAGGCGATCACGCACTCATGTGAGGACCGGTTGTGCCAAGCGTGCCGAGTTCCGTTCTGAATCACGCAATCACCTGCTTTGAGAAGAGCCTCAGCTCCGTCATCCAGTTCGAGATACACTTCACCAAAAACAACAACGTCGAAGTCCACCGTGTCGGTAGTGTGCATCCCCGGATGATCCAGTTCTAAGACATCAATCATCCCCGGCAACTTCTGCTGAATTTCTTCCAGAGCAGACGATGTGCCGATCGGATCGACGCTCGTTCTTGTATCCGGCGGTATGGTGAAGAAACCGAAGCGGAAACCATTCTTTGGGGGGAAATAGCGAGGCTGCGATGGCGGAGTCCCGTCCGACGGAAGTTCAGGGACGGAATCGCTTCCCCATAGGCGATGAAACTCGTACCCCGGAAGTAGAGCGAGGCTCACCGGCTTGACGGGCGTGTGGCGCACGATAACCGACTTGCCGGATTCGTTCTGCCCAGTCACGACGCAGTGGATGTCCATAAAAGCTCCTAAAGGTGCCCGGGATTATACACAACGGGTGTCGGGAAGGGCTTCCGGGCGGTTGACGGGGCACTCGGAAGGTAGTGCGAGAGTGTCCGGCCGATCAGATCGAGCCTCCTGGACGCCCTTCAGCCGCCCGCCGCATTCATCGCGCGCCCTCCACCACGAAGAGCGTGGACAGCTCGCGGCGATCGGCATAGGCGTAGGATTTTCCGTCGTCGGACAGCGAAACTCCCAGGAAACCCAGAACGCCGGCCAGCTCCGGGGGGAAAGAATCCTGAAGAGTTCCCGGCGGCCCGAGGCCAGGTCCACTCGCTCCACCCGCGTGGGGACTTCCGTGGCGCCATAAACGAAAAGCGAGTGGCCGTCCGGGCTCCATCGGATCAACCGATCGGTCGCGGCAACGGATTTCACCGGCCGCGGTTCTCCCCCCTCCAGCGGATAGAGCATATGCTCTCCTGCCGAGTTCTGGATCAGGACGAACCTGCCGTCGGGCGAGGGGAGCCCATCCGAAGTTCCTTCCGGTGTCACTTTGCGGGGCGGGCCTCCGGCGATTTCCTGGACGTAGCAGCGCGTGGCGTGCCCCGGCTCGTTGCCGCACACCAGCGCGCGCTTCTGATCCGCAAACCATTGCACGGTCGCATAGGACTCGATGTTGCCGCGCTCGAGCGTTCGTGGCTCGCCCGGACCGATTGGATACAGTTTGAAAAGCTGCGGCGTGCTCGGCACAATCACCGCGGCCCACTTGCCGTCTGCGGACAGATCGTAGGCAAATCCCTCGCCCAATTGCACCACCGCTGAACCGGGGGGTTTCTGGACGCAGCTCATGTAGTTCAAGCCGATGGCGCCGTTCTCTTCCGTGAAAACGAGAGTACGGCCGTCAGCGGAAAGAAGCGGCCGGGCCGAAAAGTCCATCCAGGAGACATTGCGCTCGCGCCGTTCGCCCGGCGCCAGGACGAGAAGATCCGCGCGGATCTCATCACGAGTCAGCAGCCACTCCCCGTTTCGGGCAATGTCGTGAATGGTTAGCCAGCCCGCACCCTCCAGCGCCACGCGCCTCTCGCCCGCCAGCGATACACCGTAAATGTGGGGCTGGGCCGTATCCTTCGCGGTGAAGAAAACCTCGCGCCCGTCCGGGGCCCAGGCTATCCCGCGTTCCGCCGAATAGACCGACGAAAGAGTCGTCTTTTTGCCGGCGAGATCAACCATCGCGACCGAGCCGCGATCGTCGAACCGGATAGGGTGCTCGAAAAAGGCGATGCGGTCTCCGCCCGGAGAGATGCGCAAATCGCTGAGCCAGCCGCTCGTTTCATAGAGGAGCTTGCCAGCCGGAAATTCCAGCCGGTCTCTTCCCCCGATCCCGCGAATCACCGCCAGGCTCGCGCCGTCCGCCGCCCAGTCCGCCTGCCGCACATCTTCCAGGATTTCGCGAGGCGCTCCGCCCACCAGCGGCATGGTCGCAAGCGTCCCCGAGAAAATGCGGTGGAACAGGTAGCGCGCGTGGACCAGGACGGCCAGGTCTCCCTTGGAGGAAACGGACAGGAGGTTTGTGTCGCGCAGGCCCAGCGGTTGCGGCGCGGGAGATTCCGGCCGGATCACGTAAAGTTCCGGACGGTTGCCCTCGCGCGCCGCGCTGTAAACAATCGCGCGGCCATCGCGGGCAAAGGCCGCGCTGAAGACCATCTGGGGTTGGAAGCTGACCTCGCGATACGAAATCGGGCCGGCCCGCCGCTGGCTGCGCCCCTGTA
>QHYU01000111.1 GCA_003224235.1 Acidobacteriota bacterium
CTGCTGACGTTCTACGCGTTCCCGGCCAGTCAGTGGCTTTCGCTGCGCACCACCAACGCGATCGAGCGGCTGCAGTTGGAGTTCCGGCGCCGGGTGAAAACGCAAGGCGCGCAGCCGAGTGAAACGGCGGCGCTGCGGCTGCTGTTCGGGCTGCTGGCCAGCGGCCAAATCAAGCTGCGGAGGATCAAAGGCTTTCGGGAGCTCGAGGAGAAACACGAAGAGGCGGCTTAGAAAAAAAGAATTTCCATGACTTCGCAGACAGAATGCGCTATCAACTTTTCAACAGGATTCGGGACACCACCCGGGTAACCGGAGCAAGTGACAAATGGTGGCGCTGGTGCGAACAGGCAGTTAGACCTGGGGTAAAGCTTGTAGTAAAACTGGTCCGCCCGCTGATGGTGGGCACTCGGATGTGCCGTTTATTGCGAAACAGAACAATGGTGGCGCTGGTGCGAACGGGCGGTTAGACCTGGGATAAAACTTGTAATGAAACTGGTCCGCCCGCTGATGGTAGGCACTCGGATGTGCCGTTTATTGCGAAATAGAACACTGACGAGGTTTCCCCTCAGGCCGACGAGCATGTATGGATATGCAGAACCGGTTGCACAAAAGCTTGACTCACTTACACCAAGTTTCCAACTTAAGATTTCTAGTGCTGTTCAGGTCTAGCAGTTGAGGCGGGCGCGAGGCTCCCCAGTTCGTACTGGATGTACTGTTCGAGCAGACTGCGGTCGGCGCCAATCATTCGACGACCGTTGACGAGGATGGTCGGAGTGTTGGCGATCTTGAGGGTTTGGGCTTCCTTTACGCTTTGCTGGACAGCCTGGGTGGCTTCCGGGCTAGCCATGCAAGCGCGGAACGCAGCTGTGTCGAGGCCGGCTTGGCCAGCGAAGTCTAGCATCTTCTGCCAAGCGTTCTCGGCTGAAATCACGTCTTGTTTGTCGTATATGGAATCGTGCAGCTTCCAGAAGACCTCCGGATTCTGCCGGTAGGCGCAGCGACCGGCGATAGCGGCGGTCATGGCCCAGGGATGGATGTGGGTGAGCGGAAAGTCTTTATAGACGAACCGCACCTGTGGGTACTGAGGCTCGATTTCGCTAAGAACCTTATGTAGCTGGCCGCAAGTGGGACATTGGAAGTCAGCGTATTCGACCACAACGACGCGGGCGTTGGCCGGACCCTTCGATGGACAATCCGCCAAATGGATCTGAGAGCGCACAGCGGCCAGGGGGTCGGTGGACATATCCTGGATGTCCCCACGCAAGAAGTAGCGCCCGTCTTTGCTGACGTAGAAAATCGCAGTGTCGGACTGCTCGCCCATCGTAACTTCAACCGGGACTTCGTAGAAGCCCGGCGCCGGGGCATCGCGCAAGACGCCGATCTTGACGCGGAAGGATGGGCCCCAGGCGTAGAGCTTGCGCAAGAAGGTTTCCAGCTTCTTCTGTATGGGCGTAGCCGCAGACGGATCTGCGGCCGCCTGCGGCTTGGGTGACTTCGAAGGTGAAGCTGTTGGGCGAGTTTGAGCCGCGACGTCGGCGGCTGCAGTCGTAAGCAGCATGACTACCAAAAGACGCTTCATACCGAGATAGCTCCCTATCTTACACCGAGCACAAACAAGCTGCAGAGAGCAAACAACATGGAGACCTCAGGGTACAAATTTCTGGGCAATTGGAAAAGGTCGCCCGACACTGAAGGCCCTCGATGTGATTTTTAGCCCCGGAGGGGCCTGCTTGCGTTTGTACTCGTTGTGGTCCACGCGCAGTGCCACCTCGCGCACCAGCTCGAGGCTGAAGCCGTAGTGGTCGGCGATTTCCTGGGGGCTGCGCACCCCTTCGATATACGCCTTCAGGATGCGGTCGAGGACGTCGTAGGGAGGTAGGGTGTCCTGGTCCGTCTGATTGGGACGGAGTTCAGCGGATGGTGGCTTGGTTAGCGTAGAGGCGGGGATCACTTCCCTTCCGTTCGCCCTTCGGTTAATCAGGCCAGCCAGCTCGTAGACCATTGTTTTTGGGACATCGGAGATGACCGCGAGACCTCCCGCCATGTCGCCGTAAAGTGTGCAGTAACCGACCGCCATTTCCGATTTGTTGCCTGTGCTCAGGACCAGCGAGCCGAACTTGTTTGAGAGCGCCATCAGAAAGTTTCCACGGATGCGCGCTTGCAGGTTTTCTTCGGTGACGTCTTCCGGACGACCCTCAAAAACGTGCTGCAGGGTGCGGCGATAGCTGCCGAAAACCTCTTCGATGGGCAAGACGAGAAACTGAATGCCCAGGTTCTGCGCGAGTTGCCGGGCATCGCGCAAGCTCCCTTCGGACGAATATGGACCCGGCATGGCCACGCCAAGCACATTTTCCGGTCCGACCGCCGCAGCGGCGATGGCAGCCACCACGGCCGAATCGATCCCGCCACTCAAGCCAACCAGAACTTGCCGAAAGCCGCATTTACAGACGTAATCGTGCGTACCGCAGACCAGGGCGTAGTAAGCGACCTCGAGCTCATCTTCGGGCTGGGTGCGGACGTCGCCCCTGCCCGTGGCGGTGTCGAACAGAACGAGATCCTCTTCAAATATGCGTGCCTGGGCGGCCACCGGCCCGTCGGCGGTAAGTGCGACGCTGCTGCCGTCAAAAACTAAGCTGTCGTTCCCACCGACTTGGTTGACGTACACGATGGGGCGGCGGTGGCTGCGGGCCAGAGACTGCAACATCGCGCGGCGCAGGTTACGTTTGTCAATTGTGTAGGGAGATGCCGAGATATTCAGCAGGAGTGTAGCTCCCTTCCCCACGAGTTCGGCGACCGGATCGCACTCATATAGGCGCTTGGCCCAAAAGTTCTTGTCGTTCCAAATGTCTTCGCAGATGGTGATGCCGAGCTGCTCGCCTCCGAATGGAAAGACGTGCTGAGATTTTGCCGGCTGAAAGTAACGGGACTCGTCGAAGACGTCATAGGTGGGCAGCAACATCTTACTCTGCTCGAATACGACGCGGCCATCAGCTATCAGAGCGGCGTTATTGGCTGCGGGCTTGCCAGTCGAATCTTGCGCCCGGCCTGCATAGCCCACAATTGCGGGGAGGGAAATCCTCTTGGCCAGGCAGGCGAGCTCGGTGCGATTGCGCTCGAGGAAAGCGGGCCGCTCGAGGAGATCTTGCGGCAAGTAGCCACACAGGCAGAGTTCGGAGAAAACCGCAAGTTCCGCGCCGCGCTGTTTGGCCTGGCAGGCGAGGTCGAGAATGCGCGCTGAATTCCCGGCAAAGTCGCCAACAGTGGGGTTGAACTGGGCTAGGGCAATCTTCATGGCAGCAGATTAGCATACGGACGAGGAGCCGGACAGTCAAAGAGGGGCAGGCGAAAGTCGAGAATTGAAGATCCTTGTGGTGATGCTCAACAGCGATGTGGTCGGTTTTGTTGCACAGGCCGGAATGCCTGTCGTACCTGGGTCGATGTATAATTAGCCAAAGACAGGTCGCGATGTCCTCGGAAGGTGAAAAGCTGAAACGCGAAGAGGCGATGGCGCTCTTCCAGCAGGCCTATCAGAACCAAATGCAAGGCGATTTGGAGGAGGCCATCGAGCTCTATAAGCGTTCGATTGACATCTTCCCTACTGCCGAAGGCCACACATTTCTCGGTTGGACCTACAGCTTCCAAGGTCGCTGGGACGAGGCCATTGAGGAATGCCTGCGAGCCATCGAGGTAGATCCCACATTCGGCAATCCGTACAACGACATCGGCGCCTACCTAGTGGAAAAAGACCGGTTGGACGAGGCCATCCCGTGGTTCGAGCGCGCACTGAAAGCGCCACGCTACGAGAGCTACTGCTTCCCGCATTTCAACCTAGGCCGGGTGCACGAGCGCAAGCGCATGTTCGGCCGCGCGCTGGCAGAGTACAAAAAGGCTTACCAGGTGAACCCGCAGCATCTAGGCGCCTTGCAGGCGATCCGGCGGCTGCAAGCGATGCTCAATTAGAAAAAGGGCCAAAAAGGAGAGCGCCCAAGAGACGCAAAGGGTGCGGGTTCCAAGGACAGACAGGACTGCCTGTCCTACGGAGAACGCGCTGGTCTTCGAGCCAGCAGGCTGGCGATTCCCTTCCCTGCGTAGAGTTCGCGGTAGAACAGGGTTTCCAGGGAGGGGAAAGCTCGGCGCAACTCCTCGGGGCGCAGTAGGTGATCGGGGTTTCGAGGTCCTTTGGGAAAGGCGAGCTGATCCAGGGTGTAGGTCTCGTAGATGAGCATGCCACCGGGGCGTAGGGCGGCTTCGATGGCAGAGAACAGTGATCGCTGCAGGTAGTTGAAGCAGATGACGAGCTCGAACTGGCCCACCGGCAGTGTGGAGTGTTCAAGATCCACTTGCAGAAGCCAAAGGCCAGGGAGCTTCTGGGTGAGTTCTTTGCTCGGCGCCTGGAGCGATGCTCTGCTCTCGCGATGCTTGGACGAGGAGACCCAGAGCACAGGAAGGCCGCGCGCTTCAGCCAAGGCAGCGGCGTTTTCAAGCGCGATGCGGGATGAATCCACCCCAGTGACGTGCCAGCCATTCGCGGCGAGAAATACGGCATTGCGGCCGCCACCCATGGCCAAGTCGAGGGCGCGGCCGTGTGCGAGGAAGGGCAAGAGTTCGCACAACAGCGGGGCCGGCTCGGTCTCAGCGCGATGGTTCTCCGAGCGATAGCGTGCATCCCACTGTTGGGGGTCGTTCGGCATTCCAATGAAAAAGCGGGCTTTTGCTCTGAGTGCGACAAAAGCTCGCCGAAGAGAAGGGTTTGCCGCGGGATGCTAGACGGGGTCGTCTAAACGCTGAATGAACTGCCGCAGCCGCAGGTGCTCTTGACGTTCGGATTGTTAAACTTAAATCCGGCACCCTCTAGGGTCTCGATGTAGTCGATCTCGATGCCATCCAGGTACATTTCACTCATCTGGTCGACAAGCACTTTCAACCCGTCAAACTCATAGACGTTATCGGTACCGTTGATCTGATGTTCGAACGCCATGTGATAACTAAAGCCCGAGCAGCCTCCACCGACCACCGCCACACGGAGTCCCGTAGGGACGGGGGCCTGCTGGGTCATAATCTCTTTTACCTTGCTGGTAGCGCCTGGCGTAAGGTTAATCATCTCAGTTCTCTAAGCTCCTTGATGGCCAATTAGGTCGTCGATGCGGCTATGAAATTACACCCCTATTATACCAAATGCTGTCAAGCGAGGCACCGGTCGTAGCCGCTGGCGTGCGTCGTTCCCGCCATGTGCCGTGGAAATGCTGAGATGAAACCAATTGCCCAGCTTTGAACCTCATTTCAAACGAAACTTCTGGGCACGCCAGCCCAGGACCTCCGCTGTAAAGATGGAATTGTCCTTGTCCACAACGATTTCGTGCGGATCGAAATGACGTCCCTGACCTCGCTCCGGCCCGCGCAAGGCGCCAACGACTTTGCCGTCGCGGTCGATTTTCAGAATGCGGCTCGCGACTGCATCAGCCATATAGATAAAGTGGTCGGGAGTGATGAAGAGGCAGTAGGGGTGCCCGAGCCTCCATTCTCGGAGAAAGCGCCCGTTGATATCGAAAATCTGAATCCGCGCATTCTCGCGGTCGCCGACATAAACAAGATTCCGGTCAATCGCAATCGTGTGTGGTGTATCGAACTGTCCCGGACCGGAGCCTTTCATGCCCCATCCGAGCAGGAAATTGCCATATGAGTCGAACTTCAGGACCCGGGAGTTGCCATATCCATCGGTCACGAAAATATTTGCGTCACCGTCGAAGGCAACATCAGTGGGCTGATTGAAATGGAGCACATCATCTCCAGGCAGGCGCATTCGGCCCAGGGCCAGCAGAACGCGCCCCTCCGGGCTGAGTTTCAAGACCACGTGTGAACCGATATCCGTCGTCCAGATGTTGTCCTCAGCATCCACCCGGACCATATGCGCCGTGACGAACAGGTCGTCGGCAATGCTGCGGATAAATCTGCCCGAACGATCGAATTCCATGAGCGGATGTTTGCCGCGATGGAACACGTAGATGTGCCCCTTGGAATTTACCGCAACCCCGGCGGGTTCCACGAAGTTCACACCCGGAGGCAGTTGGAAGAAATCCGCAACCGCCTCGTAATCGAGCTTTGGGATAGCTGCCTCCACAGGCGTCTGCGCAACAGCTGAGCCACTCCACACCCAGAGCAGGTAACCGAGGAATCCGATGCTCCAGAAGTAGCGATTCCGCTTCATTGCTTCCACCTTGTGTAGGGCATGGTGAGAACAGCCTAGGCTCCCACTAATGCAAACCTCTCACTCCCTTTGATGCGCTGGCGGATGGGTGGTTGCAGAGAGGGAAGGCAGGCGCAAGCGGTATGCACGGTTCCTGCGCTCAAACTCGCAGGAAAGGCGCTTTCGACAAACTGAGGCGTTTCCCTTAGAATGGACAGTTTCGATGGCGCATCGAGTCACGCTCATACCCGGCGAAGGCATCGGCCCCGAGGTGTCGCAGGCAGCGCGGCGGATCATCGACGCTGCGGGGGTTTCTATCGAGTGGGAAGAAGTCTCGCCGCGCCCCGCGGAAGAGCGACCCGGGGCGGAACTGCCCTATGCCGCAGTGCTCGAATCGGTGCGGCGCAACCGTGCGGCGCTGAAGGGTCCGATGGCTACGGCGATCGCCGGCGGCGCGCCGAGCATCAACGTGGGACTGCGTCAGGCCCTTGAGCTGTATGCCAACCTTCGCCCCGTGAAAAACCTCGAAGGGGTGAAGTCGCGGTTCGACGGCGTGGACTTGGTGATAGTCCGCGAAAACACGGAAGACCTCTACGCGGGCTTGGAGCACACCGTGGTGCCGGGAGTGGTAGAGAGTCTGAAGATCATCACCGAAAAGGCTTCGACGCGGATCGCCAGGTTCGCGTTTGAGTACACGCGCCGGCATGGCCGAAAAAAGATTCACGCCATTCACAAAGCCAACATCATGAAGCTCTCCGACGGGCTGTTTCTCACCTGCGCGCGCCGGGTAGCGGCCGATTATCCGGACATCGAGTACAAAGAACTGATCGTGGACAACACCTGCATGCAACTGGTGCTCAACCCGCATCAATTTGACGTGATGCTGCTGCCCAATCTTTATGGCGACGTGGTGAGCGATCTGGCCGCGGGCCTGGTGGGCGGCCTGGGCGTCGTGCCCAGCGGCAACCTGGGCGAAAAGGCAGCGATCTTTGAGGCGGTCCATGGGACTGCGCCAGACATTACGGGTAAAGGCATCGCCAATCCGACCGCTATCCTGATGAGCGGAATTATGATGCTCGACTACCTGGGGGAAACTGCCGCGGCGCAACGCATCGAGCGGGCGCTCCACGCTGTCTATCGCGAGGGCGAACACCTCACGCGCGACGTCGGCGGCCACGCGACCACCGAGGAGTTCACCGCTGCAGTCATCAGCGCACTGGGGAGAGCCTAGGGTGCTATCTTCGGCGGGTCAGTTCGATAGGATCGTCCCAGATATCGGAGTCCCTACTGTCCGTGAGCAAAAAGTTCTGCATTTCTTTTGTTTGAGACACGATTAGCAAGTCATTCCATGTCAGCCAGCCTTCGCCCTGTTTGACCATTATAAACTCGATGCCCTTGGTACCGGGTTTGTTTAGAGCGGCCTCCAACTTGCCTGCGTCCAGCAGGCGGATAGAGAGCTTGTCTTGGCCAATCTCCAGTCGGGCGAGTCGGTGCATGCACGAACAACAGCTTCCATTCCCTTCTTTAGGATGATCAGGAATAACATAATCCAAGTAGTAGGCGTCGCCTATTTTGCCTGGAGTGGCGTTCAATAACTCGCTCTTTTCCCCGGGATTGGAGAGCTTCACTTTGTATGAACCGCCTGTGGTCGGGATGAACCTGACCCTGAAGACCTTCTTGTTTTCGTCGACCACAACCCAACTCCCCATCAGCTTCTGCTCACGGATGGCGTCTTTCTTCTCAATCCACGGACGCAGGGAGTGAGGCCCACAGGCTGTACACTGGAAGTGAAGCGACCATCGCCATCAGTGGAATCGTTCGACGAAGTCTCATCGGCACCCTCCTGGGCAAGAGTTTACACTGGGAGGCTGCTGGAAGAAGTCGCTCCGGGCGTTGAGCAGACGGAGTCCTCGTTTCGAATCGGAACGATAAGCGCAGGCACACTTTCTCACCGTTGATTCGCAGGCAGGATTGACATCGGACGCGGGGTCGGCAAGAATGGTTCAGAAGCGAATGTTTGTGTGAGGTGCCGGGCTGAAGCCCGGCGCTACAGAGAGCGGAGGCAGGCGGACTGTGGCCGAAGCACTTCCGACGATTGCAGAGTTCGCGGCGGATAAGGTAGTCAAGCGCGAGCCAAAATCCACGGGCACAACGACCAAGCGTAAGCGCAAGCCGCACATTCTGGCGGTGATCAACGAATGCTGCACGGGATGCGCTGGCTCGCCGGCATGCGTGGAGTATTGCCCGGTGGAAGATTGTATGTACTGGGTTCCTGACACCTGCCACCCTCCGTTCGGCCGCATCGAGGTCGATCCCCTGCTCTGCATCGGATGTAAGCTATGCATCAGCAAGGGCCCCGAGGGCGCATTCTTGGAAGGGTGCCCGTGGGACGCCATCGATATGGTGCCGCTCGCGGAGTTTGAAGCCCAGCACGGAACGCTGCCCTACTAGCCGCACTATCAGTAATCAGTTTCAGGGCCCAGCGATTGGCCTCCAGTGTTCCTCTTCTATGGATAATTGAGCTCGCGTTGCGGTCAATTTGTCTGTGCTCGGGCATCCGTGTACTCCCTGGGACACTCCTCACCCTGGGTTTGGGCTCATTTGACATCAGAAAATGCTGGCCGGTGGTAGCGTCTTGGTGAGTGCAGAGCCTATGGGCTATCCATTTGGCTAAGGGCTTTATCTTCAGCCGCTTACGGCTGGATACCGAAGCGGAAGCGGATCGCACGAGCGGCAAGCTCCGCCTGTTGGCGAATGCTGTCCCGCATGCCCGTGGCGCTTCCACGGGTCACTGCTGTGACTCCAGGAGCGGTCAGAAGGGCATAGCGCTCAATGGCGGGTAAATCCTCGGGCTGGCCGACCAGGTAGAGGGCGCGCAGGGCCTCCCAGACCATCTCCGGACTTGGCGCAAGTTCTACCACCGCTTCTCCGGCGGAAAGATTCGCTCTGTCTGGTGCAACCCACCGCTCCAGGGTGCCCGGGACCTGCGAGCGAACTTCGATCTTCTGTTCGCCGTCCTGGATGCGCGCCAGCAGCGTGCCGGGATTGACTACATCGCCGAGCTTCAAGCGCTGCGCGAGGGTACCCGCGTGCGGCGCGTGCACGACGTAAGGGTCAAGCATTCCAAGAATGACGGGCCGCCCGGTGGCGTCGCGATAGCGCACCAGAGAGAGCGCCGCGTTGCGCCGGACCATGGGGTGCGGATCCACCACGGAGCGCAATAGCGCCTGATGAAATTCCGGAACGGTATTGTCCTGGCCCATCACCCAGGCAGCGGTAAGGCGGAGCTCGTCCACGCTGCTCGCGGAGAGCGCGACGACCTGCGGGTACCAGCGGCGAACCGACGCTTGCAGCGAAGGATTGCCGCTCAAGATGCGGTCGGCAATTTGGGAGAGGGCGTGCTGGATCTTGCGCGGGTGCTCGCGGTCAGCGAGGCTCTTCTCAATTTGCGCGTCCGTGAGCGGCCGGCCGAACCAGGTAGATTGCCAGAATAGAAAAGGCATCAGCACAAACAGGAGTGCAGTGGCCAGGATGAGGTAGAGCCAGCGGCGGCTAAGGCCGCCGGCCGCAGGTGCGGCGGAGCTTAGAGCGGGCGGATCGACCGAGGGACTCAAGCGATCACCGACCTCGTTTTTGACAGAGACTCTTCCACCGTGCGATTCCGTAGCGCTGGTGTCCCATTGGTGCTTTAGCCTGCCCACCCTTTGCTGCGCAAAGGATGGGGCACCCGCGCAGAATCACAGGCAGCAAGAATTGGCGGCTTCGGTCTAATATGGCCAATAAATGCGCTCCTCTCATACTCGAGGCGCGGCGTAGACATGATACAGCAGAAAGTAAATGACTACGCCGGTTACCGAGACGTACAGCCACAGCGGTAGCGTCCAGCGCGCGATACGCTTGTGCCGGTCAAATTGCTCTCGAAGCGCCCGGGTCACCGTGACCAGAGCAAGCGGCACAATGGTCGCGGCCAGAACGGTGTGCGAGCCAAGCAAAGTAAAATAGACGGGGCGAATCCAACCTTGCCCGCGAAACGCCACGGAGCCCACCCTGACGTGATACAGCACATAGGAGATCAGGAAAATAGTTGAGCAGACAAGCGCCAGGCCCATGCAGGACTTGTGCGCCAGGACGCGGCCGCGCCGAATCATCAGATAGCCCGCAGTGAGCAAGACGGCGCTCGAGGCGTTGAGGCACGCGTTCAGAGCTGGATGAGAGAGCACATGTCCTCGGATAGTTTTTCAGTCTTGAAGGCCTGTTGCGGCGAAAGGCTATTTCCCTTCCCTGGCAGAGGGATTGACAGGATTTTCGGCCGGGGCAGCCGCTGCGGCAGGATTCTTGGCTGGCGAAGGCTGCCGAGCAAACCAACCCGCGCTCTTCGTCAGCCACAGCAGCATGAGTGAAAAGGTGCTACCCATCATCAAACAGATGAGGATGAGCAACAGGCCGTCGATGGTGAACGCTAATGCTGTGACAAACGCCCATGCCAGGCCCGCAAGCGAGAGCAACACAATAGTCAGACAGATGAGTGCCAGTCCCAAAATGTCGCGTTGCAGATTCATAGGCGTTACGTAGCTTGCCTCGTCGGATCAAACGAGCCGATGCCGGGTTTCGCGACGGAGCCGAAACGAAAGCGCCTCGAGGGTTCGGCCCTGCATAATCCTTGGCATAATCCTCGGCAGGACCGGCGACGACCGTTCGGCTGGCTCAGCACACGTCCCAGCAGTCCACAGATCTCCGGCGGGCACGGGGACCCGCCTCTACCGGGAAATCTTGTCCAACACCATTAGGCCCAACAGCAGCGGGAGATGCAGCACCGTTGCGTGCATGAGCCATTTGGCGCGAACGTTGGTTTTCGACCGTGCCGCCCACAGGCACACTTGAACCAGGGCGAGGCCCAGCACTAGCGCTCCAAAGAAATAGCGCACCCCAGCCAGGCCGACCATGGCCGGCAGCAAGCTTACAGGAACCAGCAGCATTGCCGTCAGCAGGATCTGGCGGAAAGTTGCCTCGCCGCTGCGGTCCACTACCGGCAGCATGCGAATGCCGGCGCGCGCGTAGTCCTCGCGGTACATCCAGGCAATGGCCTGGAAATGCGGGAACTGCCAAAGAAATAGAATGGCATAGAGAATCCCAGCCTCAAGCTGAAGCGAACCGCGGGCCGCGGCCCACCCGATCAGCGGAGGCACTGCGCCGGGAAACGCGCCGACCAACGTAGCGAGAGTGGTGCGTTTCTTGAGCGGCGTATATGTGCCCAAGTAGCAGACACACGTCGCCACGCCCAGCAAACTCGGGAGCAGGCCTGCGCCGAGAACGAGATAGATGGTGCCCGCCACCGCCAATATCGCACCGAACCAGAACGCCTGAGAGGGCGTCAACAGCCCGCTGGGCAGCGGCCGCGAGGCAGTCCGTCGCATTCTGGCATCGGAGCCGCGCTCGAGGTAGTGATTGAGTGCTGAGGTGCCCGCGGCCAACAATGTAGTGCCGAATACGGTCTGCGCCAGACGAGCCAGTTCGAGCGGGCCACGCGAGCCCATATAATAACCCGCCGCAGTGGTGAGCACGACCAGGAACGACACGTCAGGCTTAGTCAGGGCCAAGTAAGCCGCGGGCCGGGCCAAGGCCGGCATCACGGCTATGCGTGTGGTGCTCATTGCAAGATCACCGGGATAACCTCAAAGGGGCAGCCTCCGAGTGCGAGGCTAGCGCCGCTTCCCTCGCGGGGTTGAGGATGCGGAAACAGACCAGCGCCACCACGACCGCGCCAGCCAGGACGAGTGCGCCCACAACTGTGTGCGCCACCGTAAGCCAGACCATCACCGGCATGGGCTGAGGAAACTCCCGCGCGGCCACACGGGACCACCAAGCGGCGCCACCCAGCAAGAGTTGGAACCCGAGCAGCGCGTGCAGCAAGACGCGACAGCGAGCGAGGACAGCGCTCTCCGGGAAGCGCCGGCGGAGGACGGCGGCGGTCCAGAAGACCAGGAACGTCACCACTGCCGCGCCAGCCAGATGGGGCACGATGCCGAAGCCCTTGTGGCGCAATGCCGCACCCAAAATCAACTGCAGAAAAATTGCCGCGACACTCCATAGGGCAAGCTGGCGAACGCGCGGGGCCCCGGAGTCGTCAAGCTGTGGCAGGTCGCTCTGCCACCAGCGGCTGGTGAACAAGGCCAGGGAAATCACCGTGCTGAAGAAGAGTTGTGCGAGG
>QHYU01000112.1:0-2829 GCA_003224235.1 Acidobacteriota bacterium
AATTACTACAATTTAGAGGAGCAGTACGGGATAGCATTGAGCCCGACGGCAGTTTTAGCATGACCGGTCGAGCAATTGGGACCTGGACAGGCATCAGCGACGGATCGGCTTTTCAAGGATCACGACACAACCGCCTCAGGTGTCGCGCTAACTCCTACGTCGAAAACCCTTGCCTAGTTTCTGGTAGGATGGCGAGCCACCGCTGCCATGCCTTCACCTGAGCTAGATCCAGTTGTCGCGAACGCGCGGGCGGATTCCGCTGAAGCTGCTGGGGCTCGCTCCATCCTCGACCGCGAGGCCGGCCTGCGCCGCAACCTCACCCCTCGGCAACTCTCCATGATCGCGCTGGGCGGCGCGATCGGCACCGGGCTGTTTCTAGGTAGCGCGGTTTCGGTGCGCTTGGCCGGCCCTGGCGTGATTTTGAGCTACGCGGTCGGCGCGGCCATTGCTCTCGCGCTGATGTGGGCGCTGGCGGAAATGGCAGTGACGCATCCGGTGGCAGGCTCGTTCGGCGTCTATGCCGAGGTCTACCTGCATCCCTGGGCCGGCTTCGTGATGCGCTACTCCTACTGGCTGGGGCAGGTGGTGGCCATCGGCAGCGAAGTAGTGGCCGCGGCGATCTATTGCCGCTACTGGTTTCCGGGCGTGCCAGCTTGGATCTGGGTGGCGGCGTTTTCTGCGTCGCTCGTATATGTGAACGCGCAAAGCGTGGCGAGCTTCGGCTGGTTTGAATACTGGTTTGCGATGATCAAGGTGGTGACGATTATTCTGTTCTTGATTCTTGGCGCGGCGCTGCTCCTGGGAATCGGGTTCAAACCCATCGGCACGGCGAACTTCACCGCGCACGGCGGCTTCCTCCCCAACGGCTGGCTGGGCGTGGGCCTGGGCATTGCCATGGCGATCTTCAGCTATCTGGGAATCGAAGTCGTCGCGGTCACATCGGGCGAAGCGCGCGACCCGCAGGTGGCCGTGCCGCGCGCGCTGCGCAAGACCTTGTTGCGCTTGGCGCTGTTCTACGTCGGCGGGATAGCCGTGCTGGTCGGCGTCATGCCTTGGAATCAGGTTGGATTGGCGGAGAGCCCGTTTGTGCGCGTCTTCCAAACCGTTGGCATCCCGGCTGCGGCGGCACTGATGAACTTCGTTGTGCTGACTGCGGCCTTATCGAGTGTGAACTGCAACCTCTATCTGACCACGCGGATGATGTTTTCGCTGGTGCGCGGCGGCTATGCTCCCGCGGCGCTGGGAAAGCTCAGCCGCCACGGCACGCCTGTTCACGCGCTGCTGGTGTCGAGCGCGGGGATGTTTGCCGCGCTGCTCCTCGAGCATTTTCTTCAGCAGTCCACTTACCTCTACATGCTTGGCGCAGCGTTCTTCGGCGGCCTGTTCGTATGGATGATGATCTTTGTCACGCATCTGGCCTTTCGTCGGCGCCACGCGCAAGACATGACAAGCCCAGGCGCCGCAAGTGGGGCCCGTAGAAGTCCTGGGCCGGAGATTTCGCGCGGAAAGTCAGAGGCGCCCGAGCAACCTGCTCCGTTGCGCTTCGCGCCACCGGGGCCGTGGACTTCACTCGGCGGGCTCGCGGCGCTTACGGCCGTCGGAATCTCGACCTGGTGGATCCCGGGGATGAGGATCACACTCGTGGCCGGTTTGCCGTGGCTGGCCTTCATCTCGCTCTGCTACCTTGCGTGGGCGCGCTTGCGACCTGGCCTGGACAGGTCTGCTGGACCCGTCTCAGCGTCATCGAGCGGGAACTGATAATCTGGGTTTGTTGACCGGGCAGGCATGGACTCAGCAAGCCCCAAGTGCTTGTATACTGTGGGAAGGAAGAGGAGGACCTGTCTATGCGGCTCCTGAACAAGCATTTTTTTATTGGCCTGTCCGTTGGTATTGCGCTGACCCTAGCAACGGTAGACACCGCGGCAATTTTCGCCGCCCGTAGGTTTTGGGTAGCGGAGAAGGGGAGCATTCTCAAGGCCAAAGGTTTAGTCAGTGACAACCCTGACCTCTGGAAAGCGTTTCCGGCCCCTTTTTTCCCCAAGCCTTGGATACGCTCCCTTGAACGCTGGTCGGTCCGACCGCTGGGCGGACCGCCGGTGACACTTGGCGAGCTCAAGGGGAAGGTAGTCTTCCTAAACTTCTGGTCCACTGGGTGTGCTCCATGTGTCGCGGAAATGCCTGGCATTGAGAACCTGTTTGCATCCCTCAAAGACGAACAAGTAGTTTTTCTCATTGCCACAGCCGAGGATGAGCAGACAGTTCGGCATTTCCTCAATAAACATCCATTCCGCGTACCGGTGTATCTGTATGGGGAAGACTTGCCCACGGAATTTCAGTTGCGAGGCTTCCCGACGACTCTCATCCTGGATCGCAATGGTGCGATGGTTTTCCGGCACTCAGGCCCAGCGAACTGGGACGATGAGAATGCCCGGAAGTTCATTCGCTCGTTAGAGGGATCACCGGCACTTCATAGCCCAGCTTGAAAACCGTCCAGGATCCAATCCTCGAGCGCAACTCGTCCTCGCACTCGCCCAGGTTGCCGCAAAGGCCACCACGGCCTTGCATGGCGGGATGCGTCCGGCAAACGTGCCATCCTCTAGTTAGTTAGATTAGTCAAGGTGGGTCAGGGAAACCCTCTGCCAAGTGCTCGGGCAGTTCGCCGTGGCTCGCCGCTGGTTCGGTGTGGTAACTTATTTATTCCCTCGGTCACCAGGCTAAGGGGCAGCCAGCGGAGAACGTACCGATGGATGAGCTGTTGAAGTGGCGCGAGGAGTTTCCCATCCTCGCCCGCACCACCTACATGATCAGCAACTCGCTGGGCGCGATGCC
>QHYU01000112.1:2916-18288 GCA_003224235.1 Acidobacteriota bacterium
CACCCAGGCGGTGATTGCGTCCTGCTTCGACTTTTGCGGCCCGCGCAACAAAGTGGTCATGGTGGACATGGAGTTCCCCTCGATTCTCTATTTTTATCAGGAGCAGCAGAGCCGCGGCGCGCGCGTCGAAATCGTCAAAAGCGAAGACGGCATCCGCATCCCGCTCGAGAAGCTCCTCGCCGCGATTGACGAGCAGACGCTGCTGGTGCCCATCTCCTACGTACTGTTCCGCAGCTCCTGCATCGTAGACGCGCGCGCAATCCTCGAACGCGCGCACCGCGTCGGCGCGTTCGTCATCCTGGACCTTTTCCAGGCTGCGGGCACCGTTCCGGTCAACGCGCGCGAGCTTGGCGCCGATTTCGCCGTCGGCGGCGTCCTGAAGTGGCTCTGCGGCGGGCCCGGCGTGGGGTACCTTTACGTCCGCCCGGACCTGCGCGCAAAGCTCAAGCCCACGCTCACCGGCTGGTTCGCGCACAAGCGCCCGTTTGAATTTGAAGTGGGTCCCATCGACCGCCGCGAAGACTCCTTCCGTTACCTGAACGGCACGCCGCATATTCCCGCGCTTTATGCCTGCCAGCCGGGCCTCGAGATCATCGGCACAGTCGGCGTTGAGCGCATCCGCGCGAAGTCCCTGGGGCAGACCAAGCGCATCATCGAAGGCGCGCTCGCCCGCGGTTGGCGCGTGAACACGCCCATGGACCCCGTTGAGCGAGCCGGCACGGTTTCCGTGGATTGCCCGCACGCGCGCGAGGTCACCCGCGAGCTGCTGGCCCGCGACGTCCTGGTGGACTACCGCCCGCAGGCGGGCATCCGGCTCTCCCCGCACTTTTACAACCGCGACGACGAAATCGACTCCGCGCTCGCGCATATCGAAGAAATTCTCGCCACGCGCGCTTGGGAGCGGCACCTGCAGCCCGCCTGAGCTCGTGTGGCCCTGCGCCGAAACGATGACCACCAGCGGCAAAGGCGCTCCAGACAAGCCGGTCAGGCCGGCCGGCGAGGACCCGCAAGCCGCCGCGGAATTCCTCGAGCAGCGCCGCGCCATGGTGTATGAGCAAATCCGCGACCGCGGGATAAGCTCACCGCGCGTGCTCGAGGCCATGCTGGCCGTGCCGCGCCACAAATTTGTTCCTCCAGAGCTGGTCCACGACGCCTACAAGGACCAGCCGCTGCCCATCGGCGAAGGGCAAACGATTTCGCAGCCCTTCATGGTTGCGGCGATGACCGAGGCGCTGGAGCTCACGGGCGACGAGCGCGTGCTCGAGGTCGGCACCGGCTCGGGTTACCAGGCCGCGGTGCTCTCCTTGCTCGCGCGCGAGGTTTACACCGTCGAGACCAACGCGTCGCTGGCTCTGGCCGCTCAGCAGCGGCTCGAGCTCCTGGGCTACACCAACGTTCACGTCCACACCGGCGATGGCACGCTGGGTCTGCCCGAGTTCGCGCCGTTTGACGCGATCGTGGTCGCGGCGGCGGCGCCGGATCTGCCTCCGCCACTGGTCGAACAACTGGCCGAAGGCGGCCGGCTGGTCATTCCCGTGGGCCTGCCGGACCAGCAGGAGCTGCTCCAGGTGCGCAAGACCGGCGGCCGCATAGCCTCGCGCGTGCTGCACTACTGCCGGTTTGTGCCACTCGTGGGCCGCTACGGCTGGGGAAATCAATAACCGGAATGGACCAGCCGCCTCCAGAACTTTCCATCGTCATCCCTGCCTACAATGAAGAACGGCGCCTCCCCGAAACCCTGCGGCGTGTTCGAGAGTATCTGAGTACTCGCCCCGCCAGCGCGGAAGTGATCGTCGTGGACGATGGCTCGAGCGACCGCAGTGCGGCTGTTGTGGAAGAGTGGCGCTCGAAATTCGCCGGCTTGCGGCTGCTCTCGAACGGCCGCAACCGCGGCAAAGGCTACAGCGTGCGCCACGGCATGCTCGAGGCCCGCGGGCGGATCGTGCTGTTCACCGATGCTGACCTGTCCGCGCCGATCGAGGAGGCCGATAAGCTGCTCGCCGCGCTGGGTGACTACGAGGTCGCTATCGGCTCGCGCGGCGTGGATCCCAGCCTGATCGAAGTTCACCAGTCGCCGCTGCGCGAGCTTGCCGGCAAGGTTTTCAATGCCGTCGTCCGCGCGGTCACTGGGCTGGATTTCACCGACACGCAGTGCGGCTTTAAAGCCTTCGTCCGCGAACACGCGCGCATCGTCTTTGAGCAGCAGCGCATCGAGCGCTTCGGCTTCGACCCCGAAATCCTCTTCCTCGCCAAACGCCATGGTTTGCGCGCCATCGAAATTCCCGTGCGTTGGGCGCACGACCCACAGACCAAGGTGAACATGATTCGCGACAGCCTGCGCATGTTTGGCGAAGTGCTCGCCATCCGCTGGAACTGGCTCCTCGGCCGCTACCCGAAGAAGCGGCAGTGACGCTGACCTCTGTCTTACCACGCCCCCTCCCCCTCTTTTTTGGAAGAGTGTGATTCCATGGGACTTTAAGTCCAATGATTTTGTAAGAGCACATTCTAAAGGACTTACAAGCGCATTTTCCGTAAGAGCACATTCCAAAGGAGTTGCGGGCGTGGACGACCGCCACAAGCATTTCTGTGCCTCTGTACGTCCGAACGGTCATGAAGCCCTACCAACCCTACCAGCGGGGACATTATGCTAGGCCTGTCCGTGCCCCGTTGCGGGTTCTTCGCATTTTTTAGGCGCCGGGACCACTAGCAGCTAAGGCATCACTGGCCAGCTTGTGAACGCGCTCTGCGAGTTCGATGCGCTCAGGATTCAGTTTGTTTCGCTCCACGAGGGCGTGGATACTTCGACACCAAACGGACGGTTAGTGTTCGGCATCTTCGCCAGCATCGCCGAATTCGAGCGGGAGCTGATCCGCGAGCGTGTGCGGTCCGGCATGGCGGCGCGGGCCCAAGGGGCTTCCTGGCACATGATCGCCCGCGAGCTAGGCGTAGGCCTCGGAACAGTTCGCAACTGTGGCCAGAATAGTCAGCGAGTTGCAAGGCTCCAAAAACCATTCGCTGGCCATCCCTGCAAGTGGTTGAGATTTCGGGGACGGTTTCACCCGATTTCCGCGTTCCAGAATCAGGTGATTCTTGAACTCTATCGCGAGGCTTTCTTGCGGCCCGACTCAGGCCAAAGCACCGCAAGTGTCCCACCGCGCGAAATGGTAACCATGAATGGCCCCGCATGTTTGGCCAAGAACCTTTCAATCTTTGTTCGCGCGCCAAGGACGATCGATGCCATCTCGTCGGCATTAACATTGCGAGCAGTCAGGACGAAAGCCCGAACGCCGCGAGAAACTAGCGCACGCAACTCCTGAGCATGATAACGGATCTTTTCGTCCTTGGTCAGAACAACCCATCCTCGCTGACCCACGCCGGTTAGCCACTCTTCGTCAGTGGCATCCTGCTGGAAATGGTCATCATGAACTTCGACGAGAAGCCCTGCTTGGCGGAGTGCGGTTGCCAATTTGAGTCTTCCAAGTGATCTGTCGAGGAAGTAGGTGGGCGGCTTATGCGGCCTCGACTGAGAGCTCGCAGCGGATCGCTTCCTCGATGTCGAGGCGCTCACGGCTGTAGTCCTTAGCTAGCTCTTCGATGGACTCTCCTGCCTTATACCTCTCGGCAACGATGGCTGTCCGAATCCCTGTGCCCGCCAGCACAGGCCTACCAAAGGAGATTCGTGGATCGATGACAATCACCTTTGGCTCATCAGGGTGGCGCTTTCTGGTGAACGGGTACAAACGACGTGCCAAACCATATTCGTCCCATTCGATTCGGCGCAGATAGGACTCAATCAACTCCGACATCGCAAGTTGGCCCTCTCTGGATGCAGCAATGAGTTTTCCAAAGCTTCGGACGAAGAGGTCGCGGCCATCTGTCTCAATCCTTTGTTCGGCCATGGGATGATTGGACTTGAACTCTCGACGGAGATAGTTAATCGCCGACCTTACCCTTGGAAAGGTGACGTTAAATTCGCGACGGACGGCATCTAAAACATGAGCTTCGATGAGATTCACGAAGGAAAGCATTATCGGGTTCTTCTGAGGAACCAAGATAGGTGGTTTAAAGAAGCCTCTCCCTTCCCGCACGGGGTAATAGCGTCCGACCACCCAAGAACGCAAAGTAGCGATCGGGATCAAGAGATAATGCGAAGCTTCGGAAAGTGTGTAGGTTGGAAGGTACCTCGGGTCTGTATCTTGGAAGTGCGGGACTGTCTTCTGGCTCATCGAAACGGTTCCGCTACTCGTCCGGAGAGCAATCCTAGCATCCATATGGGCTTTTTTCACTCACTCTTTAAACTTCATTGCCGGCGACTTTGTTGCGGAGCCTCCTCCACAGTTTCGCAGACATGGGGGAGACGGCGAGTTACGCGACAGCAAAGAACAGCAGCCCTGGGACTGCCAGGCGTTGGTGCTAGTTTGGTGTCAGTTTTGGTGCACTGGAAACAAATAACTTACGGCAGCTCAATAACTTATAGACCTGTAGAACCCTACAAATCGAACGGTTGTAGGACAGGGTTAGGGACGAAATTTGCCTTTTGCGGCGTACAACGTTGGTAAGATGAACCTGCATCTGAATGGCAAGTGACTTGCTATGTTCGAGGAGTATCCTTTACGGCGGAGCAGTTCAAAGCAGGTGATGTAGTGCAACTCATGTCCGGTGGTCCGAAGATGACCATCAGGGAGATTGAGGATTGGAACGGGGGACGGCGGGCTTGGTGCCAGTGGTTTCAGGGCACTGACTCCAAAGAAGATGTGTTCCCTCTGACATCTCTGAAATTTCCCGAAGAGCCACGCCAGGGTAGTCTTAGGCCCGTTAAAACTGGCACCGCGTGGTCCTAAGTCAATCACAGAACGAGCCCGCCTGAACAAGCACGGGCCCGGGGCTCCGGGTTAGAGGTTGGGCTTGTCTTCTTTGTGGTTGCGCTTCTCCTCATCGGCGGTTTGAATGGGGAGCAGGCTGTACAGACCTCCGTTCGGGCTGATCTCTTCGAGTAGTGTCACCGAGCAGCCGTCGGGCAGAGACGACCAGGCCGCGGTGTGTAGTTCCCACCTCGCACCGAACCCCTTCTGTGCGGTGTTCGTCCCCGTCGCCTTAGGCTTCCCGTACTTCGCCGTCGCCTCATCGAGGAGCTTTGCGAAGCTGGCGGTGTCCTGATTGAATGACACACTGGCCTTAACGACAGCCTGCCCATGTTTGGCGAAGTGCTCGCCATCCGCTGGAATTGGCTGCAAGGCCGCTACCCTCGATCAGGTGAGGCGTAAAGCTCTGGCAGCTGGCACCTTTGCCTTACAAAGTACTTGACAGGGATGGCGCCAGGCGTATCCTAGCAGCATGTCTTCGGCGGGCCCATTGCGCTCTCGTCGCCCTGAGCCGGTGGCGCTCGAGGCGCATGCGGCGGACAACCTGCGCTTCATCCGAGAAACGATGGAGCGCGCGGGCTCGTTTACGGCCGTGCCCGGCTGGGGTGGCTTTGCCATCGGGTGGACGGCTCTGGCGGCGTCGTTTGTGGCCGCGCAGCAGACGAGTCCCAATGCGTGGCTGGCCACCTGGCTCGCGGAGGCCTTGGTGGCCGTCGGCATCGCTGCGGGCGCGACGGCGCGGAAGGCGCGCGCGGCCAAAGTGCCGCTGCTATCAGGTCCGGGGCGGAAGTTCGCGCTGAGTTTTGTTCCGCCGTTGCTGGTGGGGGCGCTGCTGACCGTGGTGCTTTTTCCCGCAGGGTACGCCGCTGTGCTTCCGGGAATGTGGCTGCTTCTGTATGGCACAGCCGTGGTAACCGGCGGAGCCTTCTCGGTCCGAGTCGTGCCGGTGATGGGGCTCTGCTTCATGTTTACCGGAGCCCTGGCACTGTTTTCGCCGGCGTCCTGGGGCAACTGGTTTATGGCCGTCGGCTTTGGCGCGCTGCAGATCATTTTCGGCCTGGTGATTGCGGGAAGGTATGGTGGCTGAGGATCTGGTTGTGGAAAGGAGGTCGGATGGCTAAATCCAGTGCGTTGGCGCAAGAACGCGCCCAGAAGGGCCGCGGTGGCGGGCTGCGCTCCGTACGCGGCCGCGCGGAGGAAAGCGTAACACCGGCGCTCGACCGCCTGATCCACGAGCGGATGCGGCTGGGGATCGTGAGCGCGCTGGCGGTCAATGACTCCCTCACCTTCAATGAGCTGAAGGCGCTGCTGAAGACCACCGACGGCAACCTGAGCGTACACGCGCGCAAGCTCGAAGAAGCGGCCTACATCGCGTGCAGCAAATCGTTCGACGGGCGGCTGCCGAAGACTGAGTACCGCCTGACGGCGGCGGGCCGCCGAGCCCTGGAGCGGTATCTCGATCACATGGAGGCACTGATTCGGGCGACGCGGGAGCGCTAGCCGGGGCAATTTTTTTTCTCGATACACTTTGCATGGCAAAGTGATTTGCGACCAATCGGCTCGGCACCCGGCGCGGCCGCGCGGCTGGGGAAGAAGGGTGGAACTCTTGGAACCAACGGGTTTGCATGTCGCCATCATCATGGACGGGAACGGCCGCTGGGCTCAGGCGCGTGGTCTGCCGCGGGTGGCCGGCCATCGTGCCGGCGTGGAGGCGGTGCGCCGCGTCGTCCGGGCCGCGCCGGCGTTGGGCATCAGCACGCTAACCCTCTACGCCTTTTCTGCGGACAACTGGCAGCGGCCCCAGCCCGAGGTGACAATCCTGATGCGGCTGGTGCACGAATACCTGCTCACGGAAACCCATCCGTGGGCCGCCCACGGCATTCGTGTCAGCGTGATTGGCCGGCGCGACCGGCTCTCCCGCGGCCTCCGTGAAGTCATCGAAGCTGCCGAAGTGGCCACCGGCCAGGGCGGGGCGCTGCACCTGCGGCTCGCGGTGGATTATTCGGCGCGGGAGGCCATCTTTCGGGCCGCCTGCCGCTTCTACAAGGTCACCGAGCTCTCGCGCGATTCATTCGCCCGCGTGCTGGGCGAGGTCAATCACGACGGCGCTGCCGATGTGGATCTGCTCATCCGCACGGGCGGCGAACAAAGACTCAGCGATTTTCTCCTTTGGGAGAGCGCCTACGCCGAACTGATCTTCACTCCGCGCATGTGGCCTGAATTCGGCGCCGAGGATCTTGACGAGGCGATTGCAGAGTTTCGCGCTCGCGAGCGACGCTTCGGCCGCGTCCCGGATGCAGCAGCGGGCTGTGGTCAAAGGGCAACGCAATAAAGCAAGAGCCAGAAGGAGGCCACCGATGGAGTTCATGCCGGAGTCTGCTCCGCTGGTGATTCTGACCTTCTTGGGCACCTGCTTCGCGCTCGGCGTCACAGGGCTGGTCATCGTTTATGGGTTGGCGCGCGGGAAGCCCACCCTGGCCAAGTACGCCGGGATCGTGGCGCTGGGCGGCGCGGCGGTCTACGCCGGGCTGCTACTGGCGGCTTCGCTCATCAGCACGGAGAAGGTACTTCGCGCCGGCGAGCAGAAATATTTCTGTGAAGTGGACTGTCACGTGGCCTATTCGGTGGTGGATCTCACGACGGCGAAAACGCTTGGCCCGCCGCTCAATCAAAGGAGCGCCGCCGGAACGTTTTATGTGGTGAAGGTGAAGACGTGGTTCGATGAGAGAACCATCTCCTCACACCGCGGATATGCTCCTCTGTCGCCAAATCCCCGAAGGGTGGTGGTGACCGATGACCAGGGACTGCAGTATGAGCCCTCGGACCAGGGCCAGGCTGCGCTCGCGCAGGCGCAGGGCAAAAGCGCACCGCTGACGCAGACCCTCCGGCCCGGCGAATCCTACACGACCGATCTGGTGTTCGATCTGCCCGCCGGCATCCAAAACCCGCGGCTGCTGATTCACCGATGCCAGCAGAATCCTGCAGCTTCTCATCGGGCATGAGAGCAGCCCGTTTCACAAGAAAATCTACTTTGGGCTCGCGCCTCAGTCGAAGTCAGCCTTTTTGTAGCGCTGGCGTCTCGCCGGCGGTTTGTATGGTTTCCGGCGGCCTGGGCTGTTTGAAATCGCCAGCGGCACACTGCCGTTACACCGCATATCTCCTTCACGTCCTTGACATTCCGCGGTTCTTTGGCGTCTAAAGGGTTGGGAGCAAAAAAGAATGGAATTGGGGGGCTGGCTTTGCTGCTGGAGAATACATTAGGTTGGCAGCCAAGCGCCCAGGAGATCTGTTTGCGCCGTTCTGACGACCCGGCAAAGCAGGTCACTCCCTCGGCGGCTAACGCGCGCACTGCCGTGGGGCTCGAGGAGGATTCCGCCCTTGCCGAGGCCTGCCGCACCGGCAGCCTGTCGGCTTACGAGCAGCTCTATCAGAAACACGGGGCTCGCCTGAAAAGCATTGCCCTGAACCTGCTGGGAAATGTGCATGACGCTGAAGATGCCGTTCAGGAAGCCTTCCTGAAGGTTCATCGCGGAATCAGGAGTTTCAAAGGCCAGTCGGCGTTTTCGACCTGGATCTACCGTATCCTGCTGAATTCCTGCTACGACCTGCGACGGAAGAAGCAACGGCGCCAGGAAACACCGGAACAGGACCTGGAGCCACAAGGGACCTTTGAGGCGCCGGCGGCTGCGACCGATCACCCCCTGCGGCTGGCGCTCGAAGCCTGTGTCGCTCGACTCAGTCCCCATTACCGGAATGTGTTTCTACTGTTCGAGGTGGAGGGTTTCAGCCACTCGGAAATTGCGGCCATGCTCGGCATTTCTGAGGCGTCGTCGAAAAACATGTTGTATCAGGCCAAGCGGAAGCTTCGCCGCCTGCTGTCAGAATCGGAAAAGTCTGTGAAGTCGGAGCCGTCATGAAGATTGAATGTAAAGACCTGGAGCGCGTCCTGCGCGAACAGGAGCCCCCTTCCCTGGAAGCACTGGCAAGGCACGCCGAGAGTTGCGCCGGCTGCGCGCGCGAGCTGCGGCTCTGGAACGAAATCTCCGCCGTGGCCGGGCACATGCGAAAAAGCTGGGATAGCCCCGGCCTGTGGCCGAGGATTCAGCAGGCGCTGGTCGCGCAGTCCCAGGACGCGGCGCGCGCGCCGCGAATTTGGAGCCTGGGATGGTTGTGGGGCGGCTTTGCCCGTAACTGGCAAGTGGCAGCCGCAGCTCTGGCGCTGCTGGTGATTACGGCCTCCGGCGCCTGGATGCTGCTACACAACCCCGAGCCGGCGGTGGAACCCGACACCGCCAAACGCCTGTTGAACAAACAAGCTGTGCGCGAAGTCGAAGCCGCCGAAGCGGCTTACATCAAGTCCATTGAGAAGCTCTCCGCGCTGGCCGGGCCGCGGATCGAACACCCCGCGACGCCGCTGATGGTCAGCTATCGGGAGAAGCTCTTGCTGCTGGATGCCGCGATTGCGGAGTGCCGCGCCAACATCGAGCAAAACCGCTGGAATGCCCACTTGCGGCAAGAGCTGCTGGAGATCTACCAGCAAAAACAGCGCACGCTACAGGATGTAGTCGGGGAGGAATGAATGCAGGTGAGCGCCTCGACACGTCGGGAAACGATTCGCAGTGTTGTACCTATCGTCGCTCTGCTCGGCCTGCTCGGCGCAACGCGGGCCTGGACCGGGAGCCGGGAGCCACAGGAAGAGTTTGCCCGCACGTTCGAGAAAACAGTCGCGCTGGTGCCGGGACAGCAGGTGCGCCTGGACCACCGTCTCGGTGATATCGTCATCCACACCCACGCACAGCGCGACGTCCACATTGTGGCGAACATCCGCGTTTCCGCGCCCTCGCGCGAGGCGGCGGCCAACTTCGGCAATCAAATCGCCATCCAGGTCGAGCAGACAGGCGCGGCTCTTTCCGTACGCACCGACTATCCGGATACACACAAGGATTTCTTCCGCGGGCACAAGAGCATCTCCTTCTCCGTGAACTACGACATCACCATGCCCGAAACCGCGCCCCTGCACATCAAGAACAGCTTTGGCAACGTTTCGGTTGTGGGGCTCAAGGCCGAAGCGGACATTGAGAACAGCCACGGGCTGCTGACCTTTCGCGACGGCCGGGGGAGCCAGCGGCTGCAAAACTCGTTTGGAGGGATCGAGTTGACCGGGAATGCCGGCGACGTCTCGGTCGCCAACAACAACAGCTTCGTCCGAGTGGCGGCGGTGGAGGGCGCCTTGAGCCTGCGCAACCGCTTCGGCGAGGTGACCGCCAGCAACATTGGTAAGCAGGCCACCATTGTGAACAGCAATGGAAACGTCGAATTGAAGCAGGCCGGCGGGCCCTCCGCGGTCTCCAATGCCTTTGGCGCGGTGAATGCCTCTCATATCAGCGGGGACTTGGTAGTCCACAACAACAATGGCGCCGTGGAAGCCCACAGCATCGCGGGTGCGGCGGAACTGACCACCTCGTTTGCTCCGATCAGCTTCTCCGACATTGGCACGAAGCTGAATTGCACGGCGTCGAACGGCAATATCAGCGGGAACCGAGTCGGTGGGTCCGCCGTCGTGCGGAACAGCTTCGGTGCCGTTAACCTGAGCGATGCAGCCGGCCCGGTGGAGATCGAAAGCTCCAATGGAAAGATCTTTGTGCGAGAGATCCGAGGCGGCGCGCAATTGAAAACTACCTTCGGCGAGATCGATGCCTCGGGCATCGGCGGCAACGCCACAGCCAGCAACTCCAATGGCGCGATCAAGCTCGCGAGCGTCACGGGCTCCGCCGAAGTGCGCGGCTCGTTCGGCGGGATTGAGCTGAGGGAGATCCGCCGGGGCGTCCGAATCGTGACCGGGAACAGCAATGTGACCCTCGCCGATATAGGTGGCGAAACTCATGTCAAGACCAGCTTCGGACTCGTGCGTGTGGATCGCATCGGGGGCTCGCTCACGGTCGAGAACTCCAACGGAGGCCTGACCGCTTCTGCAATCAAAGGCTCGGTCAATGCGCGCGTGTCGTTTTCCTCGGTGATCCTGAACGGCATCAGCGGAAGCATCGATGTGGACAACCAGAATGGCGCGATCGAAGTGTCGGGGGTGACGGTGAAGACGGCGGGCTCGTCGTCGTGCAATAGCATTACCCTGCGAACGTCTTTCGCGCCCATCAGGATTTATCTGCCCGAGGATGCCGGCTACAACGTCAGCGCCAGAACCTCCTTTGGCCAGATCTCAAGTGAGCTGCCGGTGACGGTCTCGGGCGTGACCGGTGGCGACTCGCTGGCGGGAAAGATGGGCAGCGGGGCCTGCGAGTTGCGCCTCACCAACAGCAACGCCGGAATTGAAATCCTCAAGGCCCGGAAAAATCCCTAGCAGCTACCATCAATGCCATGCCCCAGGGCCGGGCTCAGCCAGACAATACTGCAGAGGCACCGGAGCGTTCACGCTGCACGGCTGTTTGCCAGAAGCCGCGCACCAGCTTGCTGGCCCACGCTACTTGCCGCTGCGCGCGCGGGCCATGGCAAAGGCCTTTCGCAGGACGCGGGTGGCGGCCGGGGTGAGGCGGTAGCGGCCGAGCTCGTCTTCACGCACTGCGGCGATCTCGGTGACATCGCTGCCGGCGCGCGGCACTCCAGCCACCGCCTCGCAGAGATAATCCAGGATCACGAAGTGATACTGAGGGCGTTTCTGCGGCTTGGTGGGGGCGGGGTGCGTTGCGGCCCGCGCGCCCGCCTGGCCCTCGGAAGCCAATCCCAAGTTCTGCGCCGCCCGGGTCTGCGGCCCCGGGGGATCCGTCGTCGCGTTATCCGGAAAGATGCGCTCGAAGGCTTCGATCAGATCGAGCACGCGGACCTCGAGTCCGGTCTCTTCGCGTAACTCACGCGCGACTCCCTCGGCCAGCGTTTCCCCAACCTCCAGGGTGCCGCCGGGGATAGACCACTCGCCTTTGAGCGGCTCGGCGCCTCGGCGGATGAGCAGCGCGCGGTCGCCGGAAATTACCACGCCGCCCACGCCTACCACCGGATGATCCGGATACTCGCGTTTGCCCGCCATGGCCTGAGCTTCTGCGCGCCCCACTTTGGAACGTTCGGCCGCCGCGGTGTCCGCCCGGATTCCCTTAGGCTGGAGGATGAAATTCCTGTTACTCTTGCGCTGTGTCCCTCACCCTTGGCGGCGGTGGCGTTATATAATACGCCCGCTCGGATCGGGTTCGATCTTTTTAAGGAGGTTTTCACAGTGGTCCGGTGCCCCGAATGCGCGGCCGAGATTGATGTGGATGAAGACGAAGTGGAAGAAGGCGAAATCCTCAACTGCCCGGAGTGCGAGGTCGAGATAGAGGTGGTACAAACCCACCCCGTTCGCCTCAACGTCATCTCCGAAGAAGAGGAAGACGAGGAAGCGGAGGAACTGGAGGACAAAGAAGTGCTGGATGAAGAGGAAGAGGAGATCGAGTAACTCCCTGTCCGCTTCGCCCCGGCATCCCTTCCCTCGCTTGAGCCATCCTACCTATTGGAGGCTGATTCCGCCTGCCGCTTTGCTGCTGAGCCTTGCTGGGTTGGCTCCGTACGCCAGAGCGGAGCGGCTAGTCAGCATTGCCCGCACGTCCGACGCGGCTGGAAACAGCGACCAGCGCAAGAAAAGCGCCCACGAGAATGACTTCCTGCTCTTCGGCACCGTTTTCACCGAACCAGGCTTCGCGCTGCCGGGCGCGGCGATTCGCGTCCGCCGGGCGGACAAGAAGAAAGCGCGCTGGGAGGCCCGCTCGGACCGGCGCGGTGAGTTCGCTGTGCGAGTGCCGGTGGGAGCCGAGTACGAGATGACGGTTACTGCGACAGGTTATCAGCGCGAGACGCGCAAGATCGATGCCAAGACGGGGAACCGCGCGGATCTGGTGTTCCGTCTTTCGCCTGCGCCAGGAGGAAAACCGAAGTGAGGAAGTGGTGCATATGCGCAGTGATTTTGCTGGTGGCGGTGGCTGTGGCTGGCGCCTCGGCTGGCGATCAGAAGCGCGAATCTCAGTTGCGCACCGTTCTGGGCACGGTGGTGGACAAACAGGATGCGCCCCTCCCTTCGAGCGTGGTCTACCTGAAAAACCTGCGCACCATGACCGTGAAAACCCACATTGCCGATGACACTGGACACTACCGCTTCAGCGGCCTCGACCCCAACGTGGATTACGAAATCCACGCCGAGCACCAGGATCTGGTTTCCGCCAAACGCACCATCTCCAGTTTCGACAGCCGCAAGGAAATCGTGATTAATCTGAAAGTGGACAAGAAAAAGAGCGAGAAGTAGGCCGGGCGGCAGCCACACGACACGACGACTCACCTTCGCGCCGGGGCCACCACCTGAATAGCCCCGGGCAAGTTTTCGATTTCCAAAGACATTCCGGGGCTTAGTTCTCCCAGCAACTCGCCATCGCCGTGGAACATCTCCGGCCGGTCGACGCGCAAAATAAGGCGGGACGCGCGGAAGCGCCGGATCTCCGGCCAGCGCAAGTTTCCCGTTTGAAGGATCGGCGGAATCGCTTCGACCAGGCGCATCCACGACATTTGCGCTACGAGCGTGATGTCCAGCAAACCATCGTCAATCTCGGCGGTCGGAGCAATCTTTATCCCGGCGCCGTAGCTCGGCGTGTTAGACATCGCGGCAATCATCAGGGGGTTGCTCGCCCTCAGCACGCGCTCTCCGTCCAACTCTGCTTCCAGGTGAAACGCCTGGAAGTTGACCAGCGCCCAGAGCCCGCTGGCGACGTAGCGGGCCGCGCCCGGCAGGCGGCGAAACTTTCCGTTGGCCAATCGCGCGGCCTCGGCATCCAGGCCCAGGCCTCCGCCGCCGATGTAGATCCTGGTCTTTTCCGCGAAGCGAGCGCGAACCACATCCATCGGGCGCGGCTGCGAGCGGAGAAAAACGTATGCCGCTGCCACTGGATCTTTGGGGATGCCCAGCGCGGCGGCGATGTCGTTCCCACCCCCTGCCGGGAAAAATCCCAGCGCCACTGGGGCGCCAAGCGTCGCTCTTACCAGGCATTGAAAGGAGCCATCGCCACCTAATGCCACGATCCGCTCGTAACCCGCCGCCGCGGCCTCTGCCGCGCGCCGCTCAAAATCTTCCGCGCTTTGCGATTGGGCGAACTCGGCCGGATGACCCTGGAGACGCAAGTAGTCGGCCACGTGCGGCTGGGCTCGCAGGGCGCGGCCACGGCCGGCCGCTGGGTTGAGCAGAATGAATGTCTTTGGCGGCGTGCGCACAGTTCTGCGAGCGAGTCGAAAGGCGGGCCATCCTGAACCATGTCTCCGGGGCGTGTCAAATACCGGCGCGACCACAGAGGCTACGACCTCGAACGTCTGGCACCAGTTCAATATTTTCACTGTTCGAGAGTTAAAGACTTTAAGAACAACAGCACTAGCTCCTCCGGGGCAGCTTTGAAGAAAAACAGTTACAATTTTCGCCTAGCAGCTTGCTGGGGGACTTCATCGGAGGAAACGTGATGCCGAACGAGAAGACTGAGCCACGCGCCACGTGGACCAGCCGCGAAGCCTACCTGCTCGCGCTTGTCTGCCTGACTACTGGATTGCTGGTGGGGTACCTGTTGCATGGTTCATCGCCCGGTCTGGGGCCAGTTGTCGGGCCCACTCCTGGGGCAACCCCCGCTGCGAGCGGTACCGGAATGCCGTTATCCGGGGCGCCCGCCGCAGCGGGAGCGGCGGCTACGGCCGCGTCGCTGCAGCCACAGGCGGCTCCCCTGCTCGCGGCTCTGAACGCGGATCCCAAGAATGTGGAGACGCTGGTGCAGCTCGGCAACCTCTACTACGACAATCGTGTGTACCCCGAGGCCATCGAATATTACACCCGCGCCCTCGATGTTCGCCCCAACGACATCAATGTGCGGACCGACCTCGGAACGGCCTACTGGTATTCCGGCTCCCCCGAGAAGGCCGTGAAAGAATACGAGAAGTCCCTCGCTATCGATCCGTCGCACCCGAACACGCTGTTCAACATGGGCGTCGTGCGCTCGGAGGGGCTGAAGGACCACGCGGGCGCGATTGCCGCCTGGGAAAAACTGTTGAATAGCAATCCGCAGTACCCAGAAAAACAGAAGATCCAGGACCTGATCGCAAAAGCCAGAAGCCAGTAAAGGTAAGGTCTGGCCGCGCCCGCATAAGCTCATGACATGCTCGCGCTGCCATACGACTGACCCGCAAGTCTTGCAGATCCGGTACTGCGGCGCGGCGTGCGGCGGCCTCTGCGATCTTCGTTGGGTGCCCATCCTTCCCGGTTTCTTGGGAAGGGTGGGGAGATGCGAAGGCGCGACGGCCTCCGCGGGCGCGGCCACGACCGCCAAGAAAAACATTACTTTCGCGGCGGAAACCAAGCTGCTCTTCACGATGAAGACGTAACACGTTGCTGAAGAAAGGTTTCAATCTGTCATCTCTGAAAGCGCTTTCTGTCAACCGACACTTCGGTTGCTGGTCCGGGTTGTACCCAGTCATCTCTCCGCCCTCTCGGGGGCATGAAATTATTCGG
>QHYU01000113.1 GCA_003224235.1 Acidobacteriota bacterium
CGCCTGCCGTTCCGCCTCAGTCTCAGCACCGAGGTGGGTTTCAATAAACACCAGTTCGACCCCAACACGATTACGCTCGAAATTCGGCCCATCCTCGAAAAGGAATTCGGCAAGTGGTATGTTGCTGTGAACCCGGACTTCTCGAAATCCTTTCGCGGTCCGGACGCGCATCGCGGCCCTGGTTTCGAGCCTGGCCTGAAGGTGTCCTACAATGTGACCAAAATTCTCGCTCCGGGATTCGAGTACTACGCCGAAACCGGCCCCATCAGCCACTTTTTCCCGCTCGGCGAGCAGCACCACCTGATCTTTCCCACCCTCGACCTGAACGTTTCTCCCGAATGGGAGCTGAACTTCGGTGTTGGCCGCGGCCTGACCGGGTCGAGCGAGCATTGGATTGTGAAGTGGATTATCGGCAAGCGATTCAAATTCTGATTGCGCGGCGGTCCATTTGGCGGTGACCGGTCGCCATGACGCCCCAGGGGCCGGAGTTTTGCCTTGGCATGCCGCGGGGAATCCTGAAGATTTGTTTTATTCTACGCAAAACCCGGCCAGCGTGCGTTGACGGGATTGGCAGCGCGCCCGTATAATGAATGTTTCGTGATTGCTTCGGGAGGCTGTATGTACGCTGTGATCCGCAGTGGCAACAAGCAGTACCGTGTCGCACCGGGCGAGACCGTCAAGGTCGAGCGCCTGCCCGGCGAGGTAGGCGGCCAGATCACCTTTGAAGATGTCCTTGCGATTCGCACCGACGAGAAGAAGCTGCTGACCGGCGCGGAGGCCGCGCAGGCCAAGGTCATTGGCAAGATCGTCGAACAAGGGCGTCACCCGAAGCTGACGGTCATGAAATACCGCAGGACCAAACAGTACAAGATTATTCGCGGCCACCGGCAAGACTATACTGCCGTGCAAGTCAACGACATTACGATATAGGCCCTCATCGGGCTCGCGACGGCGCGAAAGGAATATTCCATGGCACACAAGAAAGGTGGCGGCTCCTCCACCAATGGGCGCGATTCCCAGGGACAGCGACTGGGCGTCAAGCGCTTCGCGGGACAACTCGTGCACGCGGGCACTATTCTTGTCCGCCAGCGCGGCACGCCCCATAAGCCGGGCCTCAACGTCGGCCGAGGCAAAGACGATACGCTGTTTGCCCGCATTACCGGGATCGTCCGCTTCGAGGATAAAGGCCGCCAAGGCCGCTACATCAGTGTCTTGCCTGCCGAGCAGGTGGCACAGGCCGCAAAGCCCGCTGAGCCAGTACCTGCGCCGGCGCCCGCTGACTAAGGATTAGCGATATCCGGGCGGTCTGGCTCTCCGCCGGACCGCCTTCGTCAGAGCACGCCTGCCGCGGCCCGTGTGCCATATTCAGGACGCAAGTCCCGGCTTTAGTCGCTGAAGTCCTCAGACTGAACTCCGAGGGCTTGATCAAAGCCGCTCCTGTTCGCTGTCTTGTTCTGCCTTTTTTTTCTCCGGCCTTTTTTTTCTCAAGCTGAGAAGTGGAAGTGATGAAGAACGCAAACAGTAATCAGCCACCGATTGCCTGCGATCTGACAGTCTTTAGCCTTGGTGAGCGCGAGCACTACTCGGCTCTGTCGCAAGAACTGTTCGCTGCTTGCGGCAAGATGCGGGAATTGCCGGACGGCTTCGCGTTCCTATTTCCTGGGAAGGGCAACTGGTGCGCGAAGATCGCCGAATGGGTCATGCTGGAGCGCCGGTGCTGTCCCTTCCTATCTTTTGAGCTTGTCTTCGAAGCAGATCGCGGCCCGGTGGAGCTGCGCCTGCGCGGGCCGCAAGGAACAAAGGAGTTTATCCGCGGCGAACTCAGCGCGCTGGGCTGGATGCCATGATGGAAACCGCCTAGCGGGTCCGGGGTTTGGGACGCAGGACGAACTCGACACCGCGCTCCCAATTGAGTTGCACTGTTCGGTCTAGGTCGATCCGCTCTATGGGCAGAGAGTTTCCCCCGCCATACGAAGTGAAGTAATGCAGCTTGCCGTTTTCGAGCCAGTAGTCAGTTAAGCCATACATTGAGCCGTCCTTCAACTGCAGCAAAGTCAGCGGCCGCGGCGCTCGTTCCTCTGGCTGAGCGAGTTCTCCAGGAGGCTGGGATTCGGCCGACACCGTATATGACTCGCCAGCGGGCGCCTCTTCCATCTGTTGCGCCACGGCGAGTGGCTCCGGGGAAAATACCACTGGAGGGGGCACCACGAAAAACGGCCCCACCGACGGAAAGAAGGGGAAGAAGAACGGACTCACAAACGGGCGCGGGAAGCAGTCCAACTCCTGGTGAAATAGCCCAAAATGGTGGAACGAGATACCGAAACCGAATACAGGTGAGCAGATCGGGAATCCGAAGCCTCGATGGAAATGATGGAAACCATTGAAATGATCGAAGCGACGGAAAGCGAACCGCTCAGCCGGACGGTTGAACCAGAGGGGACGCGGTGCCGGGCTCGACGGGCGCACTGCCCCGTTGAAGCCAGGTGAAATCACGCGCCCGATGGGCCTCGACCGGAGGGGTGGCCGTATGAGTACGACCGGCGGTCGGCCGCTGAAACCGCCTGGGCGGGAGGGCACTCCGACTGACCGGGAGGACATACCATGCCCCGTCGCTCCGCTAAATCCCCGCGAAGCACCCGAAGCACCCCCGCGGCCCGAGAAGCCACCCGTGTGACTTCCTCCGCGCTGTGCCTCGGCCGGCAGTGTTAGGATGATTGCGAAACCCAAGAGAAAGAAGGTTGTCAGCGAGGCTTTCATGGCTGATGCTCGCCTTTGAGGCCGAGTATACCCCAATGCCCGGCGGAATGCACCATGTGGCGGTCGCAGTCTGGTGGTATTCTAATTTGTAGCGCCAGCCTTTAGGCTGGCAGCCTTGCCGCCCTGAAGGAGCGGCACTACATGCTGCACGGGAGTGTCCCAATCTCAATGAAGAACACTACCTAAGAGCTTCGGGGGTGGGCTTTACAACCAATCCGCTGGGCCGCACAGTACCTAAAAGCCCCCGCTGCTACCTAAACTTCCGGCCCTGTCGTATCCTCTTAAACAGAGCGCAAACAACGGTGTTTGTTGACGAAGCCAAAATCTATGTCAAGGCCGGCAACGGCGGCAACGGCTGCGTCGCCTTCCGCCGGGAGAAGTATGTCCCGCGCGGCGGCCCCTCCGGCGGGGACGGCGGTGCGGGAGGCAGCATCTACCTCGAGGCCAACCCGCACGACAACACGCTGCTGAGGTTCCGCTTCAACCGCGAATTCCGCGCCGCGCGCGGCCGCCACGGCGAAGGCTCGAACCGAACCGGGCATTCTGGGGAGGACCTGATCCTGCCTGTGCCGGTGGGCACCATCGTCATCGACGAGGAAACCGGCGAGCAGCTTGTCGACTTCACTGCCCCGGGACACCGCCGCCAGGTGGCGCGCGGGGGCCGGGGCGGCCGCGGGAATCAGCATTTCGCCAAGCCCTGGCACCAGGCGCCACGCGAGTTCGAGGAGGGCCAACTCGGCGAGGAGAGGCATTTGCGGCTGGAGCTGAAGTTGCTCGCTGACGTGGGCCTGGTCGGCTTCCCCAACGTGGGAAAATCCACGCTGATCTCGCGCATTTCGGCCGCTCGGCCCAAGATCGCCGATTATCCGTTCACAACCCTTGAGCCGGGCCTGGGCGTGGTTTCAGCCGATGGCGCGCCCGGCAGAAATATCGGCCGCACGTTTGTTGTCGCCGATCTGCCCGGGCTGATCGAAGGCGCGCATACCGGCGCTGGCCTGGGGACCCGCTTCCTGCGTCACATCGAGCGCACGCGCCTGGTGGCGCATCTGATTGATACAAGCGACGCTTCAGACCGCGACCCCGTGCGCGATTTCGAGACTATCCAGGGGGAGCTTGCCGCGTTCAGCGCGGCGCTGGCCGCGAAGCCCATGCTGGTGGTTGCAACCAAGCTCGACGCCACCACTGACCGCGCGCGCTTGGAATCGCTGCGCGCCTTCTGCGCCTCAAGACAGCTCGAGTTCTACGCCATCTCCGCCGTGACCGGCGAAGGCGTAGCCCACCTGGTCCGCGCGTTGGCCGATGCGCTCGACCGCCTCGCGCCGCTTGCCTCAGTTGAACCTGCCGATGCCCGGTCTGAATCGGGCATCGCTGGGGGAGCGGTTGCCGGCATGGGAACCACAGGAGACCGCCGGGTTGCGCCGCGGACGGAGGACCGTTGAGCGTAAAGCAGCCCAAGGCCCCTTCACGTGCCAACGGGCGCTCCCGCAAGATCGGGCTGTTCGGTGGGTCTTTCGATCCCATTCACGTCGGGCATGTAGCCGTAGCCCGCGCGGCGCAGCGCCGCTTCCATCTGGACCACGTGCTGTTCATCCCCTTGGGCCGCCCGCCACACAAGGTCCGCCACCGTCTCGCCCCGTTCCCCCACCGCTTTGCCATGGTGGCACTGGCCTGCGCTGGCCACCCGCAGTTTGTGCCCTCACTGGCCGAAGCTGGCCCCAAGCTGGGGGGCCAGCGGGTTTATTATTCCATTGACACGGTGCGTCATTTCCGTCATGTCTTTCATCGCCACGGCGACCATCTTTACTTTATTCTAGGCGCGGATTCGTTCCTGAAGATCCCCATGTGGAAGGAGTACGTGGCGCTGCTGAACTCTTGCAACTTCATCGTGGCCAGCCGTCCAGGGTTCCGCAGCGACGTGTTGCGCATGGTGATCCCCCGCGAATTGCTCGGTCGCCCTCACGCTTCGGCGGCATCGGCCGACCCGCACGCGATTGCGCTGCGCCGCACCACGGTGCACTTGCTAGACAGCGTCGCAAGCGATGTCTCCGCCACCGAGGTCCGCCGGCGATGCCATCGCGGCCAGTCGATTCGCGGGCTTGTTCCCCCGCTGATCGAGGAATACATTGGAAAGCAGGCCCTATACCGGTGAGCACAGACTCTCTTCGTCCTGAACTGCGCTGCGCTGTCGAGGCCGCCCAGAACAAGAAAGCCGCGGACGTCACGCTACTCGACCTGGGAATCGGCGCTTTCACCGACTACTTCTTGCTGTGCACCGGCTTCAGCACACCTCACGTGCAGGCCATCGGCGACGAAATCGAAAAACAGCTTGGCCAGCGCGGGGTTCGTCCAGGGCACCGCGAAGGCTACGACACGGCCCAGTGGGTGCTGCTCGACTTTGGCAGTTTTATCGTCCACATCTTCAGCGAGCGCGCGCGCAATTTTTACGACCTTGAGCGGCTCTGGCGCGCGGCAAAGCGCACTGATTTTCGCGATCCCGGGCCCACTGCCCCGGCCGAGGCGGGGCCGGAGGGAGCTGGCAACGCCGGGAATGACACCTCCGCTCACAGAGACGCGCGCTCATGATCGCGGAGCGCATTGCGTGGGTGGCCGCCGATCCCGCCGCGCTGCGCGTGCTCGAGCTCGCGCACAAGGTCGCCGACACCCCCACCACGCTGCTCGTCACCGGAGAAACCGGCACGGGCAAAGACCACTTGGCACGGCTGGTGCACGAGCTCGGCTCGCGCCGCGACGCGCCGTATCTGAAAATCGACTGCGCCAGTCTGCCGCAGGAACTGGTGGAATCGGAGCTATTCGGCCACGAGCGCGGCGCCTTCACCGGCGCAGTGGAGCGCAAGCTTGGGCGCCTGGAACTCGCGGGCGGCGGCACGATCGTGCTCGATGAAGTGGCCGCGCTGGCTCCCAGCATTCAATCGAAGCTGTTGCGCGTGCTCGAGGAGCGCAGCTTCGAGCGGCTGGGGGGCACCGAGACGCTGCGCATCGAGGCGCGCCTGGTGGCGCTCACCAACGCCGATCTGGCCAAAGCCGTTGCCACCGGGCGCTTCCGCGAGGACCTCTACTTTCGCCTGAACGTGCTCACGCTCACGGTGCCGGCGCTGCGCGAGCGCCCCGCCGACATCCTGCCTCTCGCCGAGCACTTGCTGGCCCGGCTGGCGCCGGTGCACGGTCGGCCGGACGCCCTGCTGGTCGATGAGGCGCAGCGCATGCTGTTGGCCTACGCCTGGCCGGGGAACGTGCGTGAGCTGAAAAACGTCATCGAGCGCGCCCTGATCTTTGCGAAGGGCAGCGCAATTGGCCCGGAGGATTTTCCCGAAAGCGTTCGCGCCGTCTCCAGTGGCGCAGTGGTCCGGTTGCGCTCGCTCGAAGAAATCGAGCGCGAAGCCATTCAGGCCACGCTAGAGGCCACGCGCTATAAGATTTCCAAGGCCGCTGAAATCCTGGGTATCAGCCGGAAAACCCTGCTCGATAAGCGCAAGAAATACGGCCTGGATTGACGCTGATGCTGAGGCGGGCACGGGGCCCCCGTTCCCACGACCGCGCTTGCGCAACCCGCGTGGGCAGCGGCCATGAACCCGCTGTCGAGCTATTCGCGCCTGTGCCTCTTTGCGCTGTCATTCCGAACCCGCCACGGCGGGTGAGGAATCTCTCTGAAAGATTTCTCGACCCGGCAGAAAGCACCGGGCTCGAAATGACATCGAATCCAGGATCGAGCCGGATGGCATGAAGATTCGCCTGGTGATGCTTGGCAAAACGCGCCGCGCGGAACTCCGCGCGTTGCTGGACGACTACCTAGGCCGCATTCGCCGTCACGCGGAGATCGAGGCGCTCGAGCTCCGCGATTCCTCTGCGGCCCTGCGCAAATTCCAACTCGACGCCGCGGCTACACCCGCGACAATGGTCGTTTTGCTCGATGCCGCGGGAAAGCAATTCACTTCCGAACAATTCGCACGCTGGCTCGCCGGCCACCGCGACGCCGGCACGCGCGAACTCATCTTCCTGTGCGGCGATGCCGGAGGCTTTCCCGAAGCGCTGCGCCGGCGGGCCAACGCTAAGCTTTCGCTTTCGACGCTGACTCTCTCGCACGAGCTCGCCCGCGTCCTGCTTGCGGAGCAGATCTACCGGGGCTTCGCGATTCTTTCCGGCCACCCCTATCCCAAATAGAAACCCATGTGGGAAGAGGCCGGCTGCCGCACCCCCTAGCCGAAAGAGCCCGCTTGGTATAAAAGAATTGCTGCCTATGGCGATTAAAGTTTCCCCCGACGCAAACGAGCCGACTGCGGCGGTTGAGCTGATGATTAGCCGCCCGCTGCCGGACTACGATCTGGAAGAGACCGAGGCGCGCGTTCCACGCGACATAGACGGGGTTCTGGTCACCCAGGGTTTTAAGGACTTGATTGACGATGTCCGCGGCATCCTCGACGGCTCCGTCGCCGGCAAGGGCCTGGAAATTACTCAGCTCACCGGAGCGATCTGTCCCGACGGAAGCATTTTCCGTCCCGGTATCTGGTTCGTATTGCGCGAGGCCACCGGCAGAGCGGGTCAAGCAATGTCAGCCGAGGCGCGCACGCGCGTCGCCGCCATCGCTGAGGATCTCCGCACGCGCCTCGCCCTTTCCTGAGCCGCCCCCTTATCGGGGCGCAGCTTCCGTACCGGCACGAATTCGTCAGGGGCACGGCCGTGCCGCAGCATGGCACACCGAGACCTGGGCTTCAGGCCCTGAGGTCGTCTCCCTGTTCCGCGGCGGCTAAAGCTCTCTGAGAATCCAGGTTGTGACACGCCCGCGCCGCGCCGGGCGTGCCCCGACGTTGTACCTGACGTGGCAGCACGCCCTGACGCCCCGCTTGACCTTTCCGGTGGCTGGCTTCACTATTCCTTGGTTCTTGAAGAAGCTGAGAGCGGAAAGCCGATCGCTTCTTTCTTTTCCTTCATGCCCGAAGAAAAAGGACTGTTGATCGTTTACACCGGCCCGGGCAAGGGCAAGACCACTTGCGCGCTGGGCACAGCCTTTCGTGCCGTGGGCCAGGGACTGCGCGTGCTGATGGTGCAGTTCATCAAAGGCTCTTGGCATTATGGCGAACTCGACGCGGCGAAAATGCTGGGCGACGATAAGATGGAGATTCGTCCTATGGGCCGCGGCTTCGTCAAGGTCGGAGGCGCGGAAACCGACCCGGAAGACCTCCGGCTCTGCCAGGAGGCCTGGGAGTTCGGCCGCGCGCAGATCGACGGCAGGAAGTACGACCTCGTGGTGCTCGATGAGATCAACTACGTCATCAGCTACGGTATGCTCGACCCGGAAAAAGTCGTCAAGGCCTTGGCCGAACGCCCCGAGCGCGTGCACGTGATCTGCACCGGCCGCAATGCCCATCCCAAGCTGGTGGAACTGGCGGACCTGGTTACCGAGATGCGCGAGGTCAAGCACCCGTATACGAAGGGTATTCTGGCCCAGCGAGGCATTGACTATTGAGCATCTGACTTCGAGCTTCTAGAAATGGCTTGGTTCAAACGAGAGAAAAAGCCGATCGAGCAGCCGACGCCGCCCGACGAGCGCCGCGTGCGCACCGAGGGTCTGTGGATCAAGTGCGACTCCTGCCGCGCCATCGTCTGGAAGAAAGACCTGGAGAACAACTGGCAGGTATGCCCCAAGTGCCAGCATCACTTCAAGCTGGGCGCCACGCGGCGGCTCGAGCTGCTGTTCGACGGCGGGTGGCTTGAGCAGGACGCACACCTGACTTCCACCGACCCGCTAGGGTTTGTGGACACCAAGCCCTATGTGACGCGCCTCAAAGAGGCGCAGAAGAAGCTCGGCATGGGCGACGCCATCATCACCGCCGAAGGGTTTCTAAACAGCCGGCCGCTGATTTGCTGTTCGATGGAATTTGGCTTTATCGGTGGGTCGATGGGAGCGGTCGTAGGGGAGAAAGTGACGCGGGCCATCGAGCTGGCGATGGAAAAGAAGCTGCCGCTGGTGATTGTTTCCTGCTCGGGCGGCGCGCGGATGATGGAAGGCACGATTAGCCTGATGCAGCTCGCCAAGGTTTCGGCGGCGCTGGCCCGCTTGGACGAGGCGCGTGTGCCTTACATATCCGTGCTCACCGACCCCACCACCGGCGGCGTGACCGCCAGCTACGCCATGCTGGGTGATCTGAACATCGCCGAGCCCGGCGCGCTGATCGGTTTCGCCGGCCCGCGCGTCATCGAGCAGACCATTCGCCAGAAGCTGCCGGAGGGTTTTCAGACCGCCGAGTTCCTGCTGCAGCACGGCTTTCTCGATGCCGTCGTCCCGCGCAAAGACCTGAAGACCTACATCGCCAACGCGCTCGACTTGTTTCTGGCCTAGCATGACGTACGAAGATGCCGTCCGTTACCTGCTGACGCTGGGGCGGGAGCTGGCCTCGCCGCAGCAGGCGCGCGCAGCGCAATTCAACTTGCGCAAAATCACCGTGCTCGCCGAGCGGCTGGGCGATCCGCACCACGCATATCCTTCGGTGCACGTCGCCGGCACCAACGGCAAAGGCTCTACGGCCGCAATGATGGAGAGCATCCTTCGCGCGGCCGGGCTGCGCGCGGGCCTCTACACTTCGCCGCACCTCGAACGCATCAACGAGCGGCTGCGCTTGGACGGCGAAGACATCGCCGATGACGAGTTCGCCGAAAGCTTCACCCGCCTCCACGCCCTCATCGAAGCTCTGCTCGCCTCGGGCGCATTGACCGCGCACCCCACCTACTTCGAGTGCCTGACCGCCATGGCCATGGAATGGTTCGGGCGGTGCCAGGCGGACTGCGTCGTCTTCGAGGTGGGTATGGGCGGGCGCCTCGACTCTACCAATATCGTGCAGCCCGAGGTTGCTGTCATCACGCAGATTGATTTCGACCACGAGGATTTCCTTGGTCACTCGATCGAGGAGATCGCCTCCGAAAAAGCGGGCATCATCAAGCCTGGCGGCTGGGTGGTTAGCGCGGCCGAGCGGCCCGAGGCCCGCGCGGTAATTGCGCGACGCTGCGCAGAGATGGACGCGCGGTTGGTGGAAGTGGACGCCGCCTACCGCGTTGAGAGTCTGCGCTCCGTAGCCGGACCCGACGGAATCGCCACAGGCTGCTATCGCGCTGTGGTTCGCGCTGCCCATTCCACCAGGCGCATGGAGATCGAGCTGCCGCTGCCGGGGCGCTTCCAGGTGCGCAACGCCGTCACCGCGCTGGCGGCGGCGCGCCTGCTCGCGGAACGTGGGTTTCCCATTGATGACGCGGCTATCGCTCGTGGCATCGCGATGGTGCGCTGGCCGGGGCGGCTCGAGCGGCTCCAGACGCTTCCCGCAGTTTATCTCGACGGCACGCACAATCCCGCCGGCGCGCGCGAGCTGCTGGCCTTCTGGGAGGAGCATTTCTCGGGCTGGCGGATTCACCTGGTCTATGGCGCGATGCGCGATAAAGCGGTGGATGAAATCACCGGCCTGCTGTTTCCGCGCGCTGCCACCGTCATCCTCACCCAGCCGCACCAGCCGCGCGCCATCTCCGCCGAGGCGCTGGCCACGATGACGCGCCACCTGGCCCAGCGCGCCGAAGTTGTCGCTGATCCCGGCGACGCTCTCACCCGCGCCCTGCAACTTGCCGCCCCTGACGACGCCGTCTTCGCCACCGGCTCGCTCTATCTGGCCGGCGACCTCCGCCGCTGGTGGTTCAGCCGCGGCGAGAGGCTGGCCCAGCCAGCGCCCCTGCGCCCCGCCGCCAGCAAAGCTTCCTGACTCCTGGCGCTGGATAATTGTCTGAAACAAGGTGCGGGCTAGCGGATGCGCGCGGCCTTGTCCAGGTCGGAGACCGCCAGCACCATGCTGGCCTTCTTTGCCTTCTTCCCAGCCGTTGCATACGCGGCTGTGGTGCTCGATTCTCCTGGTTGTGATTCGCGGTGATAGTACTCCAACCGCATGGGCGCCTCGCTCCCTGGCTCGCGTCAAGCAAAACTCGCCTGTAGGCGTGTGTTGCCGCACCTGGGGTGGGGTGCTAGGATGGAAGATTCGATGTCGAACGAAACATATCACCGTGCACTTTCCAACGAAACGAGCGGGGCGCGACCTCGCGTCGGCGTGCCATGGCGCACCGCCAAGGAAGAAGCGGACGGCAACCGGCTGAAGATCGAATACTATTACCAGGCAATCGAGGCCGCCGGCGGCGAGCCCGTCCCAACCTCGCTTTCGATGTCCGCCGCGGAACTCGATCAACTGGCGCGCACCCTCGACGCGATCGTGCTTCCCGGTAGCCCAGCGGACGTGGACCCAGCTCGCTACAGTGTGAAGCGCCACCCAAAATGCGCCGACCCCGACCCGGCTCGCGAGCGGACCGACTGCGCCCTGCTCGATCACGCCTTCGCCGCCCAAAAGCCGGTACTGGCAATCTGCTACGGCACGCAACTGCTGAACGTCTACCTGGGCGGCACGCTGCTTCAGGACATCGCCAGCGAGGTTCCCACAAGCATCAAGCACGATCGCAACGGCCTGCCGGCGGGCGTGGATCCCTATCACGGCCTGCGCATCGAGCCCGGCTCGAAACTCACGGCGCTTGCCCGCGCGGCTGAGGTCGAGATCAACAGCTCGCACCACCAGGCGATTGAAAAAGCGGGGGAAAGTTTGCGCGTGACGGCTCATGCGCCCGATGGCGTGGTGGAAGCGGTCGAGTGGACCGGCGACGCCAACTGGGTTGTCGGCGTGCAGTGGCACCCGGAGCGCATGAAGAACGATCGGCTGGCGGAAGCGTTGTTCCGCGAACTGATAACCGCGGCGCGGGCCGGCGTGTCCGGGATGGGGAAGTAGGCTATAGACGGTCGGGGTCAGGGCCCAGGGTGTAGATGGCGGGTTTAGGGTGCCGGGCTGGATTCGGCCTCTCAGTTGTCGCTTCTCATTGGTCACTGTTTGCTTCGCACTTTATCGAGTTTTGCTTTTCGATTCGCGACGGCCCATTCTTGGCTTTTGACTCCCGGGGGGAACGATGATCTCGCTCGCTGGCAAAGCAGCACTGATCACGGGGGGCTCGCGCGGCATCGGCGCGGCGGCCGTGAAGCTGTTTGCGCAGGCCGGCGCGGATGTGGTCTTCAACTACCACCGCAGCCGCCAGGCGGCGGAGCAGGTCCAGGAGGAAGCGCGCAAGCACGGCACGCGCGTGGAGTCGTTCAAGGCCAACCTGGACCGCATGGCCGACGCGGGCAAGCTGGTGAAATACGCCGTCGAGCGCCTGGGGCACGTCGATATCCTGGTGGCCAACGCTGGCATCTGGAACGCTAAGGACGCTCCGATCGAGAAGTTGACCGAGCGCGAGTGGGACGAGATGGTGCGCACCAACCTGAAAAGCGTTTATGCGGTCACGCACTTTGTGGCCGCGCACATGATCACCCGGCGCGCCGGCCGCATCATCGCCATCAGCTCGACCGCCGGGCAACGCGGCGAAGCGTTTCATACCCATTACGCTGCCACCAAAGGCGCCATCATCAGCTTCGTCAAAGGGCTTTCCACCGAACTGGCCCGGCACAACATCCTCGTCAACTGCGTCGCGCCGGGCTGGGTCGATACGGATATGGCCAAGCCAGTGCTGAAGACCAAGGCCGGGTGGAAATTCGCCACCGCCGCGATCCCGCTGGGCAGGGTGGCCACTGCCGAAGAGGTTGCCGGGCCCATTCTTTTTCTCGCCTCCGACCTGGCAACCTTTATCAACGGCGAGGTCCTCAATGTAAATGGAGGTGCGGTGCTGTGCGGGTAGCTCAGCGCAGTCTTCTCACCATCGTTCTGCTGCTCGGAGCGACTGCTGCGTCCGTGCTGTTGCTCGTGCTCGCGCTGGCCCCGATTCTGTTGTGGAGCGCGCAGGCGCCCGAGACGATGATGCCGGAGCAGAGCGCGGCCAAAGCCAAGGCGCTGCTCCAGCAGGCCATCACCGCGTTGGGCGGCCAAACCTATCTGAGGGTGCGCGACGCCGAATGCACAGGCCGCTTCGCGCTGTTTGGGCACTCCGGCGATTTGACCGGCTACACGCCATTCCACGATTTCAGCAAACTGCCGGACAAAGACCGCACCGAATACGCCAAGAAGGGCAACATCATCGACGTTTACAATGGCAACCAGGGGTGGAGCATGGACCGGGGCGGCGTGCAGGAAGCGTCCGCGTCGGCCATTGAGGATTATCAAGCAGGCTTGAAGAAGGACGTCGACCAACTGCTGCGATTCCGCCTGAACGAAGAAGGGATGAATTTCCGCTACGGCGGCAGCGACATCGTGGACCTCAAACAGGTGGAGTGGGTGGAGGTCGTGGACCGCGACCGCCGCACCTTCCGAATCGCGCTGGACAGCTCGACGCACCTGCCTATCCGCGTGGTGGTTACTACCCGCAACGCCACCACCCGCGAGCGAGACGAAGAAATCACCTATTTCTCCAACTACCACTCCGAACAGGGTGTTCAGACACCTTTTCAGGTCACGCGCGAGCGCAATGGGTTCAAGGTGTATCAAGTGTTTCTAACCGGATGCCAATACAACACCGGCCTCTCTGACGAGCTGTTCACGCGCGCCTCACTCGAGAAGCGCTTCTCCGAAACGAAAGGGTCAGCGCTTTCCGCAGCGGCTTGACCGCGTCATCCCGAGCACGCCACGGGTCGTGGTTTCTGCTAGACTCCGCCCCGTCGTTGCTTGCAATCCCCAACCCGACTCCCGAGGCTTGGAGAGCAAGATTCGGGATCGAGAACGGAGGTGCCCGATGCCGCTTCGCCGGCGCGAATTCATGCAGCGCGCGGCGGTGGCCGCAGCCGTGCTCGGCCTGCCGCTTGCCCGCGCGGAGCGCCTTTTCGCGCAGGACGCCCCGCCGCTGCCGCCGCGGGACCTTTACTCCACCGACCCTGACCGCTACTGGGCCGAGCTGCGCCGCCAATGGCTGCTCGCCGCCGACCGCATCAACCTGAACTGCGGCTCGGTGGGCTGCACGCCTCAGGCGGTGCTGCGCGCGATGATCGACCACCTTCTCTCGGCCGAGGAGTTCCGCGAAGCGCCCTATCCCTGGTTCGGCTACGAAGAAAACACGCGCCTGCGCGAGCTGCGCGACGCGCTGGCCGCTTTTCTGCGCGTCAAGCGCGATGAGCTGGCCATCGTGCGCAACGCCACCGAGGCCAACAACGCCGTCTGCAACGGCCTGGACCTGAAATCCGGCGACGAAGCCCTGCTCGGCATAGCGCTGAACTACGTCCCGCTGCCGAAGCCTCCCGCCACGAAAGAGCAAATCGTCGAGCTGTTTGCCCGCGCCATCACTCCGCGGACGCGCATTATGGTTTTCAGCCACATCACCACGGTCACCGGGTTGATTCTTCCGGTCAAAGAGATTTGCGCGCTGGGGCGCTCGCGCGGCATCTTGACCCACGTGGACGGCGCGCACGCCATCGGGCAGATTCCACTCGACCTGCGCGACCTGGGCTGCGACTTCTACACCACCAGCCCGCACAAGTGGCTGATGTCGCCCAAGGGCACCGGCACTCTCTACATCCGCGAGGAATTGCTCGAGCGGCTGTGGGTGAACATCGCCTCGGGCGAGTGGCGCAATTACGCGATGAAGGCTTATCGCTTCTCCAATCTCGGCACGTCGAACCTTTCCGTGATGGTGGGCCTCAAGGCCGCGCTCGATTTCTTCCAAGCCATCGGCCCCGAGCGCATCTACGGGCGCATCCATCAGCTTGCCACCCGCGTGCGCGACCGCGTGGCGGCGCACCCGCAGCTTCGCGTCGTCAACGCCAGCAAGGGCGAATTCTTCGGCGGCCTGGTGAGCTTCGAGCCTGCTACCCCGATACCGCCGGGCTCGACAACCGGCGGCCTGCAGCGCGTGGCCGAGGAATGCGCCGCGCGCAACATCCGCATCGCCGGCGGCGCCGAACGCATCCGCATCGCCACCCACATCTTCACGCAGCCTACCGAACTCGAAGCGTTTTTCGACGCGCTCGACGCCGGTTTACGCTGACCCCGCGGCGCGGGAGACATCCCGGCGCCGTTTCCAAACGCGGCGAGCGAGCTGGTCGAAGCCGGGGGTATCCCCCCTACTTTTTTGTAAGTGTTGATTCCAGGAGCTTTTAAGTCCAATGATTTTGCAAGTGCGCATTCCAAAAGGTTTGCAGACGCATTTTTCGTATGTGCACACTCTAAAGGAACGAGCTGTTAGCCGATCACGGCAAGTTATTGCGGACTCCCAGCCACGAGTTCCTTTGGAGGGAGATCCAGATCCGCCGTGGGATCGTACTCTCCGAATTGGGACGTTCCTCAGAAGCGCGACCGATTTTAGAGGAAGCTCTGTCCTTCGAGGAGCTGGCCAACGCCGACAGGGGAAACGACAGGGGAACTGTTTTGTACTACCTTGCTCGTTCGTATTTAGATCTGGGTGAATTTATATTGGCGGAGGAGAAGTATGTCGATGCTTTGAAACAAGATCTTCCCGAAAGCTTCCAACCTTTGGCTCATTATGAGTTAGGGCTGGTTTATTACCAGAGGAAGGCGTTCGCGAGAGCTATACAGGAGTTTGAGCTTGCTGAAAGTAAGACCGATGAGAGTTGCCTCTCGAAAAGAAGTATTTGGGAGTGGCTTTCCGTCACATGCAAACATTTGGGCCTAAACAGCGAGGCAGATCGATATGAAAAGCTCGCCAAGACACCCTGAGCCGCCCGGGGGCATTATTCGGGGGCTTATCCAATTAGCGACTAGAATTGTAACTAGACCCTGATCGTTCCGATGAGTTATCCGCCGCTGAATTGTCCTGTCTGCAGAGGGCTGTTAAGAGACTTCGAAATACGTCTGGTCGGACCGTTTCGTTGCCCAACCTGCGGGGAACAGCTTCAAATCCCATCCCGCTACTACAATGGACTTTCCGCGGCCAGCCTACTCATCTCCTCTATCTTGTCAGTTACCATGGGGCTCCGGGGAGTCATTCTCTGCTTCGTAACGGTCATCCTTTGGGTCCCGATTAATATTCTAGGGCTTGTCGTTATGAGGTCCATCTGGCCCCCGGAGATCAAACGGTATCTTCCGAAAGATCTGAGGCTGTTCCAGCGATAGAGGTTCGCGAGGTGTAAGCAAGTGTCAAAACCTCACTGGTCGTGTGCAGGATTTGGCCATCGCCACACATGTGAAGCTGATTGGTGTCTTGCCCAACGTTCCTGGAGGAGCAACTGTCATCTCTGACTCCTTATCTCGCGCTTGGCGTGTTTCCCTTCGTCGTAAATCTGCCCCCGAACCCAGGGACCGGCAGCCGTCAACAATGCTGCCAACGATAAATACTGGGGGCCGCAGGTAAAGAATGCGAAGTATTTCCAAATCTGCATAAAAGATAAGGCCGAGTCTCCTGCGCCTTCTGCGACCTCAAGTTCGGGCGGAGACAGCGGCGGAGGCGGTTATCTTCTTGACGATTCGTTTGCCCCCGTGGTGGTGGATCCCGATCCGCTCCCGGAAGGTATGGTCACGGTTGTGCAAGGTCCGATACAGCTCGTTACGTCTGCCATTCTGCCCGCGGACGCCACTTGCAACGATAGCGGTTGTACCGGAGATCTCGGATTTGATCCCAATGCTGGAGGATGCTTCCTGAATTGCCTAGATGGCGGAGACTCCGGGGGCGGCGGTGGCGGAGACGAAGGGGACCGGGACGAAGATGAAGAGGAAGATTCCCGCTTTATGCCATTCTTTGACCCGCCCACAATTCCAGCGTGTCACGTGACATCATTGTGGGCGCATTCTGACAGATACAGGTCTAGTCGAGGATTCATCTCTCCCCCTACAACTGGCTGGAACTGCCACATTTTTGAAGCACACGATCGGCACGGCGATGGACGCGTTACCAGCCCAACAATCTCGAAAGCCAGGATGGCTCGTTATGTTCTCTCATCAAGCTGACGTCGTTAATTGCCGCGTGTTTGAAAGACGCAGGAAGGGCAGAGGGACCGGCCCCTTGATCCATCTGGTGATGGCAATCCTGATGGCTCCCTCGGCTGTTTTGGCTCAGAGTCGGCCCGGGTGCACTCAACAACCCATAGACCGCCGTTCGCTGTGTTATGCATTCCTTCAGAACGGAGATATATGGAGCGTCTGCCAAGGAAGACGTGAGCGAATTCACTTCGACCGTAAGCTGCTGGACTTTGCTGTTTCTACTGACGGAACGTATCTTGCGGTCCAAGAGAGTTTAGAGCAATCCTGGATCGGAAGTACAAGGCAGCTTTTGGTATCTCTGAATCCGCCGTTAAAAGAAAAGATCAGAACGGGCAACTACCCGGATTCATTGTACGCTACTTGCGGCACGATAGTTTCGTTTGATTATCCTAATCGCCACGCCTTCGACCTCATAAACTCGCAGTCGATGGACACTCCCCCGTATAAGTTCTTCCGTTGCAGCTCCAATCGCCAAGTGATTGCTGGTTGGACAGAACAAGACGAAACGGAGGGGAAAAACCGCCTGCGGGTTACCTGGTCAAACGAGATCACATTGAGGGTTAGCCGCAGCGGAAAACCGAGCGAATTCCTTATCTACAACCCCGATGTCTTTGATGTCAGCCCGAACGGAAGCTACTTGGCCTACTTCACTGTGCCCAAGCAGGGGCCCGGGCCCAAGCTCTGCGTCGCAGGGCCAACGGGTGACGCTTCTTGCGTTTTACATTATGGCGACGCGGTTTCCGTATCGGACGCAGGCGATGTATTCTTCTGGGCTGGTGAGTTAGGCGTGCTGTACTGGTGTTCGGGCTTGAAAAGACCGCTCCTGCTGGAAAAAGATAAAATGAATCCAAGACCGCAGTGGATCACTCCGCAGGTCGCCGCCGCACTCCATCGGTGGAATACGCGGGACTCCGCAGGTCACTCATCTCCGTGAGTTGCTCCTCGGAGATTTTGAGGGGTTGTACGCCAAGCTGGCTGACGTGCTTCCCGAATCCGCAGCGTGGGTCACTGGATCATACAAGAGCCGCCTTCTGTAGAGGGGCGCCGCGCGAACTCGGCTGGCGTTGGATAGGCCAGCGCTGCGCGGCAGCTCCTCCCTGCAGCCCACGTATTCGCCCACCACGAACCGGATGACCCTTCTGCCGGGAGGATTTGTTCCTAGTTACGACGCGAACGGCAATGTGCTCAACGACAGCAGTCACCAATATACTTGGGATGCCGAGGCACGGCCTGTCTCGATCGACAGCGTCGGGCTAACCTATGACGCGCTGGGGCGCATGGTGGAACAGAACCGATCCAGCATCTACACTGAATTGGTATATGGCCCGAACGGAGACAAACTAGCACTGATGAACGGGCAGACGGTTCAAGAAGCTTTCGTGCCGCTCCCGGGCAACGCTGTGGCGGTTTACAACTCGACGGGCTTAGACCATTATCGCCATCCGGACTGGCTGGGCAGCTCCCGGTTCGCTTCGACGTCGGCCCGCGGGATGTATTTCGACGTGGCCTATGCTCCTTTTGGGGAACCGTACGCACAATCGGGCACCACGGACCTGTCTTTCACTGGCCAGAATCAAGACACGGTGGGAGGGGGACTGACCGGCCTGTACGATTTCCCTGCCCGCGAATATAGCACCCAGGGCCGCTGGCCCTCCCCCGACCCCGGCGGCCTCGGCGCTGTTGTTTTCTCAGATCCCCAAACGTTGAATCGCTACGCCTACGTTCGCAACGGGCCGCTCACCTTGACCGACCCAAGCGGAATGTATGCCTTCGGAGATTGGCCATTTGCATTTAATTTCGGTGGCTTTCCGTTGGGTGGCTTTCTCTGGAACCCGAATGGTATTGGCAGCAACATCGGAAGAACTTGGGGCGAACAGTCCCCTTGGGGACTACCTCTACCTCCGTGGCTCACTTCGTCTGGTATCGACTGGACGACACTGGCTCTTGGTCGGCCTGATCTTTCCAAGTTCATCATCAACGATTGGGCGGACAAGGAGTGTGCCGACGTTTGGTTGATCTTAAAGGTGGTGTGCCAAAACGTGGTAGCTAACACTTGGAAAAAGGAGGATCAGGGGCTCCAGGACCAAGCGTTGAAATATCTGAAACGATTCGGCTCATTTGGACCATGTTCAGCAGAAATGGAGGTGATAAATTCTACTCAGATTACACCATAACCCCCTGCTTCAACAACACAGCCTCACATGGCGGTCCAATCCGGGAGGGTATTCGGGTCCGCGTTGTTTATAGAGATAACGGGGGTTCTCCTAGCAAAAGACTTGGCAAATGGCCTCGCAACTCATCCGATTCCCTGCGAGGCTTTCTTCTAGAAAGAGCTTGAGTGGAGAGACGAAAATGGAGTTTAGGATTTGGCCCAAAAACAAGTGGCTGTCGATGATTAGATTGCTGTTAATTGGCGTGCTGCTGATTCTAATAACCGAATACCTCATCTATGGCAGACAGACCAGACGGGGCAGATGGGCCCAGATTAATGCCAAGGTTTGGCACTGGAGGCACGGCTATTCGACGCATGTTGGAGATTACGTGGTGCCTGTGCCGGATCATTGGCTCGTTGAGACGAATGAGTATAGACCTGCGATCACCCTGGTCGATACGCGTGGGAGAAAAACGTCGGACCCACTCTCCGGCATCAACGTCATGGATGTAGTTGCTCTTAACAATCCCATCCGTGACTTGGATTCCTGGGTAGCAATCCAGCGGCATGAGCGTGATCTCTTTAAAGTGAGAGATATTGAAGAAAAAACGCTCAGGGCAGGGGACGAGCGAATTGTATGTTTGGCTGACCATCGACCCAGGGATTTGTTGCATCTTCCCGGTACGAGCATTGTATTGGTAGAATGCCAGTCGAATGATCGGCTGAGTCTAAGGTTTTTCGGGCATGAAACGGACGAGTTCTACACGATTGCTTCGCAAATCCGCAAGAGAAAGTGAGCCGCGTGCAAGTGTCGAACGTGAATGAGTCCTGCGCTCGCCAAAATGCCGCTCCATCAATTGTTGCGTGCGGGCACTATCGAGCATACCGATCAGCCGTAACGAGGAGAATGCCTTCCCACACTTGACTACGGCACGGTGGCCATCTCCATGATCTCGGTTTCTCGAATTGAGATCCTTTTTATACTTTCATGCTGAATGCGCGAACTCTTTTGTTGGTCGACCGTCCATTCCCCTCAGGGTCCGCCTGGCTGAGCGCAAGGCGTGCTCGATTGTCGGCCCGTCCTGCGGGAAAACAGCGATTCCAGCACTGATCGCGGGCGGCAACCCCCTGAGCTCGTTCTTCAAACGTTCTCCGATTCGCTGCATAAGCCGGCGCGCGCCGGCCAGGGGGGTCTCAGGCAATATCAGGACAAACTCGTCTTCCGTATATCGCGAAGCCCTATCTGAGGTCCGGCAGACTCCACCGATGATGTTCGCTAACTTGCAAAGTACCCGGCTACCCTCGGCGAAACCTAACTCCTGATTGTTTTGTCTCAACGCCTCCAGCTTTAGGAGCAGTAATGCGAAGGAGCGGCCAGTCCGTTCAGAGCGTTTCGCCTCCTCTCGGAAAACGATCTGCACTTGCGCCCCGGTCAAAAGGCCGGTCAATGGATCATGGTATCCGCCGCGCTCGGGGGTTACTTCCGCAAGCTTGCGGTCGGTCACGTCCAGAGCCGTAATGAGACCAGCCGGCTCGCTCTCGATTTCGATTTTTCCCGGCATCACGTCCCAGAAACGGACCTCACCTTGCTTGGTGAGAATCTTCATCTCGTAGCGGACCGCGGCTTCTTTATCCCGGAGGCGAGCCAGTCCATGCTCGATCACGACAGAATGCGAGTCGGGGTGAATGAGGTCCCATGAACTCAGGCTCAGCAGCTCTTCACCTGAATATCCGGTCAGAGTTTGCGCCGCTCGATTGGCATACCGGCATTGTGTTCCCTGATAGATCAAGACCGCAGAAGCGATGGAATCGGCCAGAACTCGAAACTTTCTTTCGTTTTCCTTGAGTGAAGCTTCCGCCCTTTCCTTTATCTCGCGGAGGATCTTGTCTGAAAGGGCTCTGCACACTGCTGCGGGCAGCGCGCTCAGACGGGTTTTCAAGACGAGATCGGCTGCCCCTTCCCTGATGCACTGAGCCGCTTTTTCCTCTCCGAGCGCTCCGGTGACCAGGATGAAAGGCGTATCTCTACCTTGTTGTCTGAGGATTCCCAAAGTTTCCATTCCGTTCCAGCTCCCCAGGTTGTAGTCTGAAAGAATGACGTCGTAGGTGTTTGTAGCAACCAAATCGTGGAACGATTCTCGCGATGCCACTTGAACGGCGCTGATGTTCAACTTGGCTTTTTCGACTGTCCGCACACAGAGATCGAAATCCTCTGGGGAGTCCTCAACAATCAGCACTCGCAGCGGAGCTTGTGTGGCTGTTACGTTCACGTCGTTGGAAAGTACTTCGTCTATGACACGGCAACTATAAACACGACCCCCACGCCGACCGCCATGGTCAATGCCAAAGCGCGCCTCGCCGAAGCCTACACCTGCACCGGAACCTGTTCCTCCAAGGACACGGACATCGGCGTCAGCTACACGGCGAGAGGCGAAATCTCGGACACTTACGCGAAGACCCCAAATTCCGGCGGCTACTACCACCTCGCTGGTCAGTATTGGGAGAATGGAACCCTGAAGCAGTTGAGTGGCCTCCCGGGCCTTCCCACCACCATCAGCTACGGGCCGGACGGCCAAGGAAGAGGGAATACCGTCTCAGCATCCAGCGGGCAGACTCCATTGGTCTCCAGCACCACGTACAATTCCGCGGGTCTGCCCACCGCCATCAACCTCGGCTCCGGTGCAGGCGACAGCGATTCCTTCACCTACGACCCGAACACCAACCGCATGAGTCAGTATCAATTCACCGTGAATGGCACCTCACTCGCCTCTGCCCTCACATGGAACGCGAACGGAATGCTGCGCGCGCAAGACATCACCGACGCCTTCAACGCCCCAAACACGCAGAATTGCACATATCAGTACGACGACCTGTCCAGGATCGGTCAAGTGGATTGCGGTACAAATAAGCGGGGACAGAGCTTCGCGTATGACCCCTTCGGGAACATCACCAAGACAGTTCTGGCGAATCATTCAGGGGATTCCTTCCAGCCCACCTACGACCCCGCCACCAACCGCATTCAAACCCTGCCGGGCAATCCCCCGTTCGTGGTGCAGTACGACGCGAATGGCAATGTCTTGAACGACAGCTTGCACGTTTACACTTGGGATGCGGAAGGCCGTCCTCTCACGGTCGATGGAGTCGGACTTAGTTACGATGCGCTCGGCCGGATGGTCGAGCAGAACCGCTCCGGAGCCTATACGCAGATCGTCTACTCCCCATCAGGGGGAAAACTCGCCCTGATGAGCGCGCAGACGCTGCAGAAGGCGCTTGTCCCTCTCTCCGGAAGGGCAATGGCCGTTTACAACTCCAGCGGCCTTCTGTACTACGCCCACGCCGACATGTTGGGCAGCATCCGCCTGGGAACGACACCCGCGCGTGCCATGTATTTTGACGTGGCCTATGGCCCGTTCGGCGAAACCTACGCGCAATCGGGTTCCGTCGATCCTGCTTATACCGGTAAAATGGCTGACACCAGCCAACGGCAGGATACCTCCGGCGGTCTCTATGACTTCCCGCTCCGCGAATACAGCGTGCAAGGCCGCTGGCCGTCCCCCGACCCCGCCGGCCTCGTGTCCGTCTGCTTCAAAGACCCGCAAACGCAGAACCGCTACGCCTATGTCCGCAACAATCCCATGAGCTTCGTTGATCCCTTGGGAGCACAACCTTGCGATCCCTTCTTCGATCCCTTCTGCGGCCGCTGCCCGTTCTTTGACCCCTTCTGCGGCGGCGAGCGCCGCTGCAGCCCCTTCGATCCTTTCTGCCACCCGCTCCTCTTGCTTCCGATTGTCAGGATCGGGAGAGGCGGCGGTGGGGGCGTCGAGCGCGCGCGCCGCTTGAATCTCGCTCTCATCCCTTTGGGGATCTTTCGCGCGTTAGAGAGCGGCGGTGATGCTGGCCCCTGCCAGGGAACGACAGACTGTTCCTACTATAAGGCGCAATGCGCGAAGGCCACCACACCTAGCTCGAAACTCTACTATTGCGTCGGAGCCCCTGCCGTATGCAACTCCGCCGGGCATTCGCGACAGGCGAATTGTGTCCGGCTCCAACTCCAAGAAGGCGACAACTGTCTAAACAAACTTACAGGCTTTGCAGGATGCGAGGTGAAGAACCACGCTTTGGCTTTTGCCTTTTGTGGTGTTGACTGTTCGTTATAAGGAGCCCGTCGAGCCTCGGAGAAGAGCAGGCATGGTCTCAATACGAGGAAAGAATGCGACATTCAAAGTTCCCTTGATTCTTGGAGGAATCGGGGTAGCTATCCACCTGTTGTTTCTCCGCTGGATTGTATATCGGGATTATCAACCGCCCGTTGACCAGTCCTTTGTAAATAGTTTCCTTGTGAATGCGACGCTGAGCTTCTTGGGAGGTTTGTTTTACGCGCTCTTGCTGAAACGCCCAGTCTCGCAGTCTGTGCGCGCAAGGAGGATTTCTCTATCCGCACTTTTCAAAGGTGGATTGTGGGGGATCGTCGCAACTTTTGCAGCGTTTCAGGGACTCTATTTGGGCGCAGCTTGTTTCTTGACGTGGAAGATGAAGGTTGGCGTGCCCGAGGGTAGTCTGAGAACGGCTTTCTTGCTGGCCATCATGGAGATTGAAACCTACGGCCTATTCGTAATCTCTTACTTCCTGATCCCTGCATTCGTCTCCGGCATATTAGTGACGGCGGTGGTTGCTCGTTCGTTTTTTCAACGGGCGAGTGGTCGGGCTTCGTGAGTCACCACAACTGAGATCGACCTGGGAGTGCCTTGAATCTCGCACTCATCCCCGTGGGGATCTTTCGCGCGCTCGAGAGCGGCGGCGCCCCCGGAATAAAGCCTCCTCTGGCAACTTCCCTTCTGCGGCAGCGGACGCGAGGGCCGCTGCAGCCCCTTCGATCCTTTCTGCCACCCGCTCCTCTTGCTTCCGATTGTCAGGATCGGGAGAGGCGGCGGTGGGGAGCGCCCGCGCCGCTTGAATCTGGCGCTAATCCCGCTGGGGCTGTTCCGTTCATTTTGAGATACAGGCGTACCTGCCCTAGACTTTTGCCCGTGCTTCTATGTTCTAGGCTTGAAGCGAGGCATCACCGGCTGCGCTTATATCTGCGCCTGCCCGAACGGAATTAGCATCGGCTTCAAGAAGTGCAGCATACTGGATCCATATGCATTCAAAGAATGTCCAGATTATGTGGAATTCACGGACGGAAAACTGACGAGCCCCAAAGGCTTTTGCGGTCCCATCCTCCTACCGCCACCGCGCCAATAGCCATTGTGATCACCGCAAGAGCCATGAGGGCGAAGAGGGTGCAATGAGCCAGCTGTTTTCGAGTCAGGTGGGCTTTCTTTGGCTGTCGCGAGTCAATGCTGCAATCACGTTTGCATTGACCTTGTTGCTCGTCACAACGCTGGTCGCCCGGCGCCTGGTATTGCCGACGCGAATCTACATCTTGAGCTCGGTATTTGGCATTTGCGGATGGATCGCATTTCTGAGCGCCAGAGTTGAGGTGCTCTATTCTCCGGCTGGCATTTTGGGCCCTCTTGTGCGGCCGCTTTGGTTCGTGATGCTTCCTCAAGTGCAGCTGGTCGAAGCCGGCGTCCTAGGTTGGCTCGGGGTGCCTCGGCCGTGGCGCTACTGTTTCCTCTTTCCTGTGCTGACGGG
>QHYU01000092.1 GCA_003224235.1 Acidobacteriota bacterium
GGCAGTTTTTCGTCTTGCAGCAGGTTGCCGATCATCTCTGAGAGCCCGAGGTTGGTGCCAAAGGCCAGCTCGCCGACGCGGTCGCTGTTCTCGTCGGTGTGGCAATAGGCCCAGAATTCGCGCTCGAGGTCGGCGCGCTTACAGCAGGCGGAGGTCAGGCGGCCTCCTTCGATTTCAAGCACGAGCGGCGTCTCGCGGAGGTCGCCGTACTTGCCGTTGAAGTGGTCCCCGGCCGTGCCGTCGCACACAAATGTGCCATCGACCCGCGCAGGCGTGGTGAAGACCTCCCCCGCCGGCAGGTTCGACCAGTAGCGCGGGCTGATCAGCCCACTGGTCTTTACCCACTCCAGCGAGGGATCGAATGCAGCGGTGAACAACGTGCCGGCATCCGTGCGCACGCGGAGCGAACGAGCCCCGTGCAGGCGCTGGCGCAGGCGGTCGCTCAAGCGATCGACCAGCGTATAGTCGGCGCGCATGCCCTGCTGCATGATCTCCGGGGTGACTCCCACCATGTGGGCATAGCGGATCTGCCGGCGCTCCACGATGGACACGATGGCCATCCGCGCCGGCAGTTCACCGGGCAGCGGCTTCATGCACAGGATGCCGACGTCGGCGGCCTCGAGCGCTTCGAGCACTTCGTCGGGAGCGCCGGAGAGCGGCCGAGGCGCGATATCCTCGATCAAGCAGCCCGTCCAGGCTGCCTGCTGAAGAGCCAAGGCGTGCGCCAGGCTGGCGGCCACTTCGCGGCTGGGCTCATCGGCGATTAAAACAACTTTTTCGCCGGGCCGTATACCAAGACACGTTTCCACGGCGTTGCGCGCCCCGAGAACCAGGTCGGGATTCACAGCCCCCAAATTCGCTTCAATCATCGCAGATCGTCACCGCGCATCCTGGAGCATTCTATGATTGATCGAAGTAATGACTCCCTGGCAGTTGGGAAGGATGACGCGAAGGAGATACTGGATCAGACCCTCTCTCGGCAGCCAGCGCGGGGGACAACCCCGCGTGCCCGCTCTGGCTCTCAAGCAGGATGGCGCGCTTCGGGCGATCCCCCCACCCGTGGGCCAACGACGAAGGCGGGCACCTGGCCGCCGCCGGAAGTGACGTTGGCGAGCCCCGTCGCGCTCAACCGGGTAAGGAAGCCCGCCATGCGCCCGCGGAACAAGTACGGAGCAATATCCACCAACATGTCGCGCATTTGGACGCCGGCATCCGTCTGCATCGGGAAGATTTCGCGCCGCACAGCAATGCGCTTTTGCACCACCCAGGCGCGTTCGCGGTCGGCCAAGGCGCGCTGAAGCTCGGCGTCCCACTCGCGTTCGTCGGTTTCCCAGCCGAGCGTCACGCCCGCCCCGCCATAGTCGTCATTGGGCTTGAGGACAAAGTCCGTGCGGCGCCCACGGACGTATTCGAGCAACTCTACCGGTTGGGATTCAAACGTGGTTTTTACATCGCCCAGCAAGCGGGTCCAGGGCACGTGTCGCTGGATCAGCTCGCGCTCGGCTGGCGTAAAGAGTTCGCGATTGCGCTCGTCGGTCAGCACCGCGAAAAAGGCCTTCTTGTGAGGAATCTTGCAACGCAAGCTGTTGGCGACGCACACGGCGCGCGCCTCGTAGGCGCGGACCAGCGCGGCGCATTCGGCGGGCCGCGCAACGATGTCGTTGATCAGCACGCGGCGATAAACGAGGTCAATCTTGCGGCCCTGCGCGGCCAGTGTCCGGCCGTCGAACTCGAGCTCGCGCGGATCGCAGACCAAAGTGGCTACGCCCAATTTTTCAAACCGCGCCTGGATAATTTCAAATTCGCTCCAGGTGGGCACCTCGCGCCAATCCACGATGGCGATCACGGGAGTGGCGGACGTGCCGCCCCACTCGCGGTAGCTCGCCAGCAGCGCGTCGAGCAGCGCGGCCATCAATGGATACATCCGAACGCTGAACCGCTCCTCAAAGCGCGCCATAACCGGCAGCGCGCGGAAGATCTCGGCCAGGGTTTCGGCATAACCCGGACCGGCGGGCGACTCGGCATTGTACTCGGCGAACTGCAGTGCATCGGGCAGCAAAAAAGCGTCCAGGCGCGAGGCAGTGCTGGCCCGGGCGTAGCCGGGCTCCATCCGCGCGAGGCGTTCTTCCTCGGGGTTAAGAGCGACCTGAGCGAGCAGGGCGGGCGCACGGAGTGCTGTAGCCACAATGCGCTCGCCCAGCTCTGCGATGGTTTCCGCCACCTCTCGGACGCGGCGCTCGTCCTGCTCGCTGAGGAAAAAGGGGCGCAGGAACGGGCAGTGGATCCGCTCGCCAAAGGTGAGCCGCGCGGCGCGCATACGTGCGCTGAGCTCGGCGCAGAAGGCAGGGCTCAGCTCCACGTCCGGTCGCAGCACCGCGTGCCAGACGTCGGCGGGCGAAGCGGGCGCCACCGAGCGTAAGGCGGAAGCGCTCATGCGGCTCCGGCTCCCGCGGCCCTGACGCGCGGCGCGCCGACGAAACCGGCCGCCTCACCCAGGCCCAGCATCTCTTCCCAACGTGGCCAGGAATCCGCTGGAGTGCCGCGCAGGGCGCGGTCGATCACCAGCCGCGCCATCTTGTCGACGACGTGCTCGAAGTAGAACTCTGTGATGCGTTCGCGCTCGAAGTCGGGCGCAGCGTTTAGAAAATCGATGGCATAGGGAATGCCATCCCGGATGGCGAACTCGACGGTGTTCATTTCATAGCCGAGCGCCCGGTTGAGGGTCTGAGCGTCGCGAACGACGCGCGCGCCCACTTCCGGGGTCAGGTATTCATGCTCGACCACATAGCGGCGCTCGCGCGCGTCGTATGGTACGGGCATGATATCTGTCTTGCCGAAGCTGAAGCAGCGGACGTACTGCTGGAACTCGATGAACTCCTGCAACACCATACAGTACGGTCCGGTGCGGTCGTAGGCCTCGAGCAGCTCTTCCTTGTTGTGGACCTTATAGACGTGCTTCCAGCCACCCCCCAGGAACGGCTTCAGGATGGCGGGACGCCCGACAT
>QHYU01000114.1 GCA_003224235.1 Acidobacteriota bacterium
TAAGTGCGCAAAAGATCATAAGCGCAGGATGCTAGCGGTGTCGAACCTGTACTCCCGCCTTGGAGAGCCAGTTTGCCGGTTCTCCTCTAAGCGCGCTCATGGTCCGGCAGAAGGGGTGCAGGATAGGTATGCCCATCGACTCGGTGCTGGGAGACTAGCCACTTTCCTTCTCCAGTAGACCGCGGGAGCAAGTTCCTCTAGACTTCGTGTCGCAATCGCAGTGGCAGGAGGACGCAGAATGGCGAGATGGAAATTCGAACCAGGTCATACCGCCGCGGAATTTTGCGTGCGGCACATGATGGTGACCTACGTTCGGGGTCACTTCAAAAACATTCAGGGTAGGCTGGAGTTTGATCCCGAGCGTCCCGAGGACGGATCGTTGGAGATAAGAATCGACGCCACCAAACTCTGGACAGACGAGCCGGAACGGGATGCGCACCTGCGTAGCGCAGACTTCTTGGACGTCGAACATCACCCGACTATCACCTTCAAGAGCACTAAGGTCGAGCCAACCGCCCGGACTGAGTACAAAGTCACCGGCGACCTCACCATCCGAGGCGTCACCCGGCCGGTGACGCTAGACGTTCGCTATCTGGGCAAGGGGCGGTCGCCCTTCGGCGACACCCGCGTTGGGTTCATTGCAGAGGCCAGCATCAACCGGCACCAGTTCGGCGTGGACTGGAATGCTGACATGAAAGACGGTGGGGTGGTTGTCGGCGCGGATGTTCTGATCACGATCGACGCCGAGGCGATCCTCGAGGGGGTCTAGTTCGAGGCCCCGATTTGCAATTTCGGGCAATTCCCCAAGGATTTTTCTCTTCGCCATTTGACTTGCTCTTTGGAAATCCGCTATCCTCGAATCTTCTTGATAGAGGCGCGGAGGCCATCAGTAGCCGGCCCGGCGGTTCCGAGCAGCTTCGGAGGCCAGAGCGAAAGGGGCTCCTCTCAATCTTTCCGCCGAAATCGTCGCCGGGAGCTGACCACCGGGGCGATTGGGGGACAAGGCTAAGACTTGCCCACTGTCATCCGTTACAAGCGGATGGAGCGCTATTGAGAAGCGAAGAGACTCGAGTCAGCCCCCTCGCGGATTTTCCTTCTCCTAGCTCTTCATCCGATAACGAATTTCATGGATCTATTTGAACTCACTCGAGCCCTGATCGATATTGAGTCGATCAGCGGCAAGGAAAAACAGGTCGGGCTGTTTCTCTTCGGCTGCTTATCCAAACTTGCCGCGCGCCATCAGGGTCGCGTCGAGCGAATGGAGGTCGAACCGAATCGTTTCAATCTCTTCGCGCAGTGGGGCGAACCCATCGTCACGCTGTCCAGCCACATGGACACCGTGCCTCCGTTCATTCCTTTCCGGGAGGACGCAGAGTACATCTGGGGGCGGGGGGCCTGCGACGCGAAGGGAATTATCGGCTCGATGATTGCGGCCGCCGACCAGCTGCTCGCGGAAGGCGCGCGGAATTTCGGGCTCCTGTTCGTTGTGGGCGAAGAACGGAACAGCGCAGGAGCGATGGCGGCCGCCAAGGCGCCTCGGGGCTCGCGGTACCTGATCAACGGCGAACCTACGGAGAACAAGTTGGCCATTGGATCGAAAGGCGCGCTGCGGTACGAGGTGGTTACCCACGGCAGGATGGCACACTCGGCTTATCCCGAACTGGGCGAGTCGGCCATTGAAAAGTTACTGGATGTGCTTCAGGAACTCCGCCAAATCCCCTTGCCCGAGGATGCCGTCCTTGGCCGCAGCACGCTCAACATCGGGACGATTTCGGGCGGTCGGGCGCCCAATGTGATCCCGGATGGCGCCCGGGCAGAGATCATGTTCCGGCTGGCCGGTGAGGCCGTGCCGATTCGCGCGGCGGTGACCCGAGCCGCTGCGGGTCGCGCGGAGGTGAAGGAAATCCTCCATACCCCAGCGGTGCGCCTGAGCTCCCTCAACGGCTTTCCGACGACAGTCGTTTCCTACACAACCGACATTGCGGTTCTCGGGGATGGCTGGGGAAAACCGTTTCTGGTCGGACCGGGCAGCGTCGAACAGGCTCACACGCTGGAAGAACGAGTGTCGAAGCGGCAGCTTCGCGAGGCCGTGGAGATTTACCGGAAGATGGTGAGGCAGCTGCTTTCTGCTGCCTAGGAAAGAACAATGGCCGGAAAAATTGAAGTCGGAATCTTGGGCGCCACCGGAATGGTGGGCCAGCATTTCATTCGATTCTTGCAGTGTCATCCCTGGTTCGAGGTGAAATGGCTGGGCGCGAGCGACCGTTCCGCCGGCAAGAAGTACAGAGAGGCCACGGGCTGGCGGCTCGACGGCGTGATGCCAGGATCGGTGGGCGAATTGACCGTCGGAGAATGCAAGCCCGGTAACGCCCCGCACCTGATCTTCTCTGCGCTGGATGCCTCAGTGGCCACGGAAATCGAGCGCGCATTCGCCGAAGCCGGCCATGTCGTAGTTTCCAACTCGAGGAACCACCGCATGGAGCCGGACGTGCCCTTGCTGGTGCCCGAAATCAACCCCGAACACCTGAAGTTGCTTCCGCACCAGAGGCGGAGACGCGGCTGGCGCGGGCAGATCGTCACGAATCCCAATTGCTCCACGATTGTGCTGACGATGGGCCTCGCGCCCCTGCTCCCGTTCGGGATCACCAAGGTCATGGCCACCACGCTGCAGGCGATTTCCGGCGCCGGCTATCCCGGAGTCCCCAGTATGGACATCCAGGCGAACGTGATTCCCTTTATCGCCGGCGAAGAAGAGAAAATGCAACAGGAGACCCAAAAGATTCTGGGCGAGTTTACCGGGGAAGAGATTCGACCCCTGGCGGCGAAGGTCAGCGCGCATTGCAATCGAGTACCCGTGACGGATGGTCACACCGTGACGGTCTCCGTGGAGCTCACCGCCAAGCCTCAGGAGCAGGATCTGCTCGCGTGCTTCGACAATTTCGTGAGCGTTCCGCAGCAGCGGCATCTTCCTAGTGCGCCCCCCAGGCCGATCGTTTACATGCCGGAGTGTGATCGCCCGCAGCCGCGCCGCGATGCGGAGCGCGAGCGAGGGATGGCCGTTTTTTTCGGCCGCCTGCGTCCCTGCCCCGTGCTGGACTGGAAGTTCGTCGTCCTCGGCCATAATACGATCCGCGGCGCGGCGGGGGCGGCGGTTCTCAATGCCGAACTGATGCGTTCCGAGGGGTTTTTCGACTGATGATCGTGATGAAATTCGGCGGCACGTCGGTGGAGTCGGCGGCCGCCATCGAACGAGTCGCCGCGATCGTCCAGGCGCGCCTGGACCGCCGGCCCATCGTCGTGGTTTCGGCCATGGGAAGGACCACGGACAAGCTGCTTGCCATTGGCGGCGAGGCAGTCCGAGGAAGGCGCAATCAGGCGCTGGCGCGAGTCGCCGAGCTGCGGGAGTTCCACCTGCGCGAGGCAAGGCCCCTGGTTCTGCCGTCCGATCAGAGCGAATTGGATTGTGTCATCGAGGAGCATTTCCGGGAACTCGTGGAATTGGTTCAAGGCCTGGCTGTTCTCGGCGAATTGACGCCCAGGTCGATCGATGCCATCTCCAGCTATGGAGAGCGCCTCTCCAGCCGGATCGTTGCGCTGGCCTTTCGCCAGTATGGAATCGAGAGCGCTCATGTCGACTCCAGGTGCCTAATCGTGACTGACCGGCGCCACACGCAGGCCGCGCCGCTGCTCTTCCAGACCTATTCGCGCCTGTCAGCCGTGCTTCCTGAACTTGCTCGTGACAAGGTCGTGGTGATGGGGGGCTTCATCGGCGCAAGCGAGGATGGAGTGACGACGACGCTCGGGCGGGGCGGCTCGGACTTCACCGCGGCCCTGGTCGGCGCCGGCGTGGATGCGGAAGAGATCCAGATTTGGACCGATGTGGATGGCGTGCTCACCTGCGACCCCGCCCTGTTTGCGGGCGCGCATCGCGTCAAGACGATCTCGTTCGCAGAGGCTGCGGAATTGGCTTGCTTCGGCGCCAAAGTATTGCATCCCGCCACCGTGCTTCCGGCGATGGAAAAGAACATTCCTGTGGTCGTCTTGAACTCGCGCCGCCCCGAGGTCCCCGGAACGCGGATCGTGTCCCAAACGGTGCCTTGTGCCAACGTGATCAAGTCGGTGGCGTGCAAACGAAACATTACGGTCGTCAATATCCATTCGACGCGAATGTTGATGGCCCACGGATTTCTGCACCGCATCTTCGAGATCTTCGACCGCTACGAGACGCCGGTGGACATGGTGGCCACCTCGGAGGTGAGCGTGTCGCTGACGATCGACAACGCCAACCATCTGGCCGAAATCTGTGAAGAGCTCCGGCCGTTCGCCGGGGTGGGCGTCGAAAACGATCAGGCCATCGTCTGCGTGGTGGGAGACAATCTCCGCTTTACCCCGGGCGTGGCCGCGCGCGTGTTCACAGCTTTGCGGGGCGTGAACGTACTCATGATTTCGCAAGGCGCCTCTCTTCTGAATCTGAGTTTTGTGGTGGCTGGCAGCGACCTGCCCGGGGCCGTAGCTTCGCTCCATCGCGAATTCTTCGTCACGCTCGATTCGGCGGTGTTTGACTGAAATGAATCTGGCGATCGTCGGCTACGGCAAAATGGGACGGCTGATCGAGCAGCTCGCTCCGCAGTACGGCTTTGCGGTGAAACTGAAACTCGATTCAGACAATAACGCCAGCGGCGAGGGCATCACGCGCCAGAACTTGAGCGGTGTCGATGCGGCCGTTGAGTTCTCCGTCCCCTCCGCGACGCTCGGGAACGTCGAGCGTCTTGCTTCGCTCGGCGTGAACATGGTAGTGGGCACAACCGGCTGGCTGGATCATCTGGAGCGCGTGCGGTCGGTGGTGGAGAAAACCGGCATCGGCTTCGTGTGGAGTCCCAACTACTCGATTGGCGTCAGCGTTTTCCTGCGCATTGTCTCGGAGACTGCGCGTCTGCTGGCCAACGAAGCAGAGTACGGGGCCTGGGCCTGGGAGATTCATCACGGTGCCAAGAAAGATGCTCCGTCTGGAACGCTGCTCAAACTGGTCGAGGAGATAAAAAAGAGTGGCTATCATCGTCCCGTTTCCGTAAGCTCGAACCGTGCCGGCGCGCATCCGGGGACGCACGAGATTGGGTTTGATTCTCCGGCCGACACCATCGCGCTGCGCCACACCGCGCGGAGCCGCGAAGGCTTCGCGCGAGGGGCGCTGAGGGCGGCTCGCTGGGTAGTCGGGAAGAAAGGCCTTTTTGAATTCCGCGAGATCTTGAGCGAGTTGGGATAGGCCTGGGCTTGTCTCCCAAGATCGAGGCTGGGCCGGCCTGGCACGACTCCACAGAGGGGGAACTCAACATGTTCACAGGATGCGGGACTGCGCTGGTCACTCCGTTTCGCCAGGATTACTCCCTGGACGAAACCGCTCTGCGCCGGTTGGTGCGCCGCCAAATCCATGCGGGAATCAATTTCCTGGTGCCCTGCGGGACCACTGGGGAAAACCCAACTCTCACGCGCACCGAACATCTGCGCGTGGTGGAGATCACCCTCGAGGAAGCCAAGGGCAAGATTCCCGTCCTGGCCGGCGCCGGCGGTTACAACACCACTGAGGTGATTGAATTGGCCGAGGAGTTAAAAGCGGTGGGTGTGGACGGCGTTCTCTCGGTAACGCCGTATTACAACAAGCCGACCCAGGAAGGCCTCTACCAGCACTACAAGGCCATCGCCACGGCGGTCTCACTTCCCATTGTGGTCTATAACGTGCCTGGGCGCACGGGCGTAAACCTTGAACCGGCAACCCTGAAGAGGCTCACCGAGGTGGACAACATAGCCGGTGTGAAAGAGGCCTCGGGAAACATCGGCCAGATGGCCTCCATCCTGAATCAGGTGCCGGACTGGTTCAACGTCCTCTCGGGCGACGATGCGATTACTCTGCCCCTAATCGCACTGGGAGGCCGCGGCGTGATCTCCGTGGTCTCCAATGAGATTCCCGCGGAGATGATGCGCCTGACACAATTGTGCCTGAGCCACGATTTTTCGGCGGCGCGCGAATTGCAGCGCAAGTATCTGCCGCTGATGGAAATCAACTTTGTGGAGTCCAATCCCATCCCGGTAAAAGCAGCCATGGCACTGATGGGATTGCTCGAACCGGTATGGCGGCTGCCTCTGGTACCTCCCAAGCCGGAGAATCTCGCCAAGATCCGCAATGTGCTCGAATCGCTCGGGCTTTTGGAAAAGGCCCATGCTGCAAGACGAAATTGAGAGGCTGTTCGACGAACAGCCGGTAACCTACACCGAAGCCCACTTTCGCCTTTTTCAAGCATTTAAGGATGCATTAAACGCCGGTGAAGTCCGTGCGGCCGAGCCTGATCCATCGTCGAAAAGCGGCTGGCGAGTGAACGGCTGGGTGAAGAAGGGGATTCTGATCGGCTTCCGCATGGGGGCGTTGGTCGATCAGTCGATCGATCCTGTCCGGCAGCCTTTCTTTGACAAGTCCACTTACCCGGTCAAGAAGTTCACAATCGCGAGCGGCGTGCGGATCGTGCCCGGAGGTTCGAGCATTCGCGACGGCTGCTACGTAGGAAGAGGAGTCACCTGCATGCCCCCCATGTACATCAACGTCGGCGCTTACGTCGGTGAGGGAACCATGGTGGATTCCCACGCCTTGGTGGGCAGTTGCGCGCAGGTTGGAAGGAACTGTCACATTTCGGCCGGCGCACAGATCGGGGGTGTCCTCGAACCCGTGGGAGCGCTGCCCGTGATCATCGAAGACGAGGTTCTGGTGGGTGGGAACTGCGGCATCTACGAAGGAGCGGTGCTGAAACGCCGGTCGGTCCTCGGCTCAGGCACCATTCTGAACCGTTCGACCCCGGTGTGCGACCTCGTCCGCGGCATCGTGTTGGCCGCCGGAGAGGAGGGGCCGCTGGTTATACCGGAAGAGGCTGTCGTGGTCCCCGGCTCGCGCCCCATTTCCCATCCCCTCGGCCGCGAATGGGGAATCTCTCTCTACACCCCCGTGATAGTGAAATACCGCGACGCGAAAACCGACGCGAAGCTTCGGCTTGAAGACCTGCTGCGGTAGTTGCAGCCACTCAGTGTCTTGCAGCGCCGTTCCGCAGCAGGGAAGAGGCGGGGGTGCCACGGATGGAGGCGTCGAGGAGCTCGACCATGTGAAAGACGGGCAGCGTGCGAGCGGCGCGCTTAAGGCCGGCGGTGATCTGTAGCAGGCAGCCGGGGTTGCTGGAGACGACCAGATCTGCGCCGGTGGCAAGGCAATTCAGCACCTTGCGATCGCCCAATTCCTGCGCCGGGCCGGGTTCGATCAGGTTGTAGATGCCTGCGGAGCCGCAGCAGATCGCCGAGTCGGGGATTTCCAACACTTGGAGTTGCGGAATGGTCTTCAGGACCTTCCGCGGCTGGGCCTGGACGCGCTGCGCGTGCTGCAGGTGACAAGCATCGTGATAGGCGACGCGCAGGGGCAACGGGTGGCGCGGCGCGCGTGGCTCGAGTTCCGCTAAGACCTCGGAGATGTCTTTGCACTTGGCTGAGAAGGCTTTGGCACGCTCGGCGTAAGCCGGGTCATCACGCAGCAGGTAGCCATAATCCTTTACGTTCGAGCCACAGCCGGCAGCGTTGATCACAATGGTATCGACCTCGGCGCGCTCGAAGGCGTCAATCAGCCGCCGGGCCAGCGCCAGGGCTTGCTCTTCCAGCCCGGCGTGGATCATCAGCGCGCCGCAACAGCCTTGCCCGCGCGGAATGAATACTTCGCAACCCTCCGCCGCCAGCACGCGCGCGGTCGCCCCATTGACGCCAGGGAACATCACTCGCTGCACGCAGCCCTGCAGCAGCCCGACACGCCGGCGCGTCCCACCCTGCGCAACCATATGGGAGGGCATCCGCGCCCGCAGCGCGCGCAGGGAAACACTGGGCAGCAGCGCTTCCATCCCCCGCAACGTCGGTGGCAGAAGATTCAAGAGGCCCGAACGCCGCACAAGCCACTGCAACCCAAGTCGCTGGTATAACCAGATCGGCCCCAGCAACAGCCGGAGCCGGCCGGGATGCGGGAAGATTGCGAAGATCATGCGCCGCTGAAGTCGTGCGCCGAAAGAACGCGGATAGTGGCGCTCGATCTGCGCGCGCGTGGCCTCAATGAGCTTGTCGTATTGCACTCCCGACGGGCACGCGGTAACGCAGGCCATGCATCCTAGGCAGTGATCGAAGTGGCTGACGAAGGTGCTCGTCATGCTGACTTTGCCCTCGCTGCCGAGTTTCATGAGATAGATGCGGCCGCGGGGCGAGTCCATCTCTTCGTGCCACAGGGCGTAGGTGGGGCAGGTGGGAAGGCAAAAACCGCAGTGGACACATTCGTCGATCAACTTCTGCGCGGGTGCATTGTGGTCGTCGAAGACACTCGGCGCAGGGCTGGCAAGGACTGTCTCGGGCGCATCTGGATCTGGCATCAGATTCCCCCAATGAACCGGCCGGGGTTGAGCGTCCCGGCCGGGTCGAGCTGCTCTTTGACGCGCAGCATCAATGGCTGCGCGTCGCCGGACGAGCCCCACACATCGAAGCCCACTTTCATCGCAGGTGGGCAGTGCACCACGACCAGGGTCCCGCCAAGTTGCTCGAGTTCGCTGGCCAAGCTTCCGACTGCGGAAACAAGCGCTGCCTCGTTTTGCTCTCGCTGCGCTTCCAAGCGCAGAAAACCAACGCCGAAGCCCTGGCCCACCAACCTCCAGGTAACACCCAGCGGCTGGGCGACCCGCGCGACCAGCCCGCAGAAAGAACTTAGTTGCGAGGGCAGCACGCCGAATTTTGCTATAAGCGCCGGCTCTGTCCCTGTCCACAGCGCCTCGCGCGCCTTCCAGATATCCGGGGCGTTCGGCGGGATGTCCACCTGGGTCGCATGCTTAGCGAGTTGCAGCAACTGGTTCACTTGAGCCTGGATGCCGGCCGTGGTGCCTTCAAAGCGCACGTCGAGCTGAGGAGCGCCCTCGGACTCCGCGCGCAACTGCAGGCCCGTAAAGGCCAGTCGCGAATCCTGCACGGCAAGCACGATCTGGCACAAGGTATCGGTCGAGGCGGCCGTCAAGCTCATACTGCAAACATCGCGCGGCAGCGGATAGAGCCGGAAGACGGCCTCGGTGATAACGCCAAGGGTCCCGAGCGAACCCGTGGCCAGTTTCGGCAGATCATATCCCGCGACATTCTTGACGACCTTGCCGCCGCTCTTGGCCAGCGTGCCGTCGGGGAGAGCCAGGGTGATGCCGATGATTAAATCGCGAAGCGCGCCGAAGCGCACGCGCAGCGCCCCGCTATCGTTAGCAGCGAGCATGCCACCAATGGTGGCGCGCTCAGGCCACAGAGCGTCGAGGGCAAGGCGCTGCCTGTGTTCGGCAAGGATGCGCTGAAAATGCTCGACGGTGCAGCCCGCCTGGACAGTGGCGGTCATGTCTCCCCAGGCGTGTTCGAGGACCCGATCAAGGCGCGCGGTTGAGAGGATGAGGTCGGCCCGCCGCGGCGGGTTGCCCCAGCCGAGCTTGGTGCCACCTCCTCGGGGAATCACGCTGAGACCCGCAGCATTGGCCACCCGGAGCGCTCGAGCCAATTCGTCAGCGCTGGCCGGCTTGATGACCATCTGCGCCGGAACGCCGTCGACAGCATCGGCGGGGGTAGCCGCGCGCAAGTGGTCGCTTCCCACGATTGCGGCAAGCTCAGCCCATGGCGCTGCCATTTGGGCTTTCATCGCTGCTTCAGGAAACCCTGACATAACATTAGATTTCGCAAGCGATCCTGTAGTGCGGCCTTCCGGAGCTTACCTGGCCGCCGTTTTGCGAGGATTCCGAACAGCCGAAGACTAGAACAATTCCGCCACACCCGCGACCTCCAGGGGGTGCGGTTGATAGGGCCCTGGTTTCTCCGCGCAGAGACGTGGCCGAGGAAAAACCTTATCGGGGTTCGACAGCCGCTCCGGGTCGAAGGCACATCGAACGCGCTGCATGGTATCGAGGTCGGGCTCGGCGAACATTACCGACATGAACTTTTTCTTCTCCTCCCCCACGCCGTGCTCGCCGGTGATCGAGCCGCCGGCTTTCACGCACAGTCCTAGAATGCTGAACGCCAATTCCTCCGCGAGGTGCTCCTGTCCCGGGATGCGGCGGTCGTAGAGGACCAACGGGTGGAGGTTGCCGTCGCCGGCGTGAAAGACATTGGCCACACGTAGTCCGGCCTCGGCGCTCAGCCGCTCGATCTCGCTCAGCACTTGCGGCAGCGCCGTGCGCGGAATCACCCCATCCTGCACGATGTAATTGGGCGAGATGCGGCCCATGGCGGCGAAGGCAGCTTTGCGCCCCTTCCAGATGACGGCGCGCTCCTCCTCCGACTGCGCCACGCGAATCTCCCATGCGCCACACTCGGTGCAGATCTCTTTTACTTGCGCCATCAGGAGTTCGACTTCGGCCGCAGGGCCATCCAGCTCAACCAGCAGCAGCCCGCCGCAGTTCGGGTAGCCGGCGTGGACCGCCGCCTCCGCGGCTTGGATGGCGAGGTTGTCCATCATCTCGATGGCGGCGGGGAGCATGCCAGCGGCGATGATGCCGCTGACCGCGGCGCCGGCCTCGTTGGTGGAATTGAACGCAGCCAGCAGCGTCTGGATGATTTCGGGCCGCTTCACGATGCGCAGAATGATTTTCGTGGCGATGCCTAGCGTGCCTTCCGAGCCGACGAACACGCCTGCAAGGTCGTAGCCAGGGCGATCAAGCGTTTTGCCGCCCAGGTGCACCAACGAGCCATCCGGAAGCACCACTTCGAGGCCGAGCACGTGCGTGGTGGTGAAACCGTATTTCAGGCAGTGCGCGCCGCCTGAGTTTTCCGCTACGTTACCGCCGATGCTGCAGACCTGCTGCGACGATGGGTCGGGTGCATAGAAAAAACCGTTGGGGGACACTTGCTGCGTCACGCTGGCGTTGATCACCCCTGGCTCCACCACCACCCGCGCGTTCGCCAGATCAACCTCGAGGATGCGGTTCAGCCGCGCCAGGCTGATGACGATCCCGCTTTCGATGGGGAGCGCGCCGCCGGAGAGGCCGGTTCCCGAGCCGCGCGCGACAAAGGGAATGCGTTCGCGGTGACAGGTGCGCACCACCCCCTGAACTTGTTCGGTGGAAGTAGGGAGTACGACCGCTGAGGGCACCACGCGGAAATTCGTGAGGCCATCACACTCGTAGGTGCGAAGCTGCTCCGGTTCAGTGATCAGGCCATCTTTACCCACGATGGCGCGAAACTGATCGAGGATGCGAGAGTCCATAAGCCGCCTCCTCTTGGTATCAGGCGTGTCGCGCCGCGCGAGGGCCGCGCGATCCTACCGGCGCCCATCGCCCATCGGGGCGAACGGGCGACCGAACGTATTGTACCCCTCTCGACGGTGAGGAGCACGCCAATTGCCAGGCTCCCCGCCGCCGGAAAGCTTCATTTCACGAACGTGAGGCCGTGCGGCACCGCGCCCGGGAACACGTAGGCGTACAGCATCACGATGATTCCCACGATCGCAGCCAGCGCGACGGAGTGCCAGAAGACGAACCGGAAGATCATGCCCTCATTGCCCACCTGATTCGTCGCCGAGGTAGCTACAACGATGGACTGCGCGTCCACCATCTTGCCCATTACCCCGCCCGTGCTGTTTGCCGCGCACATCAGGATCGGGTCGAGGTGGAGCTGCTCGGCGGTAATCCTCTGCAAGCTGCCGAACAGTGCGTTGGAGGAGGTGTCGCTGCCGGTC
>QHYU01000115.1 GCA_003224235.1 Acidobacteriota bacterium
CGCAGGAATCGCAGTGATGCTGAAGGTATGGTATGGCACCCCCAAGGGTCGGATGGCCATTGATGCCACGTTGCTAAAGCTTCCGTTGATCGGAATTCTCTTGCGCAAGATTGCGGTGGCGCGCTTTACCCGTACGTTAGGCACATTGATCAGCAGCGGCGTGCCCATCCTGGAGGGGTTGGACATCACCGCGCGAACCGCCGGAAATGCGGTGATCGAAAAGGCCTTGCTGCAGGTCCGCAAAGCGCTCGAAGCCGGCCGCACGCTGGCTGATCCGCTCAAGGAAACCGCGGTCTTCCCGGGCATGGTCACCCAGATGATCGGGGTGGGCGAGCAAACCGGTGCCATGGATGCCATGTTGCAGAAGATTGCCGACTTCTACGAGGATGAGGTGGATGCGGCGGTCAAGGATCTACTCGCGGCAATGGAGCCGATGATGATCGTGTTTCTCGGCGTGGTAGTCGGCGGCATCGTCATCTCCATGTACCTGCCGCTGTTCTCGCTGATCGGCAAGCTGAGCAGCCACTAGAAAACTGCTCTTTCGTGCAGCGAAATTGGCGGAGCGGGAGGCTTCCGGCTGCCGCCCGCAGTCAATGGGTACATCTTGCCGGCTTGAGCCTGTTCTTTTTGGGGCTTCGCAGAATTAAAGCTTATCCCTGATGGAATTCTCCCAGAACGTCGTCGGTTGGCTGCAGTGGTTGACCCGGGTCCGCTTCCTGCTGATTACTTTCCTGCTGGGCATTGTCCTGGTTCTGCGGGACTTTACGCAGTTGTTTGTTCCCACCAAGTATTTTCTGCCGCTGATCGTGCTCTGGTACACCTTGGCGATTTTCTACGTCATCCTGTTGCGCTGGATCCCCGGGGCGCGCTGGCATGCCCCGCTGGAGATGGTGTGCGACGTGCTGATGGTCACCGGGCTGGTGTACATCACCGGTTCCCACGAAAGCTACTTCATCTCGCTCTATTTGCTGGCCATTATCGTGGCCAGTATCTTGTTTTCGCCGAAGGGCACGTTCCTGGTGGCCGGCTTCAGCTTTGTCCTCCTGGGAACCCTCGTCGAGCTGACCTACTACGAGAAGATCCCACGGACCGCGGTAGCGATGCCGAGCGTCAAGATGCTGCAAATCTGGGTGTTCAGCAACCTGTTCGGCTTTCTTACCGTGGCCTATTTATCTAGCCTGCTGGCCCAGAGCCTGCGCCGCAAGGGCGTCGAGCTGGAAGAGAAGAGCGAGGAACTGCAAGACCTCCAGGCCTTCAACGAAGACATCATCCATTCGATGCGCGGCGGTCTGATCACCACCGATTTGGCCGGACGGATCCTGCTGCTCAACCGTACCGGCGAGGAGATCACCGGCTACCGCTTCGAGAACGTGCGCGGCCGGTCGCTGCCGGAGCTGTTCCCGGACCTCTGGCTGCCCGGCCAGCCGGGCGGGAGCAGCGGGCTGGTGCCGCGGAAGGAGGTGGATTTCCACACCGCCTCGGGGGACCACCGCTATCTGGGAATCTCAGTCTCTCCCCTGCGGACGGGCGAGCGGCGCATCACCGGCTACGTGTTTAACTTCCAGGACCTCACCGAATTGCGGCGGCTTGAGCAGGAAGTCGCCACCAAGGAGCGCATGGCCGCTCTGGGGCGGCTCTCGGCCGCCATCGCCCACGAGATCCGCCAGCCGCTGACGGCCATGGCAGGAGCGGTGAAGGAGCTAGCCCGCCTGGTTCCCCTGCAAGAGGACGAGAAGCATCTGGTGGGCATCGTGAGCCGAGAGTCGGAACGCCTAAACCAGATCATCAGCGACTTCCTGAATTATTCGCACGAGAAGACCTACGAGTTTTCCGAAGAGGACATCGCCGGTCTACTGGACGAGACCCTGACGCTGCTTGAGCGCCATCCCGGACTCAATGGCAAGTGCCGCATCGAACGGGTGTTCGCCGCGCGGCCGGTACGCGTGAGGGTAGATGCCAACCGCATCAAGCAGGTCTTCTGGAATTTGTGCGACAACGCGCTGCGCGCCATGCCCGCTGGCGGGACGCTCACGGTGGGGCTCGAGCTGGCGCCGTTCTGGGTCCGGATCCGTTTTCGGGACACCGGCGTGGGACTGGACTCCAAGCAGCGCCTCAAGATTTTTGAGCCTTTACAGTCGAGCTTTCCCGGAGGGACCGGCCTGGGCCTGGCGATCGTCTACCAGATTGTGCAGGCACACAGCGGTCGCATCAGCGTGGCTTCGGAGAAGGATCGCGGCGCGGAGTTCACAGTCGAGCTGCCCCGCGTAGCGTAAGTGGTGAGGCCTGCCCGGGAGCGCCGGGAGCTGAGATCGAGGCTAGACTGTAGGCGCGGGAGAAACAGCGCAGAGCTTGGAAGGTAAGAGCAGCATGGCTCACATTCTGGTTGTCGACGACGAAAAATCGATTTGCGAGTTGCTGGAGATCACCTTCCGGAAGGAAGGCCACCGTGTCGAGGTGGCCAACAACGGCGAATCGGCGCGGCGACGGCTGGAATCCCAAATCTTTGACATCGTCATCTCCGACATCCGCATGCCGGACACCAGCGGCGTCGAACTGCTGAAGTTCACGAAGGAGATTGCTCCGTCCTCCGTATTCCTGCTGATCACCGGCGTGCCCACCATCGATACCGCGATCGCGGCGATTAACTCGGGCGCTGACCGCTACGTCATCAAGGACCATGAATTGGTGGACCAGTTGCGCCGGGCGGTCCAGCAGGTGTCCGAGAACCTGAAGTGGCGGAAAGAAGCCGGCTACCTGCGCCGCGAGCTGCGCCGCTTGACCGGACTCGACAATATTATCGGGCGCAGCCCAAAGATGCGCGCCATCTTCGATCTGATCCAGACCATCGCGCCGCAGTCCAGCCGCGTGCTCATCACCGGGGAGAGCGGCACGGGGAAGGAGCTGGTGGCTCGCGCGATTCACGAGAATAGCCCTCGCGCCTTGACCCCCTTCATCACCATCAATTGCGGCGCCTTTCCTGAGACCCTGCTCGAATCCGAACTCTTCGGCTATATGAAAGGCGCCTTCACCGGAGCGAGCGAGAATCGCCAGGGGCTGTTCCAGGCCGCGCACGGCGGCACGCTCTTCATGGACGAAATCGGAAACATGAGCCTGACCATGCAGGTGAAACTCTACCGCGTGCTGCAAGAAGGAAAGGTGCGGCCGCTGGGCAGCACGGAGGAAACTGATGTAGACGTGCGCGTCATCACCGCCACCAACAAGGACCTGGAAAAGGAGATTGCCGAGCGGCGATTCCGCGATGACCTATACTATCGCCTGAGCGTCATCCCCGTCCATCTGCCGCCGCTGCGCGAGCGCCGCGAAGATATCCCCTTGCTGGCCCGCGCCTTCTTGGAACGCTTTCGTAAGGCCATGGAGAAACCCGTGGAAGCCATTGAGCCGGAGGCCATGTTGCGGCTAGAGGAATACGATTGGCCCGGAAATGTCCGCGAATTGGAGAATACCATCGAGCGCTCCGTTGCTCTAGAAACCGGTCGCCAGATCACCCTCACCGTGCTACCGGAGAAGATTCGCAGCTTCGCTTCGGCGCTTGCCGCCGCGAAATCGGCGTCGGATGGGACGCCGGCAATTCCGGAGGAGGGAATTGAGTTCGAAAAGATCCTGGACGAAACCGAGCGGCGCTATTTGCTGGCGGCCCTGGAACGGGCCGGCGGCGTACAAAGGCGCGCTGCAGAACTTCTGAAGATGAGCTACCACTCCTTCCGCCACTACGCCAAGAAGCACAAAATCCAATAGCCAGATGCCGCGCTATTAAACGCTTTCAGCCCGGCAGATCTTTTTGAACTTGGAAGGCAGGTTTGACTATTGACTGCGAGTATTCGGGCTACTTGGCTGCGCTCAATTCTTCAGTCGCTGGCGGGCCCGAAACACTCGCCGGACCATCCGCAAACAGTTGCACCCGTTTGGAGATTGGGTAGGCGACCGCATAGACGGCCAACACGGCCATCACTGGGTCGATCGGGTGACGATAGCGAAGAGAAGTGTGGGTAATGTAATACACTAGCGGAAAGACTAGCAGGACGACGGCAAAGGGGACGGTTTCTCTCTTGCGAGCGCGGCTCGCAAAGAAAAGCCCTAGGAAAGCCAGGACAGAAAAAAGCCAGCTGAGGAGATAGTTCCCTCTTAGATACCAAGGCGCGGTTGACCAGACATCCGCGATCGGATCCCAGGCGCCCGTCCAATTGTTCACAAACCGATGAAATAGGAACCGCAACACGTCGCGTGGGTGATTGGCGATAAAGTGGAGAGCCTCACGCTGTTTCTCCGCCATGTAGGCTATCTCCCCCATGCGACGGAATTTCTCTCTTTCCTCATCGTTGTCATTGGGATGTAGCCACCACGACCAAGAGTCCGGCACCTGTTCATTGTTCCCCAAATAGAGTTCCAGGCCAAAGTTTGATCGGAACAAGACCAACTTCTCGAAGGTCAGATAGTTCCGCACAATCCAAGGGCTGACGCCGAGGACAAATACCATCGTCGCCGCCCCAACCAGTCGCTGCCAGTTCGCCACTTGCTTGCTGGCCTGGAACGCAAGCCAACTCAGCAAGAACGGCAACAACGAGAGGAAAGATGGGTTTGTGAGAACCGCTAGCGCCCAGAGCAGCCCGTAGCCGACCCACGACTGAACATTAGTGCTATGCCGCAGCGACAGGGTGGCCCAAAGGAGCAGACCCATCAGGAGGGCCGAGAGGCTCGTATCCCAGACCCATAGAATCGGGAAGATCACGGCGGAGGGCAGGAGGGTCCAGACCCAACCCGACCAGGCGGCCACAGTAGGCCCAAAGACTTTGCGTCCCACGAAGAAGACCGGTAGGCAAGCGAGCGCTGAAAACGCACAATTGAGAGTCTGAATCACAAGGAGGGACTGAGCGGTGTACGTCCCGAACAGTTTGAAGACTCCCGCGAGCAAGTAGGGATACACCGGGGTGAACCAAGCGGTCGGTCCTGTGTTCACATTTAGGGGAGAGCTGAAGCCCTCGCCAGCAGCAATCGCACGCGCGACCCGGCCAGTTTCGTATCCAAATGTAGAAGAGCCCGATCGCACCGCAGGCCAGGAACTAGTAAAGTAGAAAAGCAGCCCCATTCGGAGGGCAAAGGCCACCGCTACTATTACGGCAGGCGAACTTAGCGCGCGGCTCAAAGAATTGCGCAACGAAACCGTACTCCTGACTCCTGGTGGGAACAGGGCCGACAGTTTGGCTCGAACTAAGTCGATAGTTTACAAACACCCGCCCGACCTTTCAATTCCATTGTCCTACGGAGCCGCGCGTCTTTGTCCAGTCGGTTACACTCCCGACTCGAGCTGCGACGCACGCATACTCGCTCCGCAAGCCCGCGAATGGGGACGACGTTCCAGGGCAGAGTGCAAATTGGCACTGCGGAGCGCTTCGGCGGGGCTACTACTTCTTCCGCGGTTACGTCAAAGAAGCAGAGGATTCGATGATTCGCACTAGTATGAATTCAGTGTTTTTCGTTACTCGGGAGTGAGGATTTTTCTCATCTTTCCGGGTCGCTCCGCCATAGCTTGCGAGCGATCAGTGCCGGTTCGCTCCCGGTGCCTTCCGGCAAATCACTCATTCAACGTACGTTCCGCCAGAAGTGCCGTGAAAGTACACCCTGAAGCTGGCACCTGTTAGAAATGGTATCATGCTTGCGCTTCTTATGCTCCGAATCCAGGTACGGACTTCAAACCTCGAAGGAGAGTTTATGCGGAACAGGCAAAAAGGTTTCTCTTTGATTGAGCTTTTGATCGTCGTGGCGATCATTTTGATCATCGCGGCGATCGCCATCCCCAACTTGCTGCGTTCGAAGATGGCTGCGAACGAAGCCTCGGCGGTGGGCTCGTTGCGATCTCTGAACACGGCTTGCATCACCTATTCGACCACCTACGGCAGCTACCCGACCACCCTGGCGAGCTTGGGTCCTGCGGCCACGGCCTCGTCCACCACGGCGGACCTGATTGACTCGGTCCTGGCCAGCGGCACCAAGAGCGGCTATACGTTCACCTTTACCGGCGGCGCCGGGACCACGTACAGCATCACGGCAATTCCCGTAACCGTTGGGACAACCGGGCAGCGGGCCTTCTTCACCAATCAGTCGGGCGTTATCCGCGCCAACACGACCGGTGCGAGCCCCACCGTAACCGACCCGCCCATCAGCTAGAATTTTGTTGATTCCGGGGGAGGGATCGGATCCCGAGGCTTCCTCCCCCTCCCTCTTTTCGCCGGCGTAGGAAATCCTGGAGAACTTGTCATGGGCAAAAAGCAAAAAGGATTTTCGCTGATTGAACTTCTGATCGTCGTGGCAATCATCTTGATCATCGCGGCGATCGCCATCCCCAACTTGCTGCGTTCGAAGATGGCTGCGAACGAAGCTTCGGCGGTGGGCTCGTTGCGATCTCTGAACACGGCTTGCGTCACCTATTCGACCACCTACGGCAGCTATCCGGCGGGCCTATCGAACTTGGGTCCTGGCAGCCCAGCCACATCCACCACGGCGGACCTGATTGACTCGGTCCTTGCCAGCGGCACCAAGAGCGGCTATTCGTTCGCCTATGCCGGCGGTGGGACCACGTACAACATCACGGCAATTCCAGTAACCGTTGGGACAACCGGGCAGCGGGCCTTCTTCACCGACCAGTCTGGCGTTATCCGCGCCAACACGACCGGTGCGAGCCCCACCGCGACCGACCCGCCCATCAGCTAGAAGCTTGGCTAATTCCGGGCGAGAAAGCCACAGGCTTCCTCGCCTTCGGCGGTGTGCCGAAAAGAATGGCGAGAGGTAGAGTCATGCGACCACCGACAAAACAATCAGGCAACCGAAGCGCAACTCGCGCGCGCAAGGGATTTTCGCTCATTGAGCTGCTTATTGTGGTTGCAGTGATCCTGACCATTGCCGCCATCGCCGTCCCCAGCTTTATCCGGTCGAGAATGCGGGCCAACGAGGGGGCCGCGGTGGCCAACCTGCGTGACATCACTACGGCCGAGGTGGTTTATTGCACCACTTACGGCATCGGCTTCTCCTCCAACCTCAAAAAGCTCGGTGGCAACCTGGTCCTGGCCGATGTGAACAATGCCGGACTGATTGACGACATTCTAGCCTCCGGCACAAGGACCGGTTACATTTTCACTTACAAGGTCCTCAGCACGGACTCGAACGGCAATGTGCTGGACTATGGCGTCAACGTGGACCCGGTGAACCCGGGCGTCACTGGTGAGCGGCACTTCTATTCTGATCAGACCGCGGTGATCCGCCAGAATCAAACGGGGTCCGCCGGCCCGAGCGACCCGCCGATTTCCTGACAGCCGGGCGGGGATCCCCAGAACAGTTTCGCGAGCTGCGGAGTCGCAGTAGGTCCATTCTGGGCACCCCCTGTGCAGCCGCTAGATCGCGGCCAGCTTGAACTCCCGCGTGACCTCCGTTGAGACAAACCTTTGACTCATCCTCCGTTCGAGGGGATTTTCGGCCCGTCCGATGCATTTTAATTCGGACTAACTTTTTGTATCAATTGGGGGGGACAAGTCCATAGCGCTCTGGGGGTTGGTTGGGGTAAAACACGGATAGCCTCTATCCGACCATGGACCTAACACCAACACCCGCCCACGATTCTGCTACCCGGGAGATTGCACATAAAGACCAGCGTGAAGCCCAAGGGCGACCACCCTCATGGACCGGACGGCTCATGTACCCCGGTGTTCTGCTCCGGATCACCTTTGCCCTAACGTTCCTTGTATACGCTCGCACTGTCACATTCGATTGGGTCTTCGATGATCATCTGCAGGTGGCCATGAATCCGTGGCTGGATTCGTGGCGCTCGCTGAAGCTGATGTTCACGCTGCAGTCCTGGGCGTTCAGTGACTTCACTATGCCGGCGAAGTTCTATCGACCGATGTACTTAGTATGGCTGCTGGTAAACAACAAGCTATTCCACGGCACACCCGGTTGGTTCCATCTGTCCGCTGTCTTCCTACATCTTGTAGTGGTTTACCTGGCCTATCTGACGGCGCGGCGTTTGCTTCGCGACGATCGGATGGCAGTCATCGCGGCGTTGATCTTCGCGCTGCATCCGAGCAAGGTGGGGGCTGTCGCCTGGGTTTCGGGAGCAACTGAAGTTGTGCTCGCTGCGTTTTTCCTGGGAACCGTGCTCGCGTACCTGCGTTGGCAGCAGAGCGAAAATCGGGCGATGAAGTGGCTGGTAGTCTCGGTATTGTGTTTTGCGGGTGCGATTTTGTCGAAAGAGACGGCGATCCTGGCGCCAGTGCTGATCGCAGCACATCGCTGGCTGACGAGCGCGCCAGAAACTAACCGCTTCCGTAGCACCGCCACACTGATCTCACCGTATCTCGTTGTCGGCCTTGCTTACTGGATCATTCGCGTCGATGTCCTGAGCGGTGTGGCGGAACTGGGCGGCACGCTTTCCGTCGCGAAGACCATCTACACAATCCCGCTTGCGTTTTGGTGGTACATCCTGCACACCGTGTGGCCGTTCGGATTGAGTCTGGACTATCCGGAGATGATCGTCCGAACGGCAAGCTTTACGAGGTTCATCCTTCCGGCGGTTGGACTGCTGGTGCTGGCAGGCGCATACGCCTGGTTCACATGCAAATCAACTTTGCAACTGATGGGGCTCTGGTTTATCCTGACGTTGATTCCTCCGGTTGGCGCGATACTTCTGTTGCAACCGCACGACCGCTACCTCTACCTGCCGTCTTTCGCAGTCGCCATCATCATCGCCGAGTGCCTGAGCCGATTGAGCATTAATAAAACAGCGGCTTGGGTGTTGGTGATCGCCATTGCGTTTACCGTGGGTACATACCAAGCCAGCGGGTATTGGGACAGCGACGTGAAGATCTTCGCGCGAAGCATGGAAAAAGCTCCTGATAATATGCTAGTCCGCGCGCGATACGCCGGTGCCCTTTGCGAACGGGGAGAGGGGCAGAAGGCGCTTGATACTCTGCTTGCCGGCTACAATCGGCATCCGGAATCCGTGACCATCTCGTACTCGCTGGCCCTAATCTACTTCTCCAAGCGGCAGTTTGACGACGCGCGGAGATTCTTCACGCACACCCTGTCCGTCGCCGAAGACAAGCGGGTGAAAGGCTTGTCTCACTTCCACCTCGGCCTTATGGCGCAAACAGAAGGCAATCTCACCGAGGCGAATCGGGAATTCCGCAACGCACTTGTCTATTCATCAACCTCGGCCGGCTTCCATCAGGCCTTGGGGAATGTCCTCAAAGCCCAGGGAGCCACCGACGAAGCCCGCGCAGAATTCAAAAAGGAGCAGCAGATCCGGGAGACGCGCACACGGAATCTCTAGCCTGACTTTCTCAGTGCGCCCCAATGGCGCAGATCACCAGGGGGCACGACATTCAGCTACCCCACAAGCAATTTCATAACCCGCCGAGTGCTGGTCGGTTCCTTTCCGGGCACGGCTTGCCTGCCCTGATTTCTATGCCGTGCCCTTCGCTTCCTGCTACACTGAAAACCCGTGGAAATCTTGCTCGTTCGACTCCTGTGCTTTGCGCTCCTTGGCAGTGGCAGTGAAGCAGGGGAGCGAGCGACACAAACCACCCCGCACGGGCCCGTGAGTCGTGAGGCGCAGAGCATCGTCCGGGTGCTCGAAGCGCGCTACCACTCCGCCAGGACGTTGAAGGCTATCTTCCTCGAGCGCTACCACGAGGGTGGCCGCGACGTCCGCGCCGAGTCCGGCACCGTGTATTTCAGCCGGCCGGGTCGCATGCGCTGGGAATACGAATCCCCCGAACCAAAGCTGTTCGTTGCTGATGGTAGGACCGTCTGGTTTTATGTGCCGGCCGACCGCACGGTAACTCGCGCGCAGATGAAAGAGAGCGCGGACTGGCGCACGCCGCTGGCCCTCCTGACGGGCAAGGCCAAGCTCTCGAGTCTCTGCAGCGGCATCGAGGTCGTCCCTCGCGGAGAGCAGGGGCTTGCACTCGGGCGTGCGGTCGAGAGCAGTCAACCCGCTGATGTTGTCGTGCTGCGTTGTTTGCCCCGCGGCGAAACGCCAACGGTGCCCTCGCGGGCGCTCAACCACTATGCGGACATCGGAGAAGGCGAGGGCTCCTTTCACGAGGTGCTGCTCGAAGTAGACGTAAAGGGAGGCGACCTCGCCAGAGTGCTCGTCCGTCAGGCCGGCGGGGTCGAGCTCGAATACCGGTTTGGGAATTGGCAACAGAATCTGCCTTTGCCCGAGGCCATGTTCCACTTCCAGGCGCCTGCCGGCGTGGCCATCGTGGAGGAATCCTCGATTACGGGGCGGTCACCCTGAATCGGGCGGGCATACCCGCGCGCACCGATTTCATCTTCGAAACCAATCCTTTTAGCCTGGATCGCGAGCGCATGATGGCCATTGCCTATCAGCACGGCGAGCAGCGCTCGCGCGAAATCGGTTTAGGCTAACACCGCTCCCTGCAAAGCGGCGTCCTGTGTCCGGGCTCTCCGGAGCGGAGGACCAGCCAGATTGGGACGCCGTGATCCGGGTCGGGAATTTCGCACTCCGGTGCCGCGCAAGGGACCTCTCTTAATTAGAACGCAAACTTCGCCGCCAATTGCACAATACGAGCTGAAAGTGAGCTGAATGTCGTCGAGGCCGGCCTGCCGAAAGTCGTTGATGGGGTCAGGCATATAGAGGCAACGGTACACGTTGCCGCGCGGGTGAATTGCGTGGTACTCACTCCGAAAATGTTCCCGCGGTTGAAAACGTTGAACGCCTCGAGAATTAGCTGCACTTTTCTCGTCTCGCCGATTGGAATACTGCGAGTGATGCGTGGATCGAGCGTCACGATGCCGGGAAGTTGGAAGATGTCTCTTCCGGCTCCGGGGAACCGGTCGGCGCGGCTGTTGCCATCGTTGTTGAGGTCAAAGGCCGCCAAGCCGGAGTAGGGTTGGCCTTTCTGTGCGGTGAAAATTCCGCTGAGCTCCCATCCGCCCAGAATGGCCTTGGACAGGGTTGGTAGGCTCTTCGCATAATTGCTCAGATCCCATACGCCGCTCACCACAAAGCGATGGCGCTGATCGTTTTGGCTTAGCCCGCGATCATCGTGCGGGTTGGTGGGGTACTGCGCCAGTTTAGCGTCGTCGGAGCCGCCCGGTACGACGGCGGTCGCATCCGGATTATCATCCAGCGCCTTACCGAAGGTGTAGGAGGCCGCGAATTGGAAATTGTGCGAGAAGCGTTTGTTCAACTGGAGGATGAGGCCGTGGTAGATCGAGCTGGAACTCGACTCGAACTGCGCGATCCGGTCGAAGGCTGCGATCGGCCGAGGAGGCCTGACGTAGCGCTGGAAGCTGACCACGCTCGCCGCATCGTTGTTGACGGCGACGGTCGAGGTGATGGTCGCCGGATTCAGGTTAATATCGCGGGTGCGCTGTACGTGTGTGCCCTTCACTCCCAGATAGCTCACGGTCAATGCGAGGTCCTTTGCCAGTTCGTACTCCAGTCCGAAGCTGGCCTGCTGCACCTGCGGTTGCACATAGCCCGGCGAAAATATGAAGATGATGGGCGGATTCGAGGATCCACCCGAGGGCGGTGCGCAGGAGGGTGATGCACCGGAGGAATCCGGTGCGCCGCAGATATTGTTCGGGTATTGCGGGATGGCTGAACCGGAGAAGTTCAGCGTAAGCACGTTCAGGCCGTTGTTCGAATGCGCAGTGC
>QHYU01000049.1 GCA_003224235.1 Acidobacteriota bacterium
ACCTCTGATAGCTTGATCCCGCCCCTGGCGGGCCCAGCACTGGCACGGAATGCCCCATCCTCACCTTGTGAGGGTGGGCTAATTTTCCGTCAAAGCACGGCTTCAGCCGACAGGCGGTCTCCGCTTGACGCTTGGGTCGGAGCTTTGGTTCCGACAAGAAAGGCTGCCAACCCTGCGGGCTTCGTTTCCCGAATGTTCTGTGCCCGTCGATCCGGCCTTTCGGCTCTGATAGCTTGATCCCGCCCCTGGCGGGCCCAACACTGGCCCGGCTGCCCCATCCTCACCTTGTGAGGGTGGGCCAATTCCCCGTCAAAGCACGGCTTCAGCCGACAGGCGGTCTCCGCGCTTGGGTCGGAGCTCTAGCTCCGACAAGAAAGGCTGCCAACCATGCGGGCTTCAGCCCCTGCGGCTCTGTTTTGGTTAACTCCTCCCCATTCGTCATTCTTATTGGCAGACGAGGAATCCCTCCGGGGAGATTCCTCGCCCGCCGTGGCAAGCTGCAAAGTTATCCTCTGTAGCTCCCTGCACCCTACCTCTGCGCCTAGCTGCCTTCAGCCTCCTTCCCTGCGTGCCTGCTTCCAGGCCTCCTGCCCCTGGCCTCCAGCCTCTCACGTCCAGCTTGTACTCCCATCCCGCCCAGGCGGGACGGCCCTCGGCCGCATCGCCTTCCCGCCGGCGCTTCTCGACCACGTAGCTGCCGAACGCCGGCTTGCGCAGGTGCCGGAGCTGCGCCGAAATGCTGGCCTCGCCATAGTGAGTAATCGCCGCGATTTCCCGCAGCGTTAGCCAACTGTCGCGCTGCGCGGCAGAGAGCATGACTTCACGGATTGTCTCGAGCTGTGTGCGCAGCCGGTAGTCGCGTTCCCCCTGCCTTGCAGGACGCGACCGAGCCTCATGCCCTGGGTCGTACATCCTCATCGTCTTCCTCTCTTTCTGTGCTGCATCTTCGCGCGCTCGATCCATCGCGTTTCAACTTCGAACTTTCCCCCACTCAGCTTGTGTCGTCCTTCGCCCCGGTCTGCGCGCTGCCATCACCGACCGTTGTTTCCCCGCCTCGCGCCGCAATTGTTCCGAAAGGCGTGAAGCCTGCCCGATCTGTTTTCGCTTGGACCCTCGCCTTCCGCGTTGGCATTTCTCTATCGCCCCGCTGCTGCGCAGGGTAGTACTCGTGGTTTTCCGCCAAGTCCGCGTCTGGCGCCGGCGCGGTCATTTGCGGATTCTCGTAGTCACCGGCGCATGCACTGCACATCGGTCTTCTCCTCTCGCCCAGCTTCCGCGGTCCCAGGCCGCGATGGATGCCGCCAACTGAGAGCGCTTGTCATCCCCAGCCCGCCGCGCTCGGGGACGCCGGCCCGGCAGAAAATGTCAGGCCTGTGAATAACGGCCTCTCACTCCGCGTGACAATCACAGGGCAAGGCCGCGCGGCCTCTCGCCAAGTTTTCCACAGTCGCCGCACTTATTACTTTACAGTTAGATATTTTATGTCATAGAGTCCGACCGCGCTCAGCTACCAGGAGGTAGTACCCCATGTCGGCCCGCGTCCCGCAATTTCCGTGGGAGTATCTCCGCCAAGCTTCCGCACCTGGGCTCCAAAGTTTCGAGCTCACCCGACTCAACCACGCCGCTCACCTCCGGAAGGAGATCACCGCCCTGCTCGACCAGTGGCTCGAGGAAACCGCTTGCGCGTTGCTCGCGCGCTGGCTGTTCGACCACCAAGCCGATCTGCGCGCCGCGCCACCAGCCGTTGAAGAACCCCGGGCCCTGCGCGAAGCCGCGATTCATGGCGAGTACGGGCTGCTGGAGGGCGATCCGTCTCGCGACGCTGCGGCACCGCTGCTCCCCGCGCGTCGCCATCGGGGCAGCACGGCTGACTGACCAGCGCCTCTGCTGAGCGCTCCAGTTTCGCCCGCGTTCGGAGCCGCGCGGTCGGACCACACTCGCTCGCCGCGCCACAGCTTGCGCCTGCGGCGCTGCGATGTAGGCGCACCCACCAGTCGCCAGTAATCCGCCAGAAGTCAACGGACACCGGTCGCCGCGGCGACCCTGGCGTGGGCGACCCGCCCCTGATCCGAGTCCGTCGTGACCAAGAACTTCTGCTGACGCGGGCACAGCAGGTTATCCTCGCGCAGCAAGCGATACACGTGCTTGTGATTCACCGCCAGCCGCGCCGTTTCAGTTCCGCGGTCATCCGCGGCCAGCCGTAGCTGGGAAACTCCACCGCAATCTGCTGCATGGTGTCTCGCACCTCCAGGTCTGGATCCGGCCCCGGCCAGCGGGGCGGAAAGTGATAAAAACCCGCCCGGCTCACCCCCAAAGCGCACATGCGTTTCGCGGTCAAGGCTTCGGCTCCGTCCCTTTGGGTCTGGATCTGCTGGTAGACACAGCGGGTTTTTCCAGTCACCGCCTGCAGCTTCCGCTGCTCGTCGATGCGCCGAAAGCACCCCTTCAAAAAATCGATCTCCAGCGCCTGTTGGCCGATCTTGCCCTCCAGTTGGGCGAGCCGGCCCTCGTCCCACCGCTGCCCCCCGCGCCGCGAAACGCATTCGGATGGTGCCGGAGCCCTCTTTCTTCACCTTGGCTTCGCACCCAGTGCGGATGCCCAGTTCCAGGCCGGTGGCGGTGATCGTCAGGCGGTTACCCTTCGCCTCGCAGAGCAGGCTCGATAGGATGGGCATGGTGGTCTTCCGCTCGACCACACCTTGCGTCTGGCCCTTCGCGGAACTCCCGCCGCCAGCGGTGAAGCACATTCGCGTTGACTTCAAACGCCCGCGCCACCTCGGCCACCGGCGCCCCCATTTCCAGACGCTGAAGGGCGGCCAGCTTGAACTCCCGTGTGAACCTCCGTCGAGACAACCCATGGCTTATTCCTAGCGGGGAAGAACATTCGCGTTGACTTCAAACGCCCGCGCCACCTCCATCCGATCGGTTCTTCACCCCATTCGCCGAATCTTGAGTCTTAACTGCTTGTCTCAAAAATGGGGACAAATCCAATCACCTGGATCCCCTAAGCTCCCCGCGAGTGGCCGTGCTCCCCGCCGTCCTAGCAACGCCATCTTCGATCTCCATCTTTATGTCTAGCTGATTGCATATCAATTAGCGGTTATCGTGTGTCTTGCGAAGGAAACATCGAGTGACGATGAGCCGCGTCACCCGGAAGACGGTATCCTGCTTCAAGCTACTATTGGCGCGCCGCTTCGATGTCGTAGGGTGTTCGACCTAGCCCAAGTTCCGCAGTTTGGAGCGAGTTGAAGATTTTT
>QHYU01000014.1 GCA_003224235.1 Acidobacteriota bacterium
CTGACGAAGATGACATCGCGGCCTTTCAGCCCGGTCAGTCCATCAGGATTACGATCGAGGCGGACTAGCAGCACATGTCCGTGTCGAAAGACCGCGTGCTTCAAGGTTTCGTAGTGCGCGTTCTCGTTTCCTAGAATCCCACCGAGTTTTTCCACAACCGTCGATATTCCACAGCAGGCGCAGCAGACTGCGGGATCAATAGAGATGCGCCACATCGAGCTGTGACGCGCTGGGGAAGGTCCCTTCCACTGCAGCCCCTGGAGACCGACTCAGACCTAATACCACCAGCACTGCAAGCCTAAACCGTTGGGCAACAGATTTGAACCCTTCCTTGAGTGCGAGCTTGCGTAGCACTCGCAGAGGGAAACAGATCACATTATTCCAGACGACGCGCCACCATTAGGGTGAGATCGTCCTCGCGTGCGTGGGTGCCCGCAAAATCTTGGGCAGCACCGAGCAAGGAGTAGAGCATGTGGGCTGCGGAAGAATGGCCAGCATTTTGAGATGCCGCTACCAGACGCTCCGCGCCGAATTCCTCTCCCTGGTCATTGCGGCATTCTACGATTCCGTCGGAATAGCTGATCAAGGCGTCGCCCCGGCCCAGGACGACGCGACCGGAGGGAAACGATGCTCCGGAAATCCCACCGAGCATGGGACCGCCCACTTCGAGGAATTCCACACAGCCCTCGGCGCGCAGAACAACAGCGGGTGACTGACCGGCGTTGCAGTAGATGAGCTCGCCACACTCCTGGTCGAGCCGGGCGAGAAATAGCGCCACCATGGGAGCCTCCGGCTGCATCTTCCAGAGTTCTTCATTGATGGCCGTCACGGCCTCGGATAGATCGAGACTGGAGCCCAGGTGGGTGCGAACAAGGCCAGCCAGGTGAGCCAGCCACAGGCCGGCGGTAAGTCCCTTCCCGGCAATGTCGCCCACGGCGAGCCCGGTTGTCGCGCCGAGGTCCAGCACCTGATTGAAGTCGCCGGAGAGGTGGCGCACGGGGAAGATTTCGCTGGCAATCTCGAACCGCCCACGCCGCGCTTGGCGTGGAGCGCAGAGCCGTCGCTGCGCTTGCGCCGCGGCGAAGATCGCCTGGCGCAGTTCGTTGTGCTCGCGTTGGAGCACGGCAAGCTGTTCTTCCAGCAGCGGTATGGGCTCATCCTGGCCGGCACGCGCCGCGCGGGAATTCCCACTTGCGGCGGGGTTGCGCCAGGAGGGCTGCCAGTCCGCAAACAGGCCGGGCTCGCCCCCTTCCGCTGCGCGCTGCAACTGCTGCTGAGGCTTGGTCCCCATTGCTCCTCCGCTTGGGAAGCCGCGGCATCAACCGACGAATTTGTAGCCGACGCCGTGGATGGTCAGAATGAATCGAGGCTCCTCGGGATTGGCTTCGAGCTTCTGCCGCAGGTGGACAATGTGCGCGTCCACGGTGCGCGTCGTGGGGTAGTGCTCGTAACCCCACACCTCATCCAGCAGGCGATCCCGGCTCAACGCCTCACCTGGATGGCAGAGGAAATACTTCAGCAGCTCGAACTCCTTCGCCGAGAATTCGACGGGCTTGCCGCGGCGTTGGACCTGGTACGTGCGCAGGTCGACCTCAACATCGCCGAACGAAACGCGCTCCTGCTCACGGGGAAGGGTGCGCGCCCGACGCAGGACAGCCTTGACCCGGGCCAGCAGCTCGCGGATGGAAAACGGTTTGGTGACGTAGTCATCGGCGCCCAGTTCGAGGCCGACCACCTTATCTACTTCCTGGCCGCGGGCAGTGAGCATGATGACGGGGATGGAGGGCCGCCGGGCCTTCAGTTGCTTGCAGACGTCGAGACCGCTCATGCGAGGCATCATCACGTCGAGCACGACGAGATCGGGCGAATCGGCCAGCGCCCGCTCGAGGCCCTCCACGCCGTCCCCGGCGGTGATGACCTGGTAGCCTTCGTATTCGAAATTGTCCCGCAGGCCAGCGACCATATTGGGCTCGTCTTCCACGATCAGAATCTTCGTCACGCTGTTCACCTCAACGCCTCTGGACCCAGATGCGCCATTGCCTTGCCAGCTACGTTGCATGCATCCCTCCAATCAGGCGGCCTCGGCTGAACTCGAACCCGAATTCAGCGGCAGGGTAATGGTAAACTTGCTGCCCTTGCCCGCCCCGCTCTCCACCCCGATTTCCCCGCCGTGTGCCAGGACGATGTGACGCACCAGCGCAAGGCCTAGCCCGCTGCCCTTCGTGTTGTGCACCAGCGGGTCGCCCACACGATAGAACTTCTCAAAGATCTTCGGTTGCTCGCTCCGCGGGATGCCGATGCCGCGATCGATCACTTCGAGCTTCACCGAGCCGTTCGCGCGGTAGAGATTCACCCCCAGGTATTTCTCATCCTGTGAGTACTTCAGAGCGTTGTTGATCAAGTTCAGGAGCGACCGAGCGATGGCCTCGCGGTCGACGTGCACTGGCGGAAGATCGTCCCCGATTTTCTCCTCGAGAGTGAAGCCGTTCTGCTCGATCTGGAAGCGGTAAGATTCCAGGGTATTCCGCACCAGCTCGGCAAGGTCCGTCTCTCGGAGGCTGTATTCCTTCTTCCCCGCCTCGATGCGGGAAAAGTCCAGAATATTGTTGATGAGGGCCGATAGCCGCTCGCTTTCCTTCCGGATGATGCGGAAATACTCCTGGTGCTTCTCCGGTCCACTCAGGCGGCCCATCTCCAAAGTCTCGGCGTAGAGGCGAATCAGCGAGAGGGGGGTGCGCAGCTCGTGCGAGACATTCGCCACGAAATCCGATTTCAGCTTCGCGAGCGCCATTTCCTTCGACACGTTGCGATAGGTCAGCCAGATGCCGCCCGCCAACAGCACAGAAAGGCCTCCGATAATCAGGAAGCTGGTCTTCAGGAATTTCTGCCCCAGGGCTTCCACGGTCGTGCCGCGAAACTTGATCGCCAGCGTCAGGCCCGGAAATGCCCCCTCAAGATTTCGGTCCATTTCAGGCCTGCCCCCGTCCCACCCGGCCGAGGCGGCCAGGGGCTCGGTCTCCTTTTTGAGGTGGATCATCATGGCCGCGGGATTGCTGACATTCCTGCCGCCGCGCGGGTCAGCTACCTCCTCCGCCAGCAGGTTGTCTAGAATCTCCGGGAAGAAATGATCGCGGAGATATTCGCTGTCGAACATCACAAAGCCCAGGGCGACGCGGTCTTGCGGCCATTCCGGCAAGGTCATAATCGCGTAGTTTTCGTAGCCAAGTTTATCGCCTCGAGGTTGCGGGTACCCCTGGAAGGAAAAAGGTGTGCCGTCTTTCTGCTCGAGCTTTCGGAGTTTTTGCAATATTTGTTCGCCTTCGATCTTCATCCATGCATTGAAGCCCGACAGATGTTCACATTCCGCGCGGAAGTAGGGGTCGCTCATTCTCCGCGGCTGGGAACGACCAGTAAATCCGCCGTCGTGATCGTAGAGAAGGAGGTGCGCGACTTCAGGATGCCTGTCCAGGATCCTGTCCAGCTTCTGAACGGTCGGCTCATTCAGGCGGGGGAACTCTGACCGCAGCTCCTCGACTGCTTTGTAAGCCTGACTATTCATGCGCTTTTCCGCGATCTTGAGCACATGGATAAAGTCCCGTTGGATAGCTGCCTCCACGGCTCGATCCCGCTGGATGGACCGCAGGTGCCAGACGTTGTAACCAATCAGAGCAGTCGCGGGAAGCACGATGGCGAGCTCCAGGGTCAGCAACATTTGTGTCCGCGCGTTCCAACGCCGCTTGCTCATCGGGAACCTCTCTTTGGGGAGTGAGTCGCGCTCACCCTAATGGCCCACGCTAAATCACGCAGATCATACGTCAGTTTGCTCAGCGATGTGTAACGCCGAGGCAAAAAGATGTAAAAAATTGTGAAGATGCCGGGTGGGTCATCTGCCTAAACATCCTGAATTCAAAGCGTTGCGTGAATGACCACCGTGGGCAGGGAAGAGGAGCTCGTGGCTTATTGGGACTCCCCGTCAGGAGGTGAGCCAGGGGCGCGTCAGGTAATCACTCATGGTCAGCAGGATCATGATTCCCAGCCAGAAGATTCCAGCCACGACGACCAGCTGCGTGCGGCGCGGGCTGTAGCGGACATGCATAAAGAACAGTGCCACCAGCGTGGCCTTGCAAAAGGCGATGCTGAGCGCCACCACGATGTTCCAAGGCCCCAGGTCAATCAGCGCCACGCCCCAAGTCACAAAGGTCAACACCAGCAGGATGCCACAGATTACCAGATAGATTTTCGGCGGAACGATGTGTTCGGGCACTGCCTCCCTCCACCTCTTAGCGCTTGAGGCCGATCAAATACAACAAAGGAAACAAGAAAATCCAAATGATATCCACGAAATGCCAGTACAAGCCGGAAATCTCCACCGGCGTGTGGTACTCGATCGTGTAGCGCCCGCGCCAGGCCTTGACGAGCAAGACCGCGACCACGCCCACACCAATAATCATGTGCAGGGCGTGCAGTCCGGTCATCGCGAAGTAGAGGGAGAAGAACAGTTCGGCTGGCCGGGCTTCGGGTGCGGCGAAAGAAAATGCGCTGCCGGGCACCAGATGATGGTGAAACTTGTCGGCGTACTCGATTGCCTTGATGACCAGGAACACGCAGCCGAGCGCAATGGTCAGCGCAAGAAACCCGGCGAGCATCCTGCGCCGACCCACCTGAGACGCGTACACCGCCAGGGCCATCGTCAGACTGCTGCAGATCAGAACGGCCGTGTTCGTGCCGCCCAGCGTCACATCGAGATGGCGGCTGGCCTGGGCGAAGCCTGCCGGATGCATGGCGCGAGCTACCGTGTACACCATGAACAGACCACCGAAGAACATGATTTCGGTCACCAGGAACACCCACATGCCCAGCGAGGAGGCTTCCCGCTGCTGCTCGAGGTCTCGGAACTGCTCGGCGAGTGCTGAGTGCGCTTGAGACACAGCCACGTTCCTCTAGGGTCAGTCCTGAGCCGCAGGCTGAAAATGCCCCAACTCCGGCGCAGGCGCAGGGTATTTCAGGTCCGGCCGATTGGCAAAGTCATAGGGCTCCCAGCTAACGACTGGTGTCACGTCGAAGTTGTGCGGCGGCGGTGGCGATGGCGTTTGCCATTCCAGCCCCGTGGCTGGCCACGGGTTGGGGCCGGCGACGGGGCCATAGCGCATCGACCAGATCAGGTAGAACATCGGGAGCAGATAGCCGATGCCCAAGATGGAAGCGCCGGCGGTGGACAGCACGTTCAACACTTGAAATTCGGGCGGATAGGCATGATAGCGACGCGGCATGCCCAGGTAGCCCAGAATGAATTGTGGGAAAAAGGTCAAGTTGAAGCCCACGAAGAGCACAATGGCCGAGAACCGCGCCAAAGCTTCAGGATAAAGGCGGCCGCTTATTTTCGGCCACCAGTAATGCAGCCCGCCCAGGTAGCCCATCACCGCGCCGCCCACCATGATGTAGTGGAAATGCGCGACGACGAAATACGTGTCGTGGACATGCACATCCAGGCCCAGCGCGGCGAGGAACAGCCCCGTCAGTCCCCCCATGACGAATAGACCGATGAATCCCAGTCCATAGAGCATCGGCGTCGCCCAGGAAACCGAACCCTTGTAGAGCGTGGCCATCCAGTTGAACACCTTGACGGCCGAGGGAATGGCTACGAGGTAGCTCAGAATGGAGAAAATCATCGCGGCATAAGGAGATACCCCGGCCACGAACATGTGGTGTGCCCATACGAAGAAGCCGATGACCGCAATGCCGAAGCTCGCGGCGGCCACGAGGTGGTAGCCGAAGAGCTTCTTCCGCGCAAAGGTGGTGATGAGCTCGGTCGTCACGCCCATAGCTGGCAAGACCATGATGTACACCGCGGGATGCGAGTAGAACCAAAACAGGTGTTGGAACAACACCGGGTCTCCGCCCAGCGCCGGGTTGAAGATCCCCAGGTGAAAGACGCGCTCCACAGCAACCAGGGCCAGCGTGATGGCCACCACCGGCGTGCCGAGGATCATGATCAGGCTGGTCGCGTAATGCGTCCAGACAAACAACGGCAGCCGGAACCAGGTCATGCCTGGGGCGCGCATGGTGTGAATGGTGACAATGAAATTCAGCCCGGTCAGGATCGTAGAAAAACCGGTGATGAAGATCCCGACGACAGTGGCCACCACGTGCGTGTTGGAATAGAGGCTGCTGTAGGGTGTGTAAAACGTCCAACCGGTGTCTACTCCTCCTCTGATGATGGAATATAGGGTGAACAGACCACCGAGATTGAAAATGTACCAGCTGGACAGATTGAGCCGTGGAAAAGCCAGATCCTTGGCGCCGATCATCAGCGGGATCAGGAAATTTCCCAGCACGGCCGGAATCGAAGGGATCAAGAAGAAAAAGATCATCACTACGCCGTGCATGGTAAAGAACTTGTTGTAGGTTTCTGCTGAGACCAAGTCGCCCTGCGGCGTGAGCAGATTCAAGCGGATCAGCACCGCGAAGGCGCCGCCCAGGAAGAAAAACAGCGTGATCGAGACCAAGTAGAGCAGGGCGATGCGCTTGTGATCGGTGGTCAGCAGCCACGACTTGACGCCATAGCTCACGTTGAGGTAGTTCTCGTGCCCCAGGGTCGGTACGCTTGCTCCAGTGCCAGTGCTCATGGGAGTTTTTTCGCCTCGCCAGCCGGCCGCTTGCTCTCCGCAGCGGTGCCGGGTTGTCCCGGAGCGGCCTGAGGCGGCGCCAGGGATTTTATGTAGGCAATTAATTGCAAGACCTGCTCTTCGCTCACCAGACCTTGGAAAACGGGCATGTCCGGCCCATAGCCGGCTACAATTTTTGCGCGAGGATTGAGAATGGACTCGCGCAGGTAGTCGTCGTCCGCGATGACCGTTTGCCCGCCTTGCAGGCGCACCGTCGAGCCGTGGAGCCCTACCAGCGAAGGCCCGCGGCCCTTCCCGCTGCTGGCATGGCAGTTGTTGCACGCGAGTTGCTGGAAGAGCCTTTCGCCAGCCTCGGCAAGCGAACCTTCGACGGGCCCGCCGGCTAGCCAGGCCTCGAATTCGGCAGGTTCCATCACCGTCACCCAGCCGCCCATCACGGCATGATTGGTGCCGCAATACTGTGAGCAGAACAGGTGGTAGCGGCCCGCTTTCGTGGGCCGGAACCAAATCGTGGTGTAGCGCGCGGGAAGCACGTCGGCCTTGATGCGAAACGCTGGAACGAAAAAGTCGTGGATGACGTCTTCGCTGGTCATGGTGAGCTTGACGTCGCGGCCCACCGGCACGTGAAGCTCGTTGATCTCCATCTGCCCCTCGGGGTGCTGCAGCTTCCACATCCACTGCTTGCCGACGACGTAGATCTCCATGGCTTGGGGTGGCGGATGCTGCATGGACATATACAGGCTGGCGCCCCATCCAAACATGACCATGGATAGAAGCAGCGGAACCACCATCCAGAACGTTTCGAGCTTGATCGAGCCGCCGATGGGCGCACCGATCTCGTTGGGGGCGCGCCGGCGGTACTTGATGCAGAAGGCGATAATGAGGACCAGGATCAACAGGCTGATGAACAGCGACACACCCAGTAGAAAGAAGAATAGCGCGTCCACGCGGTCAGCCATCGTGGAGGCGCGCTCCGGGAATAAGGGCAATCCGGCTTGCACGGTCAATTCACCCCGGCGGAAGTCGAGGGCGGGGCGTGCTGCTCCCGCCGGCGGAAAAGAAGAATGGAAACCACTAGACCGAGGACGGCAAGAATGCCGCCGAAACGCACTAGGCGCATGACCAGCGCGCCGTACTTGCCGGTCGTGGGATCGTACTGGTAGCAGAAGAGCAGGATGCGGTCCACCGGCGTGCCAATCTTGTTCGCAGAAGCCTCGACCAGTCCCAATCGCAGATCCCGCGGCGCAGGCTCAATCCCGTAGAGGTAGCGGGAGATCCTACCCTGCGGGGTGAGAATCACAATGCCACTGGCATGGGCGTAGAGCTTCGTCTGTGAGTCGTAAGCGTAGCGAAAGCCCAAGGCCCGCGTCAGGGCCTCAATCGAAGGATTCTCCCCGGTTAAGAAATGCCAGCCGGCTTCGGTGCCCGCACGATGGTAGCGTTCAAGGGCGTCTTGCTTTTTCGCCGCAGCCATCGATGGGGTCTCATGCGGGTTGAAGCTGACGACCACGACCTTGAATTGTCTGCCGGCATCGAAGGACAAGGCGCGGAGGCTGCTGGCGAGGCCTTGGAGCACCTGATTACAAAGCATCGGGCAGCTGTAGTACACGAGCGCCAGAATCACCGGCTTACCTGCGAAATAGTCTCCCAGGCGAACGACGCGCCCAGCCTCGTCGTGGAAGGTCAACTCAAGCGGCACCGCAGCGTTAAGTTGCGGATCAAAGCTTACCTGGCGCAGCAGGGGCGGCAGGCTGCTTGCCGAAGGTGTTTGGGCAGCGATCGGCGCGGTAGGCACCAACCACAGCAGAAGAAGCGAAGCAGCCAAGCAAGCCACTGGAGCGTGCGCTTGCCACCAGCTAAAGACGTTTCGCTTGGGAGAATTCATGGCCGATTCTCCTCGCTTGTTTTCGCTTGGGGCATAGGGGTTTGATCTGGCGATACCTTCTTTTGCGAGCCGATTCCCGTGCTGGGGAGGCCTCGTTCGCCCAGCAGCTTGATGGCCTCGTCTATGGGGATCCTGGCGATACCCGTCTTTTCGTCCACCCAGCCGTAGCTACTCAGCGCGGCTTCAGCCTCGGCGCGCGTTTGCCGGAGTTCGTCCTGAGGGGATATCTGATGGCCAGGAGCCCCTTGCAGGCGTGGCTCTGGTGGAAGGATTCTTCCCGCGCTCTGACGCAACGGAAAAGCATAGGACGCGCGCCGCGCGTCGCGGGCGGTGAGGGCCCGGTAGAGACCCCAAACAATCAGCATCGAAGCGAAAACCGTGAGCAGGAGCATCACCAAATATTTGAAGATGGTCTCCGCTTTGACATCCTGCGGCTCAAAACTCACTGAAGGATTCGTTGCCGCAGAGCTCTCGCCCGACACGTGTCTGGAATCAGGTTCGCTACTCATGCTCCCCTTCGAGTACCACAGCCAGATAGGGATCGCCCACCGGCAGCAGGGGCCTGGTCTTCAGATGCCACGCAAACACCGCCAACCAGACGCCGCCCATTCCCACCGGCGCGGCGATGTCCATCCAGTGGATATGAAAACGACCCGGAGAGAACTCCGGCGCCGTAAGCCAAAACAGATCCACCATCCGCATAACGACCACCAGCATAGCCAGCAGTGCCAGCTTAGGACCGGTGCGTTTCAGATCGCGAGACAGGAGAAGGAAAAATGGAAGAGCAAAGTGAAACAGGATCAGCAACACACCGACCCAGCGCCAGCCGCCTTCCAGCCGATGCAGGTACCAGGGAATCTCTTCGGGCAAGTTCCCGGACCACATGATCAGAAGCTGTGAGAACGACAGGTAGGCCCAGACCATGACAAAGGCCAGGAGCAACTTGCCGAGGTTATGCATATGCCGAGGTTGCAGCACTCGCCCCAGAGGCTGGTATGCGGTGAGCAGCACTAGCACGACGATCACAAAAGCCATGGCTGAAAGGACCTGGCCGCCGATGATGAGCAGGCCGAAGATACTGGAGTACCATCGCGGTTCGAGCGACATCATCCAGTCCACGGCGGCAAACGTTCCGGTCAGGCCATAGAGGACCAGGCCCGGGCCGCTCAACCACTGCATTTTCCGCAGCAGCCGGCGATCGCCGGTGCGATCCTGCTCGTGCGACCATTTGCCCAGCCAATGCGCCAGCGCAAGCCAGACGACGAAGTACAGCACTGCGCGAGTCAGGAAAAACCGCACATCCAAATACTCAAGCTGCTGGCGCGGCAGGTTCATGGGTCGCGTCCAGCTGTAAATCCAGTGCCGGCCGAAGAACAGGGGAACGAACAGCAGTGCCATCAGCGGCAGAGTTCTGCTTCCAGATTCCAGCAGCCGCCGGATGACCATTCCCCAGCTTCCACCGGTAAGATGGTGCAGCATGGCGATGGCCAGACAGCCCAGGGCCATTCCCGTCCAGAACAAAAAGGCCAGCAGGTAGGAGTGGAAGAATTGCGCGGGGCTGCGGAACGCTCCCAGAATGCACACACCCAGCACTGCAACCCCGATCCAGAGCGCACGCCATTGCAGCCGGTTCATCTCCGGCCCGGGCATGTAGGCGGCGGGCTCGATCATCGCGGACCTCCTGCGCCCAACCGCGCACGATCCTCAGCCGGCAACTCCGCCAGGGGAGCATGCTGGCTGAATTGCAAGGCGCGGATGTAAGCGATAATGGCCCAGCGGTCGCGTGGGGGAACCTGCGCGGCATAATCGGGCATCGCTCCGAAGCTATTGGTTATCACGTCGTAGAAATGGCCCACCGGAGCCTCGCGTAAGCGGTCAATGTGATACGAGGGTGGTTGACGAAAACCGCGCCGCGGGACCATGCCGTTGCCGTCGCCCAATAACCCGTGACAAACTGAGCAGTAGATGTTAAAGCGCTCGCGCCCGCGGGCGAGTAGCTCCCGCGTCACCGGAACGGGAAAGGTGTCGGCATCCTTCGGCACATTCAAATTATCTTCAGCCAGACTGCCCCGCGGCACAGTTCCAACAACCAAGGGGCGAGCCGACCGGCCGTCGTCGAAAAACGTGCTGGCAGTGAGTGGATTGTATTTCGGTTGATCGGCCATCTGCTGCCGGCAACCACCTAGTAAGCACAGAGCGACGCTAAGAATCAGAAACACGCGGCCCGGCGGCGTGCTGGACCTTTCAAGAGCCCGAATTCGCTCGAGCAGCCTAATGGGGCACCTCGAAAACACCGCGCGAGTCCAGCGATTCCAAAAAACGCTGTGTGGTCTGGCGATCGAATTTCGGATCGGTGGCTTCAACGCACAAGAAGAAACGGTCGCGCGAAGCCAGAGCAAATCGCGGCACATGGAAAACCGGGTGATAGGGCATGGGCAGACCATTCAAACCGAGCATCCCCAGCACTGCGGATAGGGCTGCGCCCAGAATCGTCAGCTCGAACGTGACGGGAATAAAAGCCGGCCAGCTATGCAGCGGCCGGCCGCCGATGTTCAGGGGATAGTTGATCGCGGCAATCCAATACTGCATGAAATATCCGGCCAAGCCGCCGACGATGCCGCCAATCAGCGTGATCAGCGGCACTCGGGTGTGGTGAAACTTCAGCGCTTCGGCCAGCCCCTCCACAGGGTATGGCGCGTAAGCGTCCATGCACCGATAGCCTTCCTTGCGCGCACGCTCCGCCGCAGCGACTAATCGAGCCGGAGTATCAAACTCGGCCAGCAACCCATAAATCGGCGGTTTCGTCCTGCCCATCAACATCAGTCGCTGCTCCCAGCTTCAGTTTCCGAGACCAGCTCGCGCATTTCAAAAATCGAGATCATGGGCAAGAAGCGGATAAACAGAAACAGCAGCGTCAGGAACAAGCCCATCGAGCCAACAAAAACGGCCCAGTCCCACCGCGTGGCGGTGTACATGCCCCAGGAGGAGGGCAGAAAGTCGCGGTGCAGGCTGGTGACGACGATCACAAAGCGCTCAAGCCACATCCCCAGGTTGACGGTCAGGGAGAGAACAAACAGGACCGGAACCTTCGTTCGCACACGCTTGAACCACAACAACTGCGGGATCACAACGTTGCACAGAATCAGCGCCCAGTAGGCCGGCCAGTAGGGGCCGACGATGCGGTTCCACGCAGTGAACCCTTCGTAGGTATTGCCGCTATACCAGGCCATGAAGAGTTCCATTGCGTAGCCGTAGGCCACAATAAGCCCCGTGGCCAGCATGACTTTGGCCATATTCTCCAGATGGCGCATGGTGATGAAGTCTTCCAGGCCATAGGCGGCGCGTAGCGGAATGGCCAGAGTGAGGACCATCGCAAAGCCTGAATAAATCGCGCCCGCCACGAAATAGGGCGGGAAGATCGTCGAATGCCAGCCAGGTATGATCCCGACGGCGAAATCGAGGCTCACCACCGTGTGCACCGAAACCACTAGCGGCGCGGCCAGACCGGCGAGCAGGAGATAAGCCGTCTGGTAGCGATGCCAGTGCATCGCCGATCCGCGCCAGCCCATGGCCAGGATGCCGTAGAGGATGCGCGCGGCACGCGTTTCGGCCCGGTCGCGCAGCGTAGCCAGGTCGGGAATCAGCCCCACAAACCAGAACAGCAGAGAGACGGTAAAGTAGGTCGACACGGCGAAGACGTCCCAGACCAGCGGGCTCCGGAACTGCGGCCAGACACCCATCGTGCTGGGATATGGAAGGAGCCAATAGAAGAGCCCCGGCCGGCCCAGATGCAGCAGTGGGAAAAGCCCCGCAGACGCCACCGCAAATAGCGTCATGGCTTCGGCGAAGCGGTTGATTGAGGTGCGCCACTTCTGATTCAGGAGCAGGAGAATGGCCGAGATCAGCGTGCCCGCGTGCCCGATCCCGATCCACCAAACAAAGTTGACAATGGCAAAGCCCCACCCAACGGGGATATTGATGCCCCAGACGCCCACGCCCTCCAGCAGCAGGTAGCCGATGGCGTAGAACAACAGCATCATCAGGGAGAACGAGACCAGGAACCCCGCCAGCCAGCCCGGAGTCGTGGGACGCGTTAAGACGATGGTGCTTATCTTGTCGGTGACCGTGGCGAAGGTGTGCCCCGGCCCGATCACCGGCGGGCGCCGGCGTTCAGCCGCCGTCGGCAGGCGCGGGCCCTCAGCTCCCATGACCTTCCGCCTTTTCGATTTCAGGGTTCGGGTTGCGCACGGCAGCCAGATAGGTAGTGCGAGGCCGGGTGTTCAGTTCGCCCAGCAAAGCGTAGTTGCGCGGCTCAGCCTTGAGTCTGGCGACGCGGCTTTGCGGGTCGTTGAGGTTGCCGAAAATGATGGCCTCGGCCGGACAGGCCTGCTGGCAAGCGGTCTGAATCTCCCCGTCGCGCACCAATCGGATTTCTTTTTCGGCTTGGATGCGCGCGGCGTTAATGCGCTGCACGCAGTAGGTGCACTTCTCCATGACCCCGCGGCTGCGCACGGTCACGTTGGGGTTGCGCATCAGCTTCAAGCTGGGCGTCTCCCAATCCGAGTACTGGAGGAAATTGAACCGCCGTACCTTGTACGGGCAGTTGTTTGAACAATAGCGTGTGCCCACGCAGCGGTTGTACACCATGTCGTTCAAGCCTTCGGCGCTGTGCACGGTGGCGCCGACCGGGCAAACGATCTCGCACGGCGCGTTTTCGCAGTGCATGCAGGGCACCGGCTGGAAGTAGATCTCAGGATTATCTGCCGAGCCTTGATAATAGGTGTCAATCCGCAGCCAATGCATTTCGCGGCCGCGCATCACTTCGGTTTTGCCCACGATCGGAATGTTGTTTTCCGCCTGGCAGGCTACTACGCAGGCATTGCAGCCGACGCAAGCATTCAGGTCGATGGCCATGCCCCAGGCATAGCCCTGGTACTTGTACCGGGGGTAAAGGGAAAGCGAGCTTGGCGGCTCCTCGCCCAGTTCGTGCGCAAAGGCTGGATTCCGGTGAAACTCCTCGAGGGTGGCCGCGCGGACCAGCGCGCGGCCCTCCATGTTGTGGTGGAACTGCACACAGGCCAGTGGGAATCGGTCGCCCGTCTTGCGGAGCGTCAGCCCCGAGCCAAACCACGGCGAGGCGGAGGTGCGCAGTTGGTAGGCGTTGAAGCCGGTGCCCGTTCCGACATGGCCCGCACGCGTGCGGCCGTAGCCGAGATGAAGCGTGACACAACCGTCCGCCTGACCTGGGTCGATCCATACCGGCACGCGCAGCGAGCGTCCGCGGTAGCTGAGCTCGACGACATCGGCGTGGACCTGGCCATGCTCCCCGCCCGTTGAGTCGATGCGGTAGGTCAGGCCGAGCCGCTGGGCCGTGGCCGGGCTGACCATCGCGGCGTTGTCCCAGGTGAGTCTGGTGATAGGCTTCGGCAGTTCCTGCAACCACCCGTTATTGGTGAATCGGCCGTCGAAGACAGCCGGGTCTGGCCGGAAGACAATTTCGACCCCTTCGGGAGCCGGGTCGCCTGCTGCCTTCTCCTGCGCTCTCGCTTTTGCTGACACTGCGGAGACAATTGGGAGAGCAGACGACCACGCTGGCTTCAAAGTTACGCTGATGGGCGGCAAAGCGGTGCCCGCGATGACTCCGTCGTTCAGCGATTTCCGCCAGAAGCGCTCGAACTCCGCACCGGGCCGCTGCGTCTTCCAGTGCTCGCGCACAATATCGTAGCCAGGCCGTTCGGGCTGGCTGGTGAAAGCGGCCAGGAACTCGTGCGCGGATTTGCCGTTGTACAGGGGAGCAATCAGCGGCTGTACAATGCTGGCGGTGCCGTCCAAAGCGCGCGTGTCGCTCCAGGCTTCCAGGTAATGCGCCTCGGGGATATGCCACTGGCACAGCGCTGAGGTCTCGTCCTGGTAGAGGCTCAGGTGCATCCGCATGGGAACCTTCAGCAATCGTTCGCCAAAGGCCAAATCGGCAGGGGTGTTATAGACGGGATTTCCGCCCAAGATGATCAGCCACTCCACCCGTCCCGCATCCATATCCGCAACCAGCTCGCGCAGCGAGGCCGTCTGATCCACCGGCTCGGCCTCGACAGGGTCCGTATAGATCACGGTTGATCCCAGATTGCCGAGCGCATAGTTGACAACGTGGGCCCACAGGTGCACCCCGGGCGATTGGTAGTCGCCGGGGATGGCAACGCTCCTGCCCCCGTGGCGCAGTAGGTCTCGGGCCAAGGCACCCAGCCAGGCCGCGTAGGGTAGAAGGGCACCTGCTTCAGTTACGCCGCGAACGGCGAGGGCCAGAGTTCGGGTGAAGGTTTCGATTTCGCTCGCGCGTAGCGGCAGCCGGTGGTCGGCCATCGCGCCGGTGTTCGAAGGCGTGCACTCAACCGCGTACAGTCGACTCATGGTGGCGGGGCCAGGTTGGGGGCGGCGCCGGCGAGCGAACTGGCGCGCGTACCGCAGGCATCCGGGGCCGCTCGAGAGCAAATCGGCATCCAGCGCAATAATCACGTCGGCTTTTTCAACTTGATAGACGGTGTTGACGTACCGGCCGAACGCCTGGCGCGAGCCCTCGCGCGCTGGGTCGCGGCTGACGGGCTCGTACTGGTGCCACTTGGCCTCGGGGAACTCGCTGAGCAGGCTGCGAATCTGGTGCGCCAGCGTCGGCGAAATTACCGTTTCGCTGAGCAAACGCAGCCCGGTTCCACGACGCAAGCGCTGCCGTTCCAGCAGCACTCGGATTTCAGCCAGCAGAGCGGCCCAGGGTCGGATGTCGCCGAGGTAGGTCAGCACCTGCGATCGATCCGGGTCGTAGAGCGTTAGCAACGAAGCCTGTGAGAAAACGTCGGTGGCGCCCAAGCTGGCTGGATGATCAGGATTGCCTTCGATCTTTGTGGGACGACCTTCGTGGCTCTCGACCAGCAGGCCGATGGCCGAGCCCGCCAGCGTCATCGCGGTGGCGAAAAACAGCGGCTTGCCCGGCTCGAGCTCTTCGGGCGCGCGGGCGTACGGCACGATAGTCTCTTTCGGTTTGCCAGCGCATCCGCTCAGCCCGGCCAGGGCCAGCGAAGCCGCCATGAGCTTCAAGAACCCACGGCGGCTGACCGCGTCCGCCCATTCCGAAGCGTACCGCGGGAACTCGCGGTGCAACAACTCTTCAAAGTGTGGGCTTCCAGCCAGCTCTTCAAGGCTGCGCCACCACTGTTTGCCTGAGCAGGCTCGGAGCTTCTCGCGCGCTGCTGCGAGATCCAAGGCCCCGTGGTACTGGGTCGGCTTGGTGTGCTTGCATTCCACGGAGATCACCGGTGGCAGGTGGAGCAGCTTGTGAGTTCCTCCACGCTGCGGATTTTGTAGAGTTTGGCCAGCCGGCTGCCTTGCTCCAGTTGGTCGGATGGCGGTTGCCAAGCCATGTCGAAGACCTGGTCGTGCGGGCGCAGATAGAGTTCGGGTTCACGATGGCAGTCCAGGCACCACTCCATTTGCAGCGAAGCCACCTGGCGGATCAGAGGCATCTCGTCTACACGTCCATGGCAGGTGGCGCAGCCCACGCCCTTGTTCACGTGAATGCTGTGGTCGAAATAGACAAAATCCGCAAGCTGATGCACGCGAGTCCATTCCACGGGCTTGCCGGTGCGGAAGCTTTCGCGGACGGGCTCCAGATAGGGGCTGTCCCGAAAAATCTGCGAATGGCAGTTCATGCAGGTCTTCGTCGGCGGGATTCCCGCAAACGCGGACGTTTCTACCGACGTGTGGCAGTAGCGACAATCAATGCCGTCGTCAGCTACATGGTGCTTGTGGCTGAATTGGACGGGCTGCTCCCGCTCGACGTTGGCTTCCGTGATATAGGACGACCGCTGAAATTCGGCCAGGAGCCACAACAACAAGGCGATCAAGAACAGGACCGAAAACAAGCTGACACGCGAGATCGTATTCGTGCTGGGGTGAAAGATTTGGGCCATCTGGACTGCTCACACCTCAGTGGCAGAACTCGGGGTGAATAGACCCTCGTCTCCGCTTCTTCAGCAGGAGAGCGTGCCCCCCGAAAAGAGATTGGAAAGCGCTTATCTACACTAAACCGTCAGCAAACGCAACCCGGCTGCAAGCACGAACTTCCTTGCTGGGTGATCGGGATTCTCAACGCGATTGCCACCCAACCACAGCCACGCGATTTGAGCCGGACACGAGACGGCGGTGGCCTAGCGTTTCACTTGTGGCGTTGAATGCTCCGCGCCTTGATGGCGCGCTAACCCAGGCGGTGCGCGATGCTGGACTTGAGCGAGGCGATCTCCTCGACAAAATCGAGAAATTGTTGCGCGAACGCAAGGTAAGGCTCACTTTGCGCTAAGCGAAGTTTGCTGGAGGAGCTTGGGAGGTTCTTCGACTGGTCTGTGACGGTGCGCTCTATGTTCCTGTCAAGGATATTTCCTCGACAAGTGATGTATTTTGCCTGCGGCCCGACATAGATTCCCCGCTCATTGCGGGTGGAGGGCACCGGGGAGGATGGTGGCAAGTGTGTTGGTTCTTGGTGGAAGCGTCGCCCCTATCCTCCATTGGGGCTGCTCCCTGAGATTGAGATACGTTCTCCGGACACGCTGAGGTGGCCGGAAACAACCAGAACGCGTAACCCCACGGCAGGATCCGGTGCCCAGAGGGGGAGAGCAATCACACTCTCTAGCACCCACACTCTCTATAATCAGGGGGAGGCTGAGTCAATGCAGCGAATTGCTTACGCAAATCAGCTAGTCAATTCTAAGGATCGGAGGCGGGGGGGGGGCGGCGTGCTGTACCGGGTCTGCCCGGAGAGTGCTGGAACTTTAGCCCGGCAACCTGGTTGTGTGCTCGAGGATTGTCCCCACGATCGCTGCGCGAGTAGATACCCCCATCTTGCTCATCACCAGCCGCAGGAAGGTACTCACCGTATGGCGGCTGATTTGCATTCGATTCGCAATCTCCTTGCTGGTGAGCCCATGCATCAGCCACTCCACCGTTTCCCGTTCTCGGGGCGTCAAGCCATATAGCTCCGCCACCCGAGAAACATCTACGCGTCTGGGAGTCCTTCTTTCCAGCAACAAAGCTGCATTCGGTTGCAGAGACTCCCCGGGGTGGGCGGTCAAATAAATTGCACGGCACAAGTAACGCCTCTTCCCCGACATGAACTCTGTGAAGGAATCGGATGGAGGCAATTGTCCGGCGCGGAAGACCATGCCTCGAACCTTCTCGACGAGAAAAGTTTCTAACGGCTTTGTCTCTTGAGGGCCCGACGAGAAGGTAAGAATGCGGATTGCCTCATCGTTCGCGTAGAGAGGCTTCTGCGAGGAATCGATCAGTAGGAATCCCGTTGACGAGGAGGTGGGCGTGACTCTCGTTTTGTCACCCCATTCTGAATTTGGGTTCTCGCTTGGCACGTAAAGCTCACGCACCCCGGCCGCCTCAACCTTCTGAGGAGGAACCTATGCGGAATTCCACAGCTAATGACTATATGTTTTGCAAATCAGACGAGGCAATGGGAAAAACCGCGGTGTTTCCTGCTCTGCACCATGCAGCAAAACACTGCGTGGACCGCCCCGCCGGCGGTCCTTCAATTGCGGTTCCTTCTACGAGCCCAGGAGCGGCAAACTACCTTACTCGCACCCTAGATCCGTGGCGGAGTGGACGAGACTGATTTAATTCCACTTCTTCACCTTGGGCCAGACCTCTTGCAGGTTCCACTTTAGGCCTCTGCAGACTAGCACGGGATCATTTTCCATGGGGTTGTAAGGGTCGTATAGCTCGGCGCCAACCTCAACCTGCTTGCACCACCGACGCAGCGAATCCGGACGGTCTCCCAGCACAATCATGATTTCGCCGGTGTAATTACGCGGCCCCCAGAGGAAATAGTTCTGATGGACGCCAATGGATTTTGGCAGCCCGTACTTCTTCCCGAAGAAATCAATGGCGCCGGATTCGCCAAAATTGTTGCCGATAATCGCGGTCTTGGCACGCTCGTCGGGCGGCAAGCTGTTGTAGACGCGGGCCACCGCGGCCGTCATCTCTTCCCAGCCGAAGTTGTCGGCGTAATACTGCGGCAGGGCCGCTGCCAAGTGGCTTTTTTCGGTTCGCGGCAGCTTGAAGGGGAGCTTTTCCTGGTAGCGCAAATAGGTCTCGACCGGAAGCACCGGAACCGCAATCGGGAGCAGGACAACCGTCCCTGCGATCAAAACAATCACAGCGGCTGGCTTCAGCCATTCTTGCTTGCTCCGACGAATCGCGTCCTCAATCGCAATCGCGCCGGCGGCCAGCAACATGGGATAGGCCGGGGCGACGTAGTAGTCCTTGCCCTTGAGCAGGATAAACAGCGTCAAGGTCGTTAAGTATGCCCAGGCTAACAGCCGGTAAGGCTTGCCTTTCCGCGAAAAAAACAGGAATAGCAGCCCCGCCAGCCAGATAGGAAATACCAGCGGCTGCATCATGAGGATTTGCCGCCCCACGTACTGCAAGGGGCCCGTCTCTATATCGCGGCCGCTGGCCTTGATATTCCCCATCAGCTCGAAGAAAGGCCAGTGATGGTGAATGTTCCATATCAGATTCGGAAGGAAAACCAAGAATGCAATACCGGCGGCAATCCAGAGCCACTTGTTTGCGAGGAGCTTGCGCTCCGGCGTCAGCAGTAGGCCTACAGCGAGAGCGAATCCGAATATCGCCATAGAGTACTTGTTCTCCAGGCCCAGCCCTGCAAGCACGCCGAAGCAGACCCAGAGCTTCCGGTTGCCGGTCTTGATGATGCGGATGATCACATACGCGCAGCCCATCCAGAACAACGGCTCAAACGCGTTCATGGTCAGCAAATGACTCATGATCAAGTAGACGCCTGCCAGGGCGACGGTTAAGGCCGAAAGCGCCTGCGCGAAGCGTCCGCCGCCGAGTTCGCGGGCGATCGAACCGGTCAGCCACACCAGCACTGTTCCAGCGAGCGCGGGCAAAAACCGGATGGCCAAGAGTGAATCGCCGAATGCTGTCCGGCTGAACCAGGCGATGACCGCGACCAGCGGGGGTTGGTCCACGTAGCCCCAGTCGAGATGCTCGCCGCATGCCAAGAAGTACAGCTCGTCGCGGAAGTAGCCGTACCGTGAGGCGGTGAGCAGGTGCAGCAAGAGCTTGGCAGCCGCGGTGTAAAGCACAATTGCAGGCCCGCTGGCAAACCATGACTGTTTGCTGAATGGATCCGCTTCAACAGCTTCGGCGGTGGCGCTGGTGACCATGCAGAGGTCTTCGTCTGCCGAATTGTACGCGAACAGGCGAGCGAAAGTTCCGATCAACTCACAAATTAGAGAAACGAAAAAAGTGAGACGTAAACGCTAGGCGATTCCATGCCCGCAAACTAGTGCTAACTTGGCTGCCCTGTACTGCACTGCAGGCCGGTTTCGTCCGCTCCATAGCTGATGGGGTTTTCTCAGCATTCCCCTAAGGCCCTTAGGGCGGCAGCCGTGCGGGTCTTCACCTCGAGCTTCCGGAAGATGTTCTCGAGGTGCTTGTTCACTGTTCGGGGGCTTATCTTCAGCCGGGTTCCAATCTCCGTGTCAGTCTTTCCCTCGGCGACATCAGCGAGCACCTCGGCCTCCCGCCGGGTGATCCCGAGACGTTCAAGGAAAGCTGGCTCGACCCGCTTGCGCTCCTCAAAGAGTAGGAAGGTCTGATCCGCATCAGACAGTAGCCGCACTCCCAGACGTTTCCCCTCGCGATGCACCACCAGTACCTCCCACGGCCGCACGCCGTGGGTATCACGAAGCGAAGTCCGCTGCCTCAGCCAGCTCTGGAGAACGTCCGGCAGGCGGTCGGTCACCGATGGACTGCCGAAATACTCGACCAACCACTGGCGGGCGCGCGCGGTGGCAATCTGAATGCGTTGATTCCGTGTCAGGATCACAACGCCCCGATCCAGCCTGTCTACCGCCTTCCGTAGCAGCGCCAGTTCGTCCGCCATCCGGGCTATCGACACCGCGTTCCGACGGGCCTGAATCAGAAAGCGATGCAGCAGCTTCACCGGGAGCCAGGCGCCCTGCGGAAACTGCTGGCTCCGGTGGAGCGAGAGTCGGTCGAGCATGTCCTCGGGCCCTGCCGCACGTCGGAAGCTCTTCTCCACGAGGGACCGGTAAAGCTCCCCGTATTGCGCGAGGCCGTGGGCCTGGCCCGGCGCCAGAAAATCCGAGATTTGAAAGGGCCGGCGATCGCGGGTCCTCTGATCGAGGCGGGTCTGGGAGGCGAGCTGCGACGATCGCTCCACCGCCAACTCCTGCGAATGGTTGAGAATACGTAAATTATCGTATTGACAAATACCAATTGTCAACCAAAATGGGCGCGCCCTATGGAACTGCGCTCACCTTCCAGAGAGCAATAGGTACCAGGCAGGTACGGCATGCGGCCTGCCTGTTGGCTCCGAGCCGCCAAGGGAGTTCAGCTTCAGGACACTCTTTCTTCTGACCAAAGATTCAGTTCGTTCTCAAGAGCTAGGCCCAGAAGGAAGGGCCATTCAGTTACATTTTCGTAGAAGGAGGAAAAATGCGCAGCATAAAGTGGCTCACTATTGTGGTTGGCGTATCCGCTCTCGCCCTGGTTTGTCAGGTGCGTGCCCAAGTCTCTGCCGCACCCCTCAGATTCCATGCTAAGGATTTCGGCGTCGGCGGCGGCACCACTTTCGCGTTCCGGATGGAGCCGGTGAAAAGCTTCTCTTCTGATAATTCTAACCAGACTTCGACTGTTGGAGGCTCCGGCCTCGCCAACGCGCCTCGGCAGGACATCCTTCGCGTCGGTGTCTTGACGGCAAAGGCAGACGCGCTCCCTCCACCCATGGGACACTCACAGGGAGAACGATTGCGACCACCGATACCAACACCGGAGCCACCAAAGTCATCGTTTTCAACTGGACCGGAGAGTTTAAGGTGAACATGGATGGCACAGGCGTCTTCACGGTCAACGCTCCAACAGCCCTAAGCTGCTTTGACTCAACTGCAGCTGCCCTCTTTGTGACCCCCATAGGGGCGGCTCCAGGCCCCCCGCCACCTCCGGCTATAACGACACCTGCGAATTGTCCGCTTACCGACGAGGGTGCGGAGACCTACGCATTCGTGATCGTTGTATCTCGAGAGAAAATCGAGTTCATTCAGACCGACAACTCAGGTGGCGGGGCAAAAATCTTTCTAACCGGGGGGGCAAGAAAACAGGACAGGCAGAACGAAGACTAAATTGACGCATCGCGACTGGAGAAACTAGTTGCAATCTAATTGCTAGTTCGGGGGAGGGCGGCAGGAAACGCGATATCAGGCTGCGCCGCGCTCATGCGTTGGCCTGACAGCATCAGCCACCACAACGTGGCGGACTACTGGGTCGCGGCAGCCTGCTTGGTGACGAAGACTGACTTGGGCACCAGGCAGTGCACGCCTTTGCGGATGTCCACCACCTGGGTCACGCGGCAGTCTGCCACCATCGAGGCGAGCGCGTAGGCCTCATCGCGGCTCATGGGCACGAGCGTCTGGCTCGCGAGAAAGTTCACTGTCTCACGGACGGCGATTTTCATGGCCTCGCTCAAGTCCTCGTCGAACCCCATCAGGATCCAGTCGCTATGCGTCTCGGCGCGCGGCCAGTCGATCTTCAGATCTTTACGCACGATTGGCTGGATCTCAATTTCCCGATAGGCGCATTCCAGCGCGGTCAGGTTCACCTCCCCGTTACCCTGCCGGCAGTGCGCGTCGCCGACCCAGATCAGGCCGCCCTTGAGGAAGACGGGCACGTAGAACGTAGAGCCTTCTTGCAACTCGTTCAGGTCCATGTTCGAACCGTTCTTCCAAGGCCGCAGCGTGCTGGTACGTCCCTTGGCGTCATGGATCGGCGGCCCAGCCTTCTCCTTGGGCTCGTTGGGGTCTACGCCCACGACCAGAATCCCAGGGAACGGCTTGAGGTCGAGTACGATGCCCGGCTTGAATTCGGTTTGGCGCTTGACCAAATCAAGCTTGTAGAAACGAACAAACCCGTCAGGGAACTCGGACGCGAGCAGGCCGACGGTGGGGAACTTCGTCCCGGGCAGGTGGAAGTTGAAGCCGTCTCCTTTGGGCACAATCTTCTTGATGCGAATCTCCATGGTGTCGCCCGGCTCGGCGCCATTGACGTAAATCGGCCCGGTGACCGAATGCGGCCCGCCGCCGGGATTGGCCAGGCGAAGCCGGACGATTTCTTCCATCGGCATACCCGGCTGGATCTGATCGAGGGAGTGCATCAGCGTCTCAATCGAAACAGTGTCCCCGGAATCCACGGTGAGCTTGGGTTTCTCGTTCGGATCGAGCCAACCCCACTGGGTCGTTTCGCGCGTCGCCGCGAGGACGTGATGCTTGCCGGTTTCGGCGGCTGCGCCGGGCTCGCGCTTCGGCTTTTCTTGCTGCTGGGCTTGAACGAAGAGGCTTGCGGCGAGCAGCACGACGAGCATCGCGGGAATGGTGAGGACCCTTTTCATCGTCGCCTCCTTGGAGAATGAGCGGCCTTAGGGAACGCGGATCTTACCATGCGACCTTCTTGTCCTGAAATTACGAATCCACTCTCTCTGTTTGCTCCGTCGCCGGAAGCGGCGCGCCATCATCTGGATGCGGTTTCGCGCGTGAGATCATGAACACAAGGAAGAATGAGCCCCAATTACCGGTTCTCGACGGCCTCCAATGGCTTCGGCAAGACCTGAAGGTCGCTTTCGGACGGGGGGAGTTTTCCACAGGCCGGATGTCGATTCAGCACGATTTGGATGTTCTTCTTGATGGTATACTCCGCGTGAACTTTCTGAGAATCTAATCCCAGCCCACAGTCCGCGTCGCCGGTCGAGGGCCGATGCTCGAGAACGGCGAAGCTCAGTTCCACCGACTTTCACAAGACGCATAACAGAAAAAAGAAAAGGAGGGGAGACGGCTATGGCCGCGGGCCTTAAAGCTCAAACCACAACTTTCAGTCGTGACATACTCGGGCGTTACATCTGCAACACCTTGGACGAAGCGCTTCGCAGCGCAAACCAAACCGCAAGCCGCCCGGATGGCAGCCCTCAGAATGATGCTCGTCCCTTTGACATCATCATCATCGGGGGAGGCTCGTTCGGGTCGGTACTCGCTCAACACCTTTTTTACCAGGACAAAACGCACAGCCATCGCATTTTGGTGCTCGAAGCCGGGCCCTTTGCTCTGCCTGAGCACGTTCAAAATCTTGCTCTGCTTGGACTCGACCCGCCGGGCCCGACCACTATCGCCGAACTCCGGGCGAGTGGTCAGGACCGCATCCCGCGCAACGAAGTGTGGGGGCTGCCTTGGCATTCCGACCACAAGTTCCCGGGGCTCGCTTACAACCTCGGGGGACGCTCGCTTTTCTGGGGCGGGTGGTCGCCGCAACTACTCGATTCTGAAATGCCGCTAGATCGTTGGCCAGCTAACGTGGTCTATGACTTGAACAGGCGCTACTTCCGCGAAGCCAGCGAGCAACTGGGGGCAAATGTAACCAATGACTTCATTTTCGGCCCGTTGCATGAAGCGCTTCGCCAACAATTATTTGAAGGCATCGCTGCGGGCCGGGTGACCGAAGCGATTCCCCTGGGGCAGTTGCCGTTGCATCTGGATCTCGCTGAGCCGATCGCCATGGCGGCGGGCGCGGGGGTCGCCGCAGGCCAGGCGAGGGGTTCTGTCGGATTGGTGGCAACGTCGCAGGACATTTGGAAGCTGGAAGCCCCCTTGGCCGTCCAGACCCGAACAGCTCCTGGGCTCTTCCCCTTTAACAAGTTCAGCGCGATGCCGTTGCTGATGAAGGCGGTGCGCGCGGCGGAGTCTGAATCAGGCGGCGACGACGTCAAGAAGCGGCTGATGGTTGTTCCCAACTGTCACGTTAAGCGTTTGGTGACGGCGCGCATGCCGGGGGGCTTGAACGTAATCGGGATTGAAACAGATCAGGGTCACGTGCCAGTCCAGCCTGCCGCCCCGGTCATTATCGCGCTGGGGACAATTGAGAGCGCGCGGCTGGCGCTGCTCTCTCTTCAGGGGGAACCTAATTCCCACCTCGTGGGCCGGAACCTGATGGCGCACCTTCGCTCCAACCTCACCATCCGCATCCCTCGCGAAGCGCTCGCAACACTTGATCCGAATGTGAAGGCCTTGCAGGCTTCCGCGTTGTTCGTGAAGGGACGCCACCGGCACGCGGATGGCACAACGGGACACTTCCACCTGCAAATCACCGCATCCGGCTTGGGCGCGCTCGGCACGGACTCCGAAGCCGACCTCTTCAAAAAGGTGCCCGACATCGATGGGTTCGCCGCGTTTCAAGCGGCGACTGCGAACCATGTGGTCATCACGATCCGCGGTATTGGTGAGATGGAATCCCTAAACCCTAACAATTTTGTCAGGCTCGACGCCGAACTCGATGAGTTCGGCGTGCCGCGGGCTTTTGTGTCACTTGCTCCAACCGTGAAAGACTTCGCGCTGTGGGAGGCAATGGACAAAGCCGCGGAGGAAGTGGCCAATATATTCTCCGGCGTCCGGCCGTATGAGGTCTTGGCAAAGAGCCGCGAGGGCCTGGGCACTACGCACCATGAAGCCGGTGCGCTGTGGATGGGCGACCGCGGGCCGGGGAATTCGGTCACCAAACCCGACGGGGCGTTCTACGAGCTTTCCAACGCCTACGTCGCAGGCCCCGCGGTGTTCCCGACGATTGGGTCACCGAATCCGATGCTCGCCGGCGTCGCCTTGGGGCGCCGGCTGGCGGACCGGCTGGTGCCTCGCCCGACGCCTTTCCAGCCCAGCGATGGCTTCACGGCGCTGTTCGATGGCTTTACCACCGAAAACTGGCGCATGTCCACGATCCAGGATCAGCCCGGCAAGGACGACCCCGGGAGGTTCATCGTCGTGGACGGCTCGCTGGAATCCGCCCCCGGCTCGGACATCGGGCTATATTGGTGCACCACACCCACACCGCAGGACTTCACCCTCCAGTTGGAGTGGCGCCGCTGGCAGGATGGGGACAACTCCGGTGTGTTTCTGCGCTTTCCGGATCCCGAAAAACAGGGTTACAACAATACCGCGTATGTCGCGGTGAATTTTGGTTTTGAGGTGCAGATTGACGAAACCGGCGCGCCCGATGGCGCCGACATCCACAAGACCGGCGCGATCTACCGGGCGGACGGCCGAAACGACAACGAACTGTTGACCTTGAAACCTGCGCGTCCCGTGGGAGAGTGGAACGAGTACGAAATTCGCGTGCAGGGCCAAACCTACACGGTCTTCCTCAACGGCGAGCAGGTCTGTTTGTTCAACAACCCGTATCCGGATCGAGGTCTGCCCAGTACGCCGAGTGTCCCGACATTCATCGGGCTTCAGACGCACACTGGGCGCGTGGACTTTCGCAACATTCGCATCAAGAGGATCTAACCGCAGTGGCTCAACCTGCGCGTCGCTGTTTGGGACTGGGGTTCCGGCTTGTTACGAGCCGGAACCCCAATCCTAATGGGGCTGTAAACTCTGCTCGCTGTGAAGTAGCTCACCAAGCGCCCTGCTTAGTTCCAAACCACCAGATCAGCCCGAGCGTGGCGGTGTTCTGCTCTCGCTTGAGACGGCTTGGCGTCTCGGTCAAGAAGAATGGCTGGTTTGAGAAGTCGCGGCGCCATTCCGTGCGCACCAGAAATCCGTCGGCGACGTTGTAGTCGGCGGTCAGGGTGGTCTCCTTCAGCGCTTGTGTCGCTCCGCTGAATAGGCCGCCATGGTCGGAGAGATATTCTGCGCGGCCGGTGAGGGCAAAGCGCGACGCGAAGCGATAGCGCGCGTAGGCAGCGCCGCCGGTGACGCGCGCGGGCGCCAAAGACGGCTGCGTCCGGCTGACCGCGTAGTCGAATTGGCCGGCCAGCGTTAGCCGGGGCATCGCGTTCCAGGCGGCATAGGTGTCCAGGATGTGCAGGCGGCCTCGCGGCGGGGGCTGATCCTCTGCGCGGAAAGCCCCGGTTGCGTCGGCAGTGTTGGCAAACCCGGATTGAGCGCCGGCGAAACGTCGCGGCCCTCGATGCCGGTGTAGTAGTTGATGTTCCAGGTGATGCTGGCTGCGGGCCTCCAGGTCAGCAGCACGGCTTGCGATTTAAAGCCGTTGAAGTCCTCGCTCTGGTTTGCCCCATTCATCACCCAATAGCTCACCCCAACCGGGCCCGCGGTGTAGCTCGCGCGAAACCCCAAAATGGTAGAAGGGCAGGAAATTGTAAGAGTAAGACCGCGAGTAGTTCATCTGGTCTTTGGTGTAGTTGTTCTCAAACCCGAGCGCGCTCGCCCATTTGCCGAAGTCCACGGTCAGGCCGCCGCCGATGGGAACTACGTAGGTGCCATACGCCTGAAAGATCGGGCGATAGGTTTGGGGGCGCGGTTCGTTTGCACCGCTGCCCTGCAAGGTCTCCGTCGCTTGGCCATATTGCAGGTCCACGCGCGCGCCGAAGCGGCGGCCTGCCGTTGGGTTGGGCGCGCGCTCGATAATCAGCCCAGCCTGGTTCAGGCTGAAGCTGTTGCTGGTCACGTCGTAGGCGCGCAGCAGGTTGATGCGCCCGGCGGGGCGGTTGAAGTTGTAACCGTAGTAGCCGTCGAGGGTAAAGCTGAACGTCGTCTCGCGGAAGAAGTCCGCTGTGGTTTTTGTCCCCTGGGGTGGTTGTGCATGGTCTGGACTTGCAGCGCGGGCTGTGGTCACGGGCACGGGAAGCTCCGCGGAATGGACCGAATGGTCTGTTACTGCGTCGCCGACGCGCGCTTCCAGGTCCGTGAGCCGCTGCTCGAGGCGCTCGAGCAGGTAGAGTTCCCGCTCGCTGAGTTCGGATAGCTTCGTCTCGCCGCGTTTGGCCTCGTTTGCACGCTCAGTGTTCGCGCCTGTCGTCCGTCTCTCCCGGAAGCTTTGAACGCTGTACCGTGTGGCGCAGACTCGCCGCGCTGTTGCGCCGAGACCTCTCTCGCCGAGGCGGCAAGCGAAATCACAATCGCAATGGTCAGCAGGTAATACCTTGGTGATCTGTGCATGAAGGTTTGTTTCCTTCCTCGGAGTGTCGAGAGTAATTCTCTCG
>QHYU01000132.1 GCA_003224235.1 Acidobacteriota bacterium
GGTCCGAAGACTACTTCCCCAGCAGCTTGCGCATCCTTCCCCGCAACTTCGCCAGGCCCCGAATGGCGCCCGGCGGCATGCGACGAACCTCTTCGTAGAGAGTCGCCATCGTGGTTAGGAAATCGCGCATGGCTTGCAGGCGTCCGCGCGTTTCAGCATCTTTTTCGCGGCCACTCTCGAGCTCAGCCACACACTCCTGCAGCACGCGGAGCGTGGGATCGATTTCGCGACGCTTGCGCTCCTCGAGGATGGTGCCAAACATCTCCCAGACGTCTTTGCCTGCTTCAAAATGGTCTCGGCGGTCGCCGAGGACGTGCACGACGCGGACAATGCCCCAGCCTTGTAGCTCGCGCAGGCTGGTACTGACGTTGGAGCGGGCCACGGCCAGGGTCTTCGCGATCTCTTCCGCGTGCAGGGGCTTGGGCGAAAGGTAGAGCAGGGCGTGCACCTGAGCCACGGTGCGGTTGATGCCCCAGCGGGTGCCCATTTCGCCCCAGTGGAGGATGAACTTTTGCGCGACGGGAGAGAGAGCTAGCATGGTCTTCTGTAAGTTCAGTCAATACAGAAATTACAGGAATTCTTGTGATTTGTCAAGCCTTTTGGGGCCGCGCCCCATCCCCTTCCCCGGCGCCTTCACTGTTGTGAGCGCCCGCAGAGAAACAGGTGGAGCAAGGCATCCAACGGCAAGTGCTAGTAGCTAGTCCGCTGCAAAGGCAAATGCTGCCGCGGGTCACGCTGAACGGCTAGTCTGCGGCGGGGAGGGCGGAGACGACCTCGGGCACCTCGATGCGGATCAGAGTTCCCTTCCCTTCGTGGCTCGTAATCTCCATCTTGAAATCGGCGCCGTAGAGGATGCGCAGGCGTTCATGGACGCGATCATTAGCCGCCCGTCCTGGGATGAGGTGCGGATGTGAATCTGCCCGCCTTCGAGTTTCGGCGCGAGGCCGTGCTTGAGGGAGTTTTCGACGATGGGCTGCAGCAGCATGCTGGGGACGAAGGCCTCCAGGGTGTGCTCATCAATCCGTTTGTGGATCTGCAACTTATCCCGGCCGAAGCGCACGACTTCGATATCCAGGTAGTCATCGATGAAATCGAGCTCCGCGCGGAGCGGCACGAAGGTCTCATCCTTGCTCAACAGCCGGCGGAGGATGTTGCTGAGCTTGATCACCACGATCCGAGCCAGGTCGGGGTCAAAACGGATGAGTGAGGCCACGGTGTTGAGGGTATTGAACAGGAAGTGCGGGTTGATCTGGCTGGTCAGCGCCGCCATGCGCGCCTTGAGCAGCAACTGCTGATGCTGCTCGAGGTTCATCTCGGTGCGCGTGTTGTTCCAGATTTTGATGGGCACTGCCACCGCCATCACCGTGGCCAGCAGCAGCAGTGCGAAAAGCCACGGGCCATGCGCGTCGATGGAGAACAGCCACCGCGCCGGCAGCGTGTGGGTTAGAGCTTGCCGGCCCAGCTCCAGGGTGAGGCAGGCGGCCAGGGGCAGCATCTTCCACGAACCGCGCGCGTGTTTAACCAGCCGCGCGAGCCATCGTGGAATATTCAAGAACAGGAACGGGCCGAATTCCCAGATTTCCTCCTTGTCAGGGATGGCCTGGCGCACCAACCCGCCAAGCAACCCCGCCGAGGCCGCCATAGGTGTCGAAAGCCACTCGTGGTTGAAGAATGCCGGAAGGCTGACCAGCGACCCGCCCATGGGTCCCACCACGCGCCCACCCAGTAGACCCAGCAGGAAGGAGCCTTCCAGCATAAGGTCGGCGAAGCGATAGGGATGGCCCACCAGCCTAAGCATTACGCCGATCGCCAGGGGCGGCGTCAGGAAGATCATCAATTTGACTTTCTTGTCCGAATCGCGCTCCTCGGTGAAGAGCACCTTGCGGAAGACCGCCCAGCGCGCCAGTAAGGCGGCAAACGATGCCGCCACGCCCACCTTAAGCAGCAAGGTGTAGAGAAGATCCTTAAATGAGGAGGAGGGGACGTCCATCGGCGTCAGGCACGGTTTCATACGTTAGCCAAATGCCAAGCGGATGTAAAGCGCCGCCGAGCGGCGCGAGCGGCGTGGCCTTGCTATAATGCAGGGTTTAGCCATGAAGCGGCGAACTCCATCGAAGGGCTCGCGGGCCACTAAGCTGACCAGGCGCCAGCCGGCGCGGGCTCGAATCGTGGCGGAGGCCAAGCTACCCACTCGCTTCGGCCGATTCACGGTCCTGGGCATACAGGGCCGCCTGCCGGGAGAGACGGCGGTAGCGCTTCGGCACGGCCGGGTGAATGGCCGCGTCGCGCCACTGGTACGCATCCATTCGCAGTGCCTGACCGGCGATGTGCTCACCTCGCAGCGCTGTGACTGCCGGGCCCAACTCGAGCTTTCGCTGCGGCGTATCAGCCGCGCGCGGGCCGGGTTGTTGCTCTACCTGCCCCAGGAGGGCCGTGGCATCGGCCTGGTGAACAAGCTGAGAGCCTACCAGTTACAGGACCAGGGCATGGATACCGTCGAGGCCAACCATCGCCTGGGCTTCGCCGCCGACTCGCGCGATTACCGTTTTTCCGCCGCAGCGCTGCGGCAGTTGGGCGTCCGCCGAGTCCGGCTGCTCTCCAACAACCCCGATAAGGTGAGGCAGCTCGAACAAGCCGGCATTCGGGTGGTCGAGCGCGTGCCCTGCCAGCCTCGCGCCTCGCGAGCCTCGCGAGCCTATCTGCAAGCCAAGAAGACCAAGCTCGGCCACCTGCTCGCCGGCGTCTAACGCGTCCGAATTTAGCTCGCCGGCTTCCCCCACCACACGCAATCGCTTGCGGATTTTTTCTTGACAAGAAGCCACTCGCCAGAATACTAAACCTCATGGTTAAGCATTCTCCCGCTCTCGATGCCACCTTCGCGGCCCTCTGTGGTAGTTTGAAGGCCCCTGGAAATTCAATGAAAAGACGGAGTCGAACCGCGCCCGAGAAGGGGGAAACGCCATGCCGGATATCATCCACGAGCTGAACATTGAGGCCCCGCCCGCGCGCATTTTCGACGCCATCACCACCCAGGAAGGACTTTCAGCCTGGTGGACGCGTGACGTCGAAGCGCAACCTCGGGCTGGATCAGTCGCCGTTTTCCGTTTCGGCAACCGCTCCACGATCTTCCGCATGGCCATCGAAGCGCTCGACCGCGGGCGGAGGATCGAGTGGCATTGCCTCGGTGACCACGAGGAATGGAACGGCACACAGTTGACGTTTGAGTTGAAGCCGGCCGCCCAAGGTAAAGGGACGATGCTGCGGTTCGCGCACGCAGGCTGGCGGTCGGCAGACGGCTGGATGGGTACGTGCAGTTATACCTGGGCCCAAGTCCTGGAGCGCCTGAAGTCTTACGTTGAGACGGGAGAGCGGTCGCCGTACTTCCCAGGGTAGTGTGACCCGAAGCGGCGGGGTGTGATTCCTCAGGCTCAGGTGAGTGACCCCGCAAGATCTCGTCTAGCGGGTTGCTGAAGAAAGGTTTCAATCTGTCATCTCTGAAAGCGCTTTGTGTCAACCGACACTTCGGTTGCTGGTCCGGGTTGTACCCAGTCATCTCTCCGCCCTCTCGGGGGCATGAAATTATTCGGAGGTGCGTCGCATTCATTCCGCGAGCCAGAGGCTCATGACAGAGTCGCGCTCACACCTCGCCGGTACAACCCCTTTCCAGAACCGGATCCC
>QHYU01000143.1 GCA_003224235.1 Acidobacteriota bacterium
CCTCCGCCTGGGGTGGGTTGGCGCAGCGCATCCCTTTATTGGACAAGATCGTAGAGTACGATTTTCCAACTTCGCCGAAGTTGGCTTGGGAACTCCCCACTTGAGCCTGGAAACGCCAGCCAACAGGTACCATGCAGCGCGTTGTTACGTCAGAATCAGGGGTTCAACTTCGGAATCGGGGCTAAGACCTGTTGCGAAATGTTGGTTCGGAGACAGCGTCCAGCCCTGTCTCCATCACCCGTGTATGGTGCGCTAGGTGAGCACCCGCCGCAGGAAACCGCGAATTCCAGCCCAAGTCAGCACCACGGTCAGAAGCGCCAGCGCGCCAACCACGGCCCCTGTGGGCATGTGCGGGAGCTCGGGTGTGAGCGCCGCCCGCAGCCCTTCACTCATGTAGACCAGAGGGTTCAGCAAGACAAGGATCTGCAGCCACCGTGCCGCCGCCAGATACGCCCAAGGGTAATAAACACAGCCCAGAAAAGTGGTCGGCACCACAATCACGGCGAAGATCAGGCCGATCTGGTTTGGTTTGAAAAGGGTTCCGATGGTCAGGCCCATTGCTCCCGATACGAAGCCACCAATCAGGACTACCAGCACCAGTAACGGCCAGCTGCTGACGTGCACGTGCACAGGAGTGGCGGGGATGAAATAGACTAGCGGGAAAACCACCGCGGCCGCCAGCACGCTCTGAGCGGTACTGAACACGATTTTCGCCAGGGCCACTCCGGAGACGGGCAACGGTGTCATCACCCGGTCTTCGATCTCACGAGTGGTGCCGAATTCAATGGCCAGTGGTAAGGCCACGGTGGCGATTCCCTGGAACATGATGCTCACCGCCACCAGCCCGGGCAGCAGCACGGTAGCGAAGCTGATGCCCCGGCCCGCCGCAACCTCCTGTCCGATTTTTGGGAACAAGTAGGTGAACACAAATACAAACAGCAAGGGGTTTATTAAAGTCCGCGCAGAAATAGCGAAAACCTGGCGCCGCAGCACGCGCGTGTCGCGCAGCAGCAGGCCGACGAAGGCGCGGAAGTAAATTTGGCCTCGGCCCTGCCGTGCCTCCAACCGCATTGCTGCCACGTCAGTCACGCAAGTTCCTCCCCGTCAAGAGGATGAAAACCGTTTCCAGACTTGGCTCGGTCATCGAAATGTCGCGTAGCTGGTAGCCCTGAGCGATTTCGAAAACCTTGGAGAGCAGTCCATCGCCGCCGCCAGCCAAGACGCGTACTCCCGATTGCGTGATTTCCACCGAGGTTACCGCCGGGATGCGGCCAAGCCCCTCGGCCAGGGACTGGCGAGCGCCATCCACGTGCAACTCCAGCACGCGCTGTGCGCCCGTGCGTTGCTTCAAATTGTTCGGGGTGTCGCAGACGAGTATTTTCCCGTGATCAATGATGGCTACGCGGTCGCAAAGCTGGTCTGCCTCCTCCATGTTGTGTGTTGTCAGCAAAATCGTAGTCCCCCGGCGGCGCATGTCCCGCACCATTTCCCAAACCGCTAAGCGGCTCTGGGGATCAAGCCCGGCAGTGGGCTCATCCAAGAACAGCACGCTGGGATAGTGGGCGATGGCGCGCGCCAGTTGCAATCGTTGCGCCATGCCTCCGGAGAGTTCGTTCGGAAATGCCGTGGCACGTTCGCCCAGCCGGAACTCTGCCAGCAGCTCATCAGCACGGCGGCGTGCTCGCTGCCCATCGAAACCGAAATACCGGCAGTGAAAATAGAGGTTTTCCCAGGCAGAGCAGGCGCGGTCAAGCGTGTTGAATTGGGGAACTAACCCGATGGAGCGCCGGGCCAAAGGAGGGTCGGTTACCACATCGATGCGCCCGACAAAGGCTCGGCCCGAGGTAGGAAGCACGCGGGTCGTCCAGATGCCTACAGTGGTTGTTTTTCCCGCTCCGTTTGGGCCCAGCAACCCAAAAATTTCTCCGCTCGCAATCTCCAGGTCGATGCCGTCCAAAGCGCGGACTCTTTGCCGTCCGCCGTAGATCTTCACCAGTTGCTCGGTCCTGAGAACTGCGTCTTCCATCAGAAGCTATCCTCACAGCTCAGGGGCACGAAGCGCCATCCGTCGCTGCTCATCATATCCAAAGATCGGATCAGTCAGCCTGAGGCACTATGAGCGGTCCCGGGCAGGCACCGATGGTTACCAGGGACCGGAGGGCGTTCGGACCTCACTCCTCGATGTAACCCAGTTTGACCAGCCGAGCACGGATCTTCTCCACCTCTTCGGCGGTATAAGCGGATGTCTCCGCTGGCTCGACCAGCGCTAGCTCCTCTAGCTTGGCGAGGACGCGCGCGGCGGAAGCGTTAGGCGACTCTTTATCCGTCTCTACGATCAGTTCGGGACGCAAAGGTGGCTCGTAAGGATCACCAATGCCGGTGAAATTGGGAATCTTTCCGGCCCGAGCCTGCTGATACAAGCCCTTGACGTCACGCTGGATGCAGGTCTCAAGGGAAGCATTGACGTACACCTCGACGAAATGCTCGATTGCAGCGCGAACTTCGTCGCGGGCGGCGCGGTAAGGGGAGACCGCCGCGGCGATTGAAACGACACCATGCTTGCTCAGCAATTTGCACACGAACCCGATGCGACGAATGTTCTCATCGCGGTCTTCCTTGCTGAATCCGAGTCCCTTGCTCAGATGCGTGCGGACCACGTCGCCATCGAGCACCTCGACGGCCCGACCGCGCCGCTCCAGTTCTGGCGCCACCAGGCGAGCAAGGGTGGACTTGCCGGAACATGGAAGCCCGGTAAACCAGATGGTAAAACCGCAGTTTCTTCCAAATGTCTTCATACTGTCTGGGACCGCGAAATCGGGAGATGGGCGAAGATTGTTCCGGACCTACTTCCCCCGATACGCTTCGCGTAGAATTTCCGCCACCTCCGGCCTTGTGAACTCGACGGGGAGCTCCTGGCCGTTGCGGAGGAGTTCACGCACTTTGGTGCCACTCAGAATCAGCCGATCGCTCGGTCCGTGCGAACAAGTCTTCTCCGAAGCCACCTGACCGCACCGCCTACAGTAAAAGGTGGCGTCGAAAAAGATGGGAGTTATACCGAGTTCAGCAGGGTCGAACTCCAGGAGTTTTTTCTTCGCGTCGTATGGACCATAGAAATTGCCCACGCCGGCGTGGTCGCGTCCCACAATGAAATGTGTACAGCCATAGTTCTTGCGGGCGATGGCGTGGAAGATTGCCTCCCGCGGACCGGCATACCGCATGGCCGCCGGATAGAGGCTAAGCACGGCGCGATGGACGGGCAGGTAATTCCGCATCAGACTCAAGTAGCACCGGAGACGCACCTCGGCCGGTACGTCCTCCCCGCGGGTCTCACCCATCAGGGGATGCAGCAGCAACCCGTCCACGATTTCGAGCGCGCATCGCAGGATGTATTCATGGGCGCGGTGGACAGGGTTGCGCGTCTGGAAAGCGACGATCGTGCCCCACCCACGGTGCTCGAACAGGAAACGAGTCTCTTTTGGGTCTAAGGTGTGGTCGGCGAAAGGTCCGCGATCGATTCGGCGTAGAAGGTAAATGGGACCGGCAAGGCAGCGTTCCCCAAGGCTTTGGAGATAGCGCACGCCCGGGTGTTGCTCGCTGGTCGTCAGCAGCACGCAGCGTGCTTCGCGCTCGCGGTCATATTGGAACACTTCCTGCAGTTCCAACGTCGCGACCACCTGGCTCTGGGAGTCAGTCAAGGCCACTTCTTCAGCCCGACCGATCTGCTTGACCTGGTCCTGGGTTACTGCGAGCGTGACAGGAATTGTCCATGGAAGGCCGCTAGCTAGGCGCTCATGAACCAGAATGCTTTCGTAGTCGCGCCGACCCATGAAGCCTTCGAGTGGCGAGAACGCCCCCACGGCAATTAGTTCCACGTCGGAGAGCTGGCGGGAATCTAGCGCCACGCGAGGCAGCGTCTCTGCGCGGCCAAGCCACTTCTCGCGTGCCTCGCCTTCTAGGACACGGTTGACGAGCTTACCTCCGTGGGGTCGATTCGGGAACACGCGCTAGGAATTCCGCAACTTCACATTCCACGCCGAGGGAGATGCAACTCTGGGCGACAAAGTCTACCACCTTCGGTAGGGCGGCACAACGGGACGTATCGAGCCATCGAGCCACGCCCCAGACCCCTCTGCAGCGCGTGGCCTCCTTGCCGCAGGCTCATGTGGCCCGTGTGGCCGAGTTGCAAGGCTTGCGGGAGTCTCTGAATCCATTTGCGCTGGCGAAAGCCATCGATCAAAAGCTGGAGCACATCTACGAACTGGCCAACCGGTGGCTGAACCCCAAGGTGCTCCAGGGACTCCCGGCGACGGAGCGAACAAAATCGAGCCAGCCAAACGGCGGTGGAAAAGACGTCGATCATCCCGGCCAGGAGAGCGCATGTACCGGCGTTAGACTTTCACCGATTGAAGGCAGAACAAGCGCGGATATTGCAAACCGAAGACTAGAGCAACTCGGAAGCGGCAAAGAAGTAGCCAATTTCGAAGGCGGCTGTGTCGGGGGCGTCGGAGCCGTGCGTGCAATTGTTCTGGATGTCTGTGCCGAACTCCCGGCGGATGGTGCCTGGCGCGGCTTTGGCCGGATCGGTCGCGCCCATGGTGTCGCGCCAACGCGCGATGGCATTCTCCGCTTCAAGAACCATCACCACCACTTTACCTGAACTCATGAACGCGGTGAGCGGCGCGAAGAACGGTTTGCCGCGATGGACGGCGTAAAACCCCTCAGCCTCGGCCTTCGTCAGCCGAAGCGACTTGATGGCGATGATTTGAAACCCAGCCTTGTGAATGCGCGCTAGGATTTCGCCCAGCAAACCACGACCTACGGCGTCTGGTTTTACAATTGCCAAAGTGCGTTCAATCGCCACTCAATTCTCCTTACAAATTTTGCGGGCGCGCCTTCCGGTGCCACCGCTTCCTTCACTTCCTTTACCTCCTCTACCTCTTCTGCATCCTCTGCCTTTTGACCACCGCCAATCCTTACTTCGCTGCAGCTTTGCCTAACGCCGTCGCCAGCGTCTGGCCGATTTCCGCCGGGCTCTGGACGCAGTGGATCCCTGTGGCTGCCATCGCCGCGTACTTCTCCTTTGCAGTGCCCTGGCCACCGCTGATGATGGCGCCAGCGTGGCCCATGCGGCGTCCCGGTGGCGCCGTCTGCCCGGCGATGAAGCCAACCACAGGTTTCCTGACGTGAGCTTGAATGAATTCGGCCGCCTTCTCTTCTGCGCTGCCCCCGATCTCTCCGATCATCACGATGGCGTGTGTCTCCGAGTCTTCGTGGAACATGCGAATCGCATCGAGAAACGTGGTGCCGATGATCGGGTCGCCGCCGATGCCCATGCAGGTGGATTGCCCGATGCCCAGGCGCGTCAACTGGTCCACCGCCTCGTAAGTGAGCGTACCGCTGCGGCTGACCACGCCGACGTGGCCCTGCTTGTGGATTCGCCCGGGCATAATCCCAATCTTGCATTTGCCCGGCGAGATGATGCCCGGGCAGTTCGGCCCGATCAGGCGAGTCCGGCTGCCGCGCAGCGCCGCCGCCACCCGCACCATGTCCAACGTGGGGATGCCCTCCGTGATGCAAACGACCAGCGGCAGCCCGGCGTCGGCCGCCTCGAGGATGGCGTCGGCCGCGAATGGCGGCGGTACAAAGATCACCGAGGCATGTGCGCCGGTCTCCCGCACCGCTTCCGCCAACGTGTTGAAGACCGGCACGTCGAGGTGTCTTGTGCCGCCTTTCCCTGGCGTAACGCCCGCGACAATCTTGGTGCCGTACTCGATCATCTGCTGCGCGTGAAAACTTCCCTCGCGCCCGGTGAGCCCTTGCACGACAACCCGTGTTGTCTCATCGATGAGTATGCTCATATGAGTGAGGTAGAGGCAGTAGACGAGGCAGAGGAGGCAGAGGAACCCTTTCCGCTCTCCATCACGCACCTGCCAACTTCACAATCTTCTCCGCTCCATCTTTCATCCCGTCAGCAACCGCGAAGCCGAGTCCCGACTTCCGCAGGATTTCCTTACCTTGTTCGACGTTGGTGCCTTCCATGCGGACCACCACCGGCACCTTGAATTGCAGCTCCTGCGCTGCGGCCACCACGCCGGTGGCCAGAACGTCGCAGCGTAGGATGCCTCCAAAGATGTTGATAAAGACGCCGCGCACGGCGCGATCGCTCATCAGAATCTTAAAGGCGTTTTTCACCTGCTCGGCCGAAGCGCCGCCGCCGACGTCCAGAAAATTGGCCGGCGCGCCGCCAGCCAGTTTGATAATGTCCATCGTCGCCATCGCCAGCCCGGCACCGTTCACCATGCAACCGACCGTGCCGTCGAGCTTGATATAGTTCAGGCCGTATTTTGAGGCTTCCACTTCGAGAGGGTCTTCCTCGTCCAGATCGCGCAATTCGCGCAGGTCCTTGTGGCGGTACAGCGCGTTATCGTCGAAGGTCATTTTGGCGTCGAGCGCAACCAGGCGGCCGTCGCCGGTCACCACACAGGGGTTGATCTCGGCGAGCGAACCATCGGACTCGATGAACGCGCGGTACAGTGCCTGGAGGAACGGCACCGCCAAGGCTGCGACTTCGGGCGTGAGGCCCAGACCGAATGCCAGCTTGCGGGCCTGGTAGGGTTGCAGGCCCACTGCGGGATGGATCGTCTCGCGCAGGATGGCTTCGGGGTGCTCTCGTGCCACCTCTTCGATTTCCATTCCGCCCGCAGCGCTGGCCATGAAGACCGGAGCTGCTGCGGCGCGGTCCACCAGAAGCCCCAAGTAGAGCTCGCGCTTGATATCGAGTCCTTCTTCGATCAGCAAACGCTTGACGATGCGCCCGGCCGCGCCGGTTTGCGGCGTGACCAATTTCATGCCCAGCATCTTGCCGGCCAGTTCTGCGGCTTCGTCAGCCGAACGCGCCAGCTTCACCCCGCCGGCTTTGCCGCGCCCCCCGGCATGAATCTGTGCCTTCACCACGACCACCGGCGTACCCAAATTGTCCGCCACGACCCGCGCCTCTTCCTTGCTGAACGCCACTTCACCGCGAGGCGTCGGCACGCCATACCGCGCCAGAATGGCCTTGGCCTGATACTCGTGAATCTTCATCGCGCAACCATCAGTGCTAGAATCTGCGTTCTGTTAAAACGCGGCAGTTTACTCTGAACGCTGGGCTCGAGCAAGGTGGACTGCGGCCAGAATCCCGGCGGCTCTTGCCCTGAGCGTAGGTAAAGGTTGCGGCAGCTTCGCGACCTGTGTCTTGCGATTCTCAAAGGGAACGCCGGGGCGATTCCGCATTCCACTAGGCACGTTGCAAGACAGACTCCATGATCGCTGAAGCGACCAAAAAAGTCGAAGCCAGAGAAAACCTCAGCCGCTCGGAAGCCAATGCGGCCATGGAGGAGTTGCTCTCCGGCCGTGTGAGCGACTCGCAGATCGTCGCCTTGCTCGCTGCACTCCGCGCAAAGGGCGAGACCGTGGAGGAACTGGTCGGCTTTGCCACCGCCATGCGCCACCACGCGCAACCCATCTTCGATTCTTCCCGCGCGCCTCAAGGAATGCTGGTGGACACCTGCGGCACCGGCGGCGACGCCAAAGGCACCTTCAACATCTCGACCGCTGCGGCGTTCGTGGTGGCCGGGGCGGGCGTGCGCGTGGCCAAGCACGGCAACCGCTCGTTCAGCTCGAAGTGCGGCTCGGCGGACGTGTTCGAAGCGCTCGGGGTGAACCTAGATACGCCGCCGCAGCGCATCGGCGCAGCGATTGAACAGGTCGGAATTGGTTTCTTGTTTGCTCCGGCGGTGCACACCGCGATGCGGCACGCCACGGCTGCGCGGCGGCAACTGGGCGGTCGCACGGTGTTCAACCTGCTCGGCCCGCTGACCAATCCCGCCGGGGCTCGCGCGCAGGTGCTGGGCGTCTTCGCCGCCGCGCTAACAGAATTGCTTGCGGGCGCTCTCGCGGAACTGGGAGTCGAACGCGCGTTTGTCGTCCACGGCGCGGACGGCTTGGACGAGATCTCGCTGAGTGGCGAAACCTACCTCGCTGAGGTCCGGAACGCAACGGTGCGCAACTGCAAGGTCGCGCCTGAAGACTTTGGCCTGCGCCGCGCGCCAGTGGAGGCGCTGGCCGGTGGAGACGCCGCCACCAACGCCCAAATCATCTCGCGCATCCTCAACGGCGAGCCCGGCCCGCCCCGGGATATTGTTGTGGCAAACGCTGCGGCAGCCCTGGTGGCCGCTCGCCGCGCCACTGATTTCAACGAAGGCGTGCGCCTCGCCGCGCAGGCGATTGACTCCGGGGCCGCGCGCGCCAAGCTCGACCAGCTCATCGCATTCATGCGCGAAACCAAATAGAAAAGCTTGTAGGGGCACGGCCTGCCGTGCCCGACACATCCCTGCAGCCGCGACCCCAAATCTATAGAGAGCCTTCACTCGAGATTTTGTACCTACATCTTAATTAACCAAACGTCGCGGCAGCTTTTCTCACTCATCTCCCTTCTCTGGTTCTCACTATTCCTGCTGCTGGAGGCAGCGGACGGCGTAGGCAAACGAAGCCAGCGAGAACACCGCGAAGGCCGCCGCTTCGACCGCTATGCGGCGCGGCTCGCCGATGCCGATGGAACTGAAACGAAGGAAGTCCACCTGCCAAGTGACGGGGTTGGCAAGCGCCGCGGCGCGGAACCACGCCGGCAATGGCTCAAGCGGATAGAAGATCGAACTGGCAAATAAGAAGACAAAGTAGAAGACCGAGGTGACGCTGTTGAACAGATCGTTGCGGCGGATCTTCAAAGCGAAGATGGCGTAGAAGAAAAACCACCCAGCGGTCCCGCCCATGACGCCAAGAAAGAGCAGCGGCAGCAAGTCGAAGTGGATGCGAATCCCCAGGAAGATACTGCCTAATCCCACCGTAATGGCCGCCTGCAGCGTGGCGACCAGGACATTGAACAAGACCTTGCCCAGCAGGTACTCCGCGCGGCTGAGCGGGTAGGTCAGCATTTCGTAGAAGATGCCGTTGTCGCGATCGAGGAAGAACCCCCACGCCGTGTTCGCAGCAATGCCAAAGCTGGCCATCCCCAGCACCCCAGCGAGAAAAAAGGCGTTGTAGTCCACACCACCAGTCGGAAAGGGCGAGCCCAGGGCGTAGTTCACCCCTACGCCGAACACCAGCATGTAACCCAGCGGGTAGAACAAGTCCCAGAAGATAAACGTCAAATTGGTGACCCGGATTTTGCCTTCGCGATAAAAGACCGCGGCAATCGGAGCCATGCCTCCCCCCTTACAACTCGAGTCACGAACGAAACTCACGGCCTAGAATGGTTCGACCTGCCGCTGCGGGCTTCACCACAGGTGGCTGTCCTACCCTACTTCCCCGGCGTCAGTTCGACAAAGATGTCTTTGGGTCCCCGTAGACAGGCAAGAATGCCTGTCCTGCCTACTTCTCCTGTGTGAGCTCAACAAAAATATCTTCGAGGCTGGCGCCACTGACTTCGACGCGCAGCACGCGGCGGTTGCGGGCCAGCTCGCTGACCAGCTCGAGCACGCGACCCTCCTCAGCTTTGAGTGTCAGCTCGACGGTGTTCTGGTTAATCTTCATCCGGAGCGGGGCGAGGCGCGCGATCTCGGCCTCGATTGTTTCGGGCAGCCGCTCAAACGTTATGGCCACCTCGTACACGCCTTCCGAGAGTAGCTTCAGCGCGTGGAGGTCGCCGCGGGCCACCTGCCGGCCCTTGTTCATGATCAGGATGTCGTCGCAGAGCTCTTCTGCCTCGCTCAGGATCTGCGTAGTCAGCATAATTGTGCGGCCTTGGCGCGCCTCTTCGCGCAGGTATCCCATAACCGCGCGCTTCAGGATCGGGTCCATGCCCGTTGAAAATTCGTCGAGGAACAGCACGGGCGTGGTGACCATGAAGACTTTGGCTACCTGCACGCGCCTCCGGTAACCTCCACTCAGATCGATAGCCTTGCGGTCGGCTTCGGGTGCCAGATGGAAACGCTCGAGCACCTCTTCGGTGCGCCGACGGGCCAGGGCCGAGTCGAGGCCGTGGAAGCGGGCAAAGGTAAGCAAGTTGTCCCGCACGCTCAGAAACTGCTCGATCGCTGTCTCCTGGAGCACCACGGAGATGCGCCTGCGCACTTCGAGCGGCTGCGCTACCACGTCAAAACCCAGCACCCGGGCTCGCCCCGCGGTGGGTCGGTTGAGAGTGGTCAGCGCCTTCAGGATGGTCGTCTTGCCGGCGCCGTTAGGGCCCAGCAAGCCGAAAATGGTCCCGCGCGCGACGCTAAAGCTCATACCGTCCACGGCGCGGACCGGCGGCTGGCGCCGCGAGTGATAAACCTTTACGAGGTTTTCAACTTCCAGAGCTGCTTCGCTCATGCACTCACCTTCCTCGGCAAAGCCAATTTAAGACCAGCCGAAGGAAATGCCTGGTTCTTGGTGAATAGACTTATAATCACCACCCCTGAGGGTGATGGTTCAAGGGAGAGTCGGGCGATCCGTCAAAGGAGGGATGTTTTGGTGCGCATCGCGGTCGTCTTTTCTCTGATCTCCGTGGCACTTTATCCTGCCGCCGCGCAAATGTCAAACCCATTGGCCGCGTCGACCGCTGCTCGTCCCGCCGACTCCATAGTCGAGCAGGTCCGCGCCTACCGCTTGGCGAACGAGATCCCTCACCCGCCACAGCGGGCTCTGGATGACAACATAGGTCGGGCACGGAGCCATTCTATTGATCAGCGTGCGGTGCGGTTACAGCGACAGGAAGTTCTGCAGGATTTGCATCCCAACGTCAGTGAGGACAGATTCGGGGTGGAACTGCACGCCTTCGACGCGCAACTTGCGATGGCGCAGGCCCATGATCGTACCGTCAAGGGTGTGGGCGGAGACCTCGAGCTCACGAGGCAGGCCCTTGCGTTCAACCACCAACGAATGATACCGAGTAGCGATGAAGCGTTGCGGAATCTTGCGGAAGACGGTCTTGCCATCGTGCATGATTTGGCTGGTCTTACCATGCATGATTACCGGCGCGCGGATCACGCGGCCGCCAAAGGCGTAGCCGATGGCCTGGTGGCCCAGGCACACGCCCAAGACGGGGATTTTTCCGGCAAAGCGGCGGATCAACTCGACGCTGATCCCAGCTTCCTGCGGCACGCCTGGCCCGGGCGAGATGACGATGCGCTCTGGCTTGAGCGCGGCAATTTCATCCAGCGTGATCTGGTCGTTGCGCCGCACTTCAAGGGTGCTGCCCAACTGGCCCAAGGACTGCGCCAGGTTGTAGGTAAACGAGTCGTAGTTGTCGATCAGCAGTATCATCGGATATCAGAGAAATACGCTTCGACGAGGCCAGTCTCAGCGCGCGATCTTACCAAGCCTGACGAACCCCTGCCAGCTCCACTTGCCCCACGCTTGCATGGTAAGCCGCGCGGTCATTCCGAGCCCGCCGTGGCCGGCGAGGAACCTCTCCCGAGAATCCCTCGCTGCGTTGGGGATGAAAGGAAGGGTAGTCTGCCGACTACGTCCGGATAAATTTCCGCCGCCGCTACAACTTCCCTGTGTGCGCCGCCTCCAGCGCCGCTAGGAGCGCGCGCGACTTATTCACTGTCTCCTCGTACTCCCGCTCAGGGACAGAATCGGCCACCACTCCCCCGCCGGCTTGCACGTAGGCAACGCCGTCTTTTGCCACCAGGGTGCGGATGGCGATGCACGAGTCTAGGTTGCCGGAAAAATCCAGATACAGGATGGCTCCTGAATAGATGCCGCGACGCGTGGGCTCGAGCTCGTCAATGATTTCCATCGCGCGGACTTTGGGCGCGCCACTGACCGTCCCCGCCGGGAAGCAAGCCATCAGGGCGTCAAAGCAGTCGACGTCCGGGCGGAGTCGCCCGCGGAGGCTCGACACCAGGTGCATCACATGCGAGTACCGCTCCACGGTCATCAGATTCTCCACTCGCACCGAGCCGTATTCGCACACCCGTCCCAGGTCGTTTCGCCCCAGATCCACCAGCATGATATGTTCGGCGCGCTCTTTGGGATCAGCGGTGAGTTCGGCTTCCAGCTTCTGGTCTTCGTTTTCATCGCGGCCGCGCGGGCGTGTGCCGGCGATGGGTCGGTAGAACGCCTCGCGACCCTGAACTTTCACCAGCATCTCGGGTGAGCTGCCCACCACGGCCACATCTCCCAACCGCAGGAAGTACATGTAGGGCGAGGGATTCACCGCGCGCAGGGCGCGGTAAATCTCGAACGGATCGGCCTTGGTCCGCGCGGCAAAGCGCTGGCTCAGCACCACCTGGAAGATGTCGCCGGCGCGGATATAGCGCTTGGCCGTGTGCACGGCGGCCAAATAACGGCTGCGCTGCAGATTGGATACAACCCGCAGGGTGCTCGTCCGGGATGCCCTGCGCTGCCGGGCATGCGCCGTTCGCCCGAGCGGCCGCTCGAGCGCGCGTCGCGTCGCAGCGATCTCGCGGACCGCGGAGTTGTACTTGAGGCGCAGGCTGCCCTTCCCTTCGGAAAAAACGTTGCGCACGATCCAAATGCGGTGCCGGATGTGGTCGAACGCTACGAGACCCAGGTAGAACATCAGCACGGCGTCATCCAGACCCAGGTCGTCTCGCCCCTGCTCCGGGATGCGCTCGATCAAGCGCACGATGTCGTACGCGAAATAGCCGATCGCGCCGCCCACCAGCGGCGGCAGGCCCGGGACGCGCACCGGCCGGTAGCGCCCAAGGCGGTGGCGCAAAAATTCAATGGGATTCGCCTTCTGCGAGTTTAACCGGCGTTCGCCTTCGACGATGCAACTACCCTTGGCGTAGCGAAACACCTCGACAGGATCCGCGCCGGCAAAGGTGTAGCGCGCAATCTTTTCGCCCCCCTCCACGCTCTCCAGCAAGAACGAGTAGCGGGCAGCGCGCGCCAGGCGAAGGTAAGCCGAGACCGGAGTCAAAAGGTCGGCGGTGAAGGTGTCATAGACCGGCACCAGGTTTCCCTGGCGCGCCAGCCGGCAAAACGTCTTGTAGTCGGGCTGGATCATGGCTTGCCTTCCAGGACCTCTTCGCGGCGCAGAGCGGCAAGCACGGCGCGGCGCATAGCGGCCTCGGGCGCTCGCACTCCAGTCCAGATCTCCCACTGCGCCGTGCCCTGGGCAAGAAACATCTGCACTCCGGAAATCGTTTCGATCCCGCGGCGCTCAGCCAGCTCGAGCAGCCTGGTTTTCATCGGGCAATAGATCAGGTCCATCACTACGCGGCAGTTTAACTCTGTCGGTTCGAGCGGCGACTCCGCAGCAAGTGGGTGCATTCCCACGGGGGTAGCGTTGACGATAGCGTCGAAGAACTCGCGACGCAGGCGCGCGCGCTGCGCCACTTCGCCGCCCACGGCGCGCGCCAGCGCTCTGGCCTTCTCGAGACGCCTCGCTGAAACGCACACCATCGCTCCGCCCTGCGCCAGCGCAAAGGCCACTGCGCGCGCCGCGCCCCCTGCGCCATAGATTAGCACCCGGCTGCCGCGCAACCGCACGTGCTGCTCGAGCGCCCGCAGCACGCCAACGTAGTCGGTATTGTACCCGTAGAGCTTACCGCCGCGCACCACCACCGTGTTCACTGCGCCGATCCTGCGTGCCAGGGGATCACAATCGTGAAGGTACTTCAGGATGCGCTGCTTGTGGGGCAGGGTCACGCTGAACCCGGCGATGCCGAGCGGCGCAATCGCTGCGAGGAAATCGCGAACGTCGCGAACCAGGAACGGCAAATAAACTGCGTTCATCCGCCGCGCCTGGAAGCCGGAGTTGTGCAGCAACGGCGAAAGCGAGTGACCCACCGGGTTGCCGATCACTCCATAGACGCGTGTGCGCCGGTCAACTTTATCGGCGCGGTAAAGGTTCTTCATTTCCTCAAGCGTCAGTTGGCCCGGCGCGGTCGCTTCACCCGCCGCGCCGTAGGCCAGCGCGCTCCCTTCTCGCAGGGCCAGCACCCGGGCGGGCAGGCCCATTTCGCCCATGGGCACGGCCACCACTCGGCGCTTGCTCCGCGCAAGCGCCAGCACGCGCAGACTATCCGCAATCGAATTGCATTGCGTCGCGATCTTGATGGCGTCGCCGCCCCACCGCTCGAGCCGGCGAACGATCGCGGCGAGATTTCCAGGTGTGCCGCGAAAGTCGTGGCAAGAAAACACGACTCGCGCACGGTTCAGGAATCTCTTCCAATGCTTCGAGGTGCCGAAGCGCGCAGCGGTCTCCATCTCGATGTCACACCACCGGCAGCCCACCGCCGCGGCCACCGCCAAGAATACCGATTGTGCCGCTAGGCCCCCCGTAAACCTACCGCCGGCCTCTCGGACCCGGCAGGTCGCGATCATTGTGGCACGGGGGCGTTGCAAATCCAGCCAACCGAGAAAGTACCCCCGTTCGAGATTGCTGCGCAGATAGTCTAGGCGCAGCTCCACGGTGCGGGTGAAGCGCAGCGCGCGCCGGAGCTGCCGTGCCATCTCCTTAGCTGTGGGAGCGGCGATCACCGCGCAAATGCGGTGGCGCCCAAAGAGTGATTCGCCCATGCGTCACCCACCGAGAGTCGAAAGCAGGGCTTCTACCACGCAGTACCCACACTGTAAAGCGCGCGCGGCCCTTTTGCTTGACGCTTCCCAAGGCGTTTGCTAACGTGCCGAAGGAAGGTCCTACGCGACTTCGTGCGAATGCCTGCTGCGCGGGGCCGCTGCGGTATGAAGGAGAGTTGTGGAGATGCGCCCAAAGATTGGCTATCTGGTTCTCGGCCTTGCGCTGGCCGTCGCGGCAGCAGCGCAACAACCGCCCAAGGCTCCTAACAACGACGATATCTATTGCTCGGGCATGGTCACCCAGGAGCCGGTGCCTCACGACACCTATATGATCTCCGGCGAGCAATCGAACTACAAAGTGACCTTCGGGCAGGGCGACCTGGTGTACATCAACAAGGGCTCGGACCAGGGTGCCAAGGTGGGGGATGAATTCCTGGTGATGCGCCCGGTGATAGATCACCTGCGGTTCAACTGGTTCGAGGGGCAGGCCGGACTTCTCCGAGCAATGGGAACACAATATCTGGACCTGGGCCGGCTGCGCCTGGTTCACACCCTGCCGAATGTTTCCATCGCTGATGTCGTTTTTACCTGTGACTACATGCAGCGCGGCGACTATGTGCTACCCTTTGCCGAGCGACCGGTTCCTCCGTTCAAAGAGGAGGCGAAGTTTGATCGCTTTGCGCCTGTGAGCGGGCGCCCAACCGGCAACATAGTGACCACGAAGAACTTTGGACAGTTGGCAGGGGCCAACTCGCTGGTCTATATCAACCTCGGCAAGGGGCAGACCGCCAAGGTGGGCGACTACGTGCGCATCTACCGTTACCAGGGCACCCGTCGCCCCGAAATGCCCTATCAAACCTCCGACACTGCTTACAAGATGTACGGCTTCGGCAGCACTCCCGGGCGCCATGCCTGGGATAGCCTGCCCCGAGAAATCCTCGGAGAAGGGATTGTTCTCCGGGTTTCGCCGAACGCCTCGACTGTGCTGATCACCGTCGGCCTGCGCGAAATCTACGTGGGCGACTACGCCGAGCTCGAATAACTCTCTTGCTCGGCTAAAAGATTTCTCTCCTAAAATCCCCAGAGGGAAGGAAAAGGCGAAGCCGCCTCCGTGGCTTGTTTGTCTTGCCGTACGGCGTAAGAGGCTAGTGCCGTCCCAACTTTTCTCAGCTGGTTTTATTCACAAACCAGTAAGTACTGCCGGATTCTATCTTCAACTCGTCATTCGGCTCAGGTAGTTGGAACGGCACTAGTGGGCTGAAACCTGCCAAGGTGCCGCAAAGTCCGCCTCGGAAAACACCTCGGCGGTGAAGGCCCAAAGACGCGCGCCGGGATCTTTCCAAGCATCGGGCTGGAGTCCCGCCTTCGCGCAGGTCTCTTCGAGGAATCGCTCGCGCGTCCATTGATGCTCGACGGCAACCTGCGGAAGAAGCACGCCCCGCCGGTCGCCCAGCGCAAACACCAGCCCCTGCCGGCCCACCTCCACCGCCAGGGGCTCGATTGGCTCCAACGGGGAGAGGACCGAGATCTGGATTTCGAGCTCCCCTAGTTCCTCAAACCGCAGCGGCCGAAACCTGGGGTCATCCATCGCCGCGCCAATAGCGCAGCGCACCACCGTGTCTGCCAGCGGCTCGGACGCCGCCACCTGCCCAATGCAACCGCACAGCCGCCCTTGGTGATGCAAGGTGACGAATGCCCCGCAGGGTTCGGCGAGCGGACCGGTGAGTGGGGTTAGTCCGGGCAGGCGGCGTTGAAACACCGCCTCAACAATGGCGCGGCGCGCCAGCCCCAGCAGCGCGCGCCGATCGGCTTCTTGCAAGGGACTACGAGGTGGCGACATCCTGCTGCTTTTTTCTGCGCTCCAGTAGCCGCAGGCGGCGCCGCTGCTTCACGCGGTCGTCCACCTGGTTCCAGAACCTCAGGAAGTATTGCACTGCCGAAGCCACGGCGCTCACCACCACCAGCCAGAGAAGCAGCGGGCCGAGCGACTTGAACAGGCCGTGCTTTGCACCCAAGATGAGCACGCAGGCCGCCAGCACTTGCAACACCATTTTGGTCTTGCCCAGCGCCGAGGCCTGGATGGTGAAACCCTCCGCCGAGGCGATGTTTCGCAACCCCAGCACGATGAACTCCCTCCCGATGATGATTACTACCATCCATCCCGGCACCAGGTGCATCTCCACCAGCGAGACGAATGCCGCTGAGATCAGCAGCTTGTCGGCAATCGGGTCTAGCAGGATCCCCAGCGTGGTCACCTCGCCCCGCCGCCGCGCATAATAGCCGTCTGCCCAGTCCGTCGTCGCCGCCGCTAGCAGGATCAACACGCCCCAAATAGCGAAGTTAATCGATACGCCCCAGACTACCAGGTTGGGCGTCCCGCTCAGGAGAACTACGACCAACAGAGGCACGAAGAAAATTCGCAGGATGGTGAGACTGTTCGGGAGGTTCATGACGCGCTCAGCAGTCGTGTCTCATGTTATCTTGCAGTACAGCGAGCGACGGGGCGTCCTCACTATAGACCCCGATTGGGCACCAGTCAACGACGCGTATCGAGCCATCCAGAATGTAACCGTAGGGGTTGTTCTTGCGCGCAACACAAGAGAAGAGTTCACTGCCAAGGACGCATCTGAAGCAGAATGACCTGCTGCAAGGCTGTGCAAATCCTCTAGTGGGGTCCTCCGGACGGCATTCGGATTCCTACAGGGATGCAGGAATGGGGTCTGATGGTTAACCCAAATAGATTCAATTAGTTAAAGCACGGCTGACTCGACGGCTGGCAGTCCTATGCTGCAAGCGCAGGGTCATCAGAACTTTGGCCTAAGCTCGTTTTCCACAACAATTTCCACAGTTTCACCCAGGGTTTGCAGTGCCGAGCTAACGAAAAGGTAATCCTTCAGCAAACCTACCGGTGCAGCCTTTGCAGCTCGGAACCCTGTAGGGGATTGCCCCGGCCGCACTTCCTCAGGCGTGACTAGGTCCGCGCAAGATCCGCGCGGGCAGCAGGATCAGCGCTCGAACCAGCTCGAGAACTCCGTCGACGGCGATCCCGACCAGCCGGAACGGCACCAGGATCAGCCACACCAGCGGATAGAGCACCAACGCCAGCAGCGCCGCGGGCCAGCAAAGAACTAACAGAATGCACCAGAGCAGGAATTTGATCATCGGACCACCTCCCTACTCACAGACATTCTCATACCCGAGACGCGGCGGCAAATGTTTCATCGTGGTCCCCCGCGCCGCTGCGGAGCACTGGGGCAGCTTTCCTTTTTTTGGAAGGACCTTCAGGCCGGCGTGGTAGTGGCGCGGACTTTCAAACGGCGGGCGACCGATTCCGGCAATTCCACCTCGATGGCCATCTGGGAGTCATTCACTTCGGAATGCAGCACGTGCCCGAGCGCGTGAACCAGCGCCAGCGTGCGACCGTCGGCCAGCGGAATGCGAAACCGCAGCCGTACGACAGGATCAACTGGCATGGCCTGATCGATCCGCCGCAACAACTCTTCCAACCCGGTGCCCGTCAGCGCCGATACGAACAGATTCCCGTTGCCCGCGAGCAGCGCAGCCGCCTCATCCGCCGGGAGGCGGTCAATTTTATTGTAAACGTGCAGGCGCGGCCGGTCCTCGACGCCCAACTCCGCCAGTATCTTTTCGACTTCGGCGTCCTGCTCCGCGTGACGCGGGTTGGAGATATCGCTTACGTGCAGGATCAGAGCGGCCTCCTGCACCTCCTCAAGCGTGGCGCGGAACGCCGCCAGCAGGCCCGGGGGAAGGTCGCGGATGAATCCCACTGTGTCGGAGAGCAGCACGCGCCGGTGAGACGCCAGACGAACGGCGCGCACCGTCGGATCGAGCGTGGCGAACATTTTGGGCGAAACCAGCACCGTCGCCCGGCTAAGGGCATTGAAAAGCGTCGATTTGCCCGCGTTGGTGTAACCGACCAGTGCCACGGCGCCCAGCGGCACGGCCTGCCGCGCCTCACGCCGTAGCGAACGTTGGCGGCGCAGCATCTCGATGCTCTGCCCGATTTTGCGAACACGGTCGCGGATCCGCCGGCGGTCGGTCTCTAGTTTTTGTTCGCCGGGACCCCGCGTGCCGATGCCGCCGCCCAGACGGGACAGCTGTGTGCCGCGGCCCGTGAGTCGGGGCAACAAATAGTTCAGTTGTGCGAGCTCGACCTGCAACTGGCCCTCGCGGCTGCGCGCGTGGCGCGCGAAAATGTCCAAGATCAATTGCGTGCGGTCGATGACACGGCACTCGGTGCCGCGCTCGAGGTTGCGCTGTTGCACGGGCGTTAGGTTGCGGTCGAAGACCACCGCCGCCGCCTTCCGCAGCCGCGCTTCGTTCTTGACTTCCTCCACTTTCCCGCGTCCGATCACGGTTGCTGGGTCTATGCCGTCGCGCAACTGAAAGATGGTGCCGGCTACTTCGGCGCCGGCGCTGCGCGCCAGCTCCTCCAGCTCGGCAAGCGACTCGCGCTCCGCCTGGCCAGCATCTACGCCAGGTAGATGCGGCATTCTCTTCAGTCCAACGCCGACCAGCAGCACGCGTTCAGGTGCACTCGTTGTTTGCGAAGTCTTCATTCGCTGCAGGGAATGGCGATGCGCGCGGGGGCCGCTGCGGCGCGATGTCTCTGGCTCGCTCTCATGTCTAAGGTAATTATACCCCTTCGGTGCCGCACGCGCGAGCAGGCGATTCCTCGACAAGCCCCTTCTCAAGAAACCTGAGAACCGCAGCCACGATCTCCGTGTCATCGCCGAATCCCGGGAACCAGTGCACGCCCGACTCCTTGCGAAACCAAGTGAGCTGACGCTTGGCATATCGGCGCGTGGCCTGTTGGATCGCAGCCACAGCTTCCTTGAGGCTTTGTTTACCCTCCAGATGTGCGCGCAATTCGCTGTAGCCGATAAACTGGAATGGCTTGGCCGTGGCCGGGATCCCCCTTGCCACAAGGTCCCTCACTTCTTGTAGCCAGCCACGCGCGAGCATGGCTTCGCCGCGGCGTTCGATACGCTCGTAGAGTCCCGCGCGGTTGGGCATCAACCCAACCTTCAGCGGGACGAATCCTTGGAGTCCCGGAAGGGCCGCCTGGTGCACGGTGCTGATGGGTTTGCCCGCCAGCAGACACACTTCGATGGCGCGGATCAGCTTCGGGAGGTCGCGCGGGGCTATGCGCGCAGCTGCGGCGGGATCCAGGCGCCTCAGGAGGCGATGCAAGTAAGTCGGGCCACCGCTTCTCGCGCGTTCGTTGAGTCGGGTGCGCAGTTCCTCAGAGCGCGTCGGGGCATCCGCTAGACCCTCCAGTAGAGCGCGTAGGTACAGACCCGTGCCGGCGGTAACAATCGGCAGGCTGTTCCGCTGGCGCAGCACTTCCAGGATTTCCAAGGCTCGCAAACGATACTCGCCCGCAGTGAAAAGCTCCTGCGGCTCGACCAGATCCATCAGGTGATGCGGAATGCCACGTTGTTCTTCCCACGTCGGCTTGGCCGTGCCGATATCAAAGTGGCGATAGACCTGTGTTGAATCGCAGGCCACCACCTCGCCCCTAAGTCGCTCGGCGAGATGCACGCCGAGCGCCGATTTGCCGGAAGCCGTCGGCCCAACGATTACGATCAAGGGAGTCACGCGAGAGGTGGTGGGCCCTGCCGAGATGTTCATTCGAGGTATTTCCAGTAGCGGGCGAGCAAATAGGCAAGCACTAGCAGCGCCAGCAGCAGCATACCCAGAACCTGCGTGCGGTTTACCTTCACTGGTAGTCGATCGGGAGATTATACAGAAAGATAAACCGTAATTCGATGTATGGCCCGCTGAAAGCCGGCGGCAGGGGTTCGAATGGGCTCGAGGCGCGAATGGAAGAAAGCGCGGCGCGGTCGAGCGGTTCCTTGCCCGAAGTGGAGGCGAGCTGAGGCTCCGGGAACGGCACAGTCCCATTGCGCATAATGCGGAACTGCAGCACCACCTTGCCCTTCTCTCCTAGGTGCGCGGATTCGGGGATCACTGCATACCAGTTCCGTTTCACGCTGGCCAGGACGCGCGCAAGGTAATTGTTGAAGTCCACGCCCTCATCCGGTGTCAGCATCTGCACAGTGCCGCCAAGATAGTTTTGCCCGCCCCCTCCGCTCGGCGGGGCTGGTCCACCGAACTCACCAGTAGCCCCGCCGCGGCGGCTCTTCAGCGCATCGCGCAAAGATTCTTCGAGCGCCTTGCCGGGCGAGGAGCGTTGCAACGCCAGCCCGCTGGGAGCCTCTGGAGGCGACTTCGGCGTCTCCAGCCGCGCCTGTTCGCGCGGCGGGTCGCCACGCCCCGACGGTTCCGGGGCGGACGGAAGCTGCGGCGTGGGCGCGGCAGGCAAATCACGCGTGACGCGCTCGCGTTCCGGCGGGCCGGGCCTCGGCTGCAGCTCCGCAGTTGGCGGGGCCATCTGGCGGAGCAAGCGCGGATCAATCCGCACCTGTGAGTTGGTGGGCTCCTTGGGATTCCGCGGCAGTTTGGGGACGTCCGTCACCGCAGGCGGCAGGAATATATAGTTCAACTGGCGGCGCGCCAGCTCCAACTCGGCCGGCGTAGGCTCGCGATAGGGAAACAGTTTTGGCTCCAGAAGCAAGAAGCCGACCAGAATGACATGAAAGACGATGGATGAGACGCGCGCCACACCTTGCCAGTGCGAGACCCGCTCTTCCACTGGTTTCACCAGAAAATTGACTTGCCCGGTGGTGATCACGTCCGGCTCAAGCACGTCGGGAAGATCCGCAGCCGCTACGAGGCCTTTGGGCTCGATCGCCACGGGCAAAAGGTCTCTGGGCACCGCCAGGCGCTTATCGAGCACCGTCAGCGGCAGGAGCTGTGGAATGACTGTGGTGGTTTCCAGCGGCTTCGCCGGCATATCCCGCGGCACCACAATCCTCGTCGCGAGCACATCCAAGGGGAAGTGAGCGGGGATCGACGTCCGGCCGTCAAGCGGCACAACCGGCAGACCAGCCGGCACCAGCGCCCGTTCGTCGAGCACCGTCGAGAGCCGGCGCGGAGCTGGCGCGCCCTTGCTTTCGGGTGCCAGCCGAACGTTTTGCGGAATCAGGACCCGGGGAATCATCCGTTTGCCTGTGGGGCTGCGAAGGCGCCCAGCTGGACTCGCCTTCCGTGATCGAGGATGCCCGCCATCACGCGGTCTGCCAGCTCCAGCGCCCGCCGGCCGGCGGCGCCGTCCACGCGCGGAACCTCACGCGTGCGCACCGCACCCAGGAATGCGCGTAGCTCCGCGCGGAGCGGCTCTTCCGGCTGCGTGGGCAGCTTCTCAAAATCGAATTGCGGCTGTGGCCCGGGTTGGCGGACGCGCACGCGCAAGGCGTCCTGACGGGTGTAGTCCACCGAGACATACTCGTGCACCTGAAAGAAGCGCATCTTGCGCACCCGCTCGGTGGAAACGCGGCTGGCCGTCACGTTGGCCACCGCGCCCGATTCGAATTCGATGCGCGCGTGCGCGATATCCACGCGATCGCTCAGCACGGGGATGCCCACAGCCTTCAGGTCCGTCACGGGCGCGCCCACCAGCGCGAGCAGAATGTCCAGGTCGTGGATCATCACGTCGTACACCACATCAACATCGAGGCTGCGCGGCGAAAAAACCCCCAGCCGGTGCACCTCAAAAAACAGCGGCCGCGAGAGAACTCTCTCCACTGCCACCACCGCCGGGTTAAACCGCTCCAGATGCCCCACCTGTAACACGCGCCGGTGCTGCCTCGCGGCGGCGATTAGTTCGTCAGCTTCCGCCAGCGACGCGGCCATGGGCTTTTCCACCAGGACATCGATTCCCAGCCCGAGCAGGCGGCAACCCATGCGCGCATGCTCGACAGTAGGCACAGCCAGGCTAACAGCATCAACGCGGCCCGTGAGAGCCTCGGTCCCCGGCAGGGCCGCGGTGGAAAATTCCTCTGCCACCCTGCGGGCGCGCTCTGGATTCGAATCCACCACCCCCACCAGCTCCGCATCTTCGAGCTCGCGGTACACCCGCACGTGGTTGCGACCGAAATCGCCGGCGCCGACCACCGCGACGCGAATCTTCTGTCCGCTGCCAAGGCTCGCGCTCAACGCTTCCTTTCTCCCGCCCCGGCCGGCTCAACCGCCTCGATAGCAATGCCTGCGGCGTTGGCCGTCTCGATCAGGCCCGCCCGGTCAAACAGCAGAGTCCTGTGCGCGTCAATGGCGAGCGCCGTGGCGACTGACTTCATCATTATTTGGACGGTGGAGAGGCCTACAACGGGTACATCGAAGCGCATGTCCTGTCTCGGCTTGCTCACCTTCACCACGACCAGCGGCGCGCCACCGGCGATGCGCCCGGCGCGCTCGATGGTTTCGTCGGTGCCTTCCATCGCCTCGATAGCCACGCAGGCGCGTTCGCGCACGACTACCGTCTGCCCTAGGTCGAGCCCGGCAATCTGCCGAGCAACCATGCGGCCGTAGGCGATGTCGGCGGCCTCGCGCGCGTCCGGAGCACGGCGCGTCAGCACGCCAGGCTGGGGCACCAGCGGCTTCAAGAACGCCGTCGAGTCCACCAGTTCGATTCCTTCAGCTTCCAGCGCCGCGGCTACCGCGCCAATCAGCGAATCCGTATTTTTTTGCGGCAGCGAGAAGAGCAGCTTAGCGAGCTTCCAGTCGGGCCGGATCGAGCTGAAGATCTTGTTGTGCTTCACCTGACCGGCCATCACAGCCTTGTTGACGCCCTCCTGATGGAGCAACTCGAGCGCTTTGCTCAAGTCGCCCACGCTGACCCAGTGCAGCCGCGCGGCCACGCTCTCGAGTTCCGGCGAAGCTTCTTCGCGCAGCGCAATCACTGCCATCTCGATTCCCTGGCTCCGGGCCGCCTCGAGCACCAGGAACGGAAACCGGCCGTTGCCCGCGATTAGTCCCCAGTGGGGAGGTTGTCCGGCAGCTTTGGGCGCGCTAGTCATGTGAGGAAGCCTTACTTGGTCAGGCCGCGCGCGGCGGATTCGATGAAGCCGATCAGCTCCTCGATGTCTGCGGAGCCGTTGAGCGTGGCGCGCATCTGTTCCAGGGCCTGCGTGGTGTTGAGCTTCGACCTCAGCAACAGCCGGTAGGCCTGCTCGATCGCGCGGATACGCTCGCTGGAGAATCCGCGGCGCTCGAGTCCCACGGTATTCACGCCATAGCAACGCGTCTCGCGCTGGGACACCACTTTCGAAAAGGGCGGCACGTCCTGCGTGATCACCGTCGAGGCGCCGATATACGAGTAGCGCCCAACGCGGCAGAACTGGTGCACCGGACTGAACGCGCCCACGGTGGCGTAATCCTCAACGGTGACGTGGCCGGCGAGCGTCGCGCTGTTGGCGAACACGGTGTGACTGCCCACCTGACAATCGTGCGCGATATGCGCGTAAGCCATAAAGAGGTTGTCGCTCCCAATGCGCGTGATCCCGCCGCCCTGCCTCGTGCCCCGGCTGACAGTGACGTACTCGCGGAAGGTGTTCCGATCGCCCACCACCAACTCGGTGCGCTCCCCGCCGTACTTCAAATCCTGCGGGTCGCCGCCCACCGAGCAAAATGGGTGAAGCACGTTTTCCCGGCCAAGGCGGGCTGGGCCATTCACCACGGCGTGCGGATGCAGCACGCAACCGTCGCCCAGTTCGACCTCGTTGCCCACCACGGCGTAGGCGCTGACGCGGACGCACCGGCCCAGCCGTGTGGCTGGCGAAATGATCGCGCGAGCGTCGATCTCACTCATCACTTCTCACTCATCGCTGCCATTGTTGCCGGGGCAGGCTCGCGGTCCACCATCTTGCACATCAGCGTCGCTTCGGCGGCCAGCTCCCCGTTGACGGTGGCCTTGCCTTCGAGTTTACAAAAATTGCCGCGCCAGGAGACCACGGTAACTTCCAGCCGCAATTGCTCCCCGGGAACCACCGGCCGGCGGAACCGCGCGTCGTCCACCGCGACGAAATAGAGCAGCTTCTTCTCGCGGTCCGGTACCTCTTGCAGCAACAATATCCCTCCGGTCTGCGCCATGGCCTCAATCATCAGCACGCCGGGCATGATCGGTTTCCCCGGGAAATGTCCTTGAAAATAGCCCTCATTGATGCTGACGTTCTTCACGCCGACAATGCGCTTGAGCCGCTCCATTTCCAGGATGGCATCTACCATCAGGAAGGGATAGCGGTGCGGCAGGATCTTCTGGATGCCGTTGGTGTCCAGAATCATCGCTTCTCCTCAAGGAGCTTTCGATGCAGAATTTACACCCCGCCCGATGCCACGATTATATGCGAAACGCCCCATTCCGGGTGAACGGCGTTGCTCGGTGCTCTCTCCGTTGCTAGCATAGCCCGCGCAATGCCTTCATTCGATCTGGCCCAGGGCCTTCTCGAGGACTTGCGCCGCCAGCAGCAGAAAATGTTGCGCCTGCTGGGCCGCTTCGTGCGCGCAGAATCGCCCAGCTTCGACAAAGCAGCGGTTGACCGGTTCGGGCGGATCGTGGCCGCCGAGTGGCGCAATCGCGGCGCGCGCGTCCGGTTTCTGCTCCAGCGCCGGCACGGTGACCATATTCGCGCGGAGTTGTGGCCCGGGCGCGGAAGGCCAGCGGGGCAGATCCTGATCTTGGGCCATCTCGACACTGTCTACGACCTCGGCACACTTGCCCGCATGCCCTTCCGCGTCTCGCGGGGCCGCGCCTACGGCCCCGGCAGCTACGACATGAAAAGCGGCTTGGTGATCGCCTTGTTTGCCGCAGAAGTGCTCCACACGATGCGAATGCGGCCATTCAAGCGCCTGGTCTTTTTGTGGACCTCGGATGAAGAGATTGGCAGCGGGTCCTCGCGCGCTGTGATTGAGAAAGAGGCCAGACGCAGCGACGCTGTGCTAGTCCTCGAACCCGCCAGCGGGCCCGATGGCCGGCTGAAGACGGCGCGCAAAGGTGTCGGCGAAATCGAGCTGATCGTAACCGGCCGCGCCGCGCACGCTGGGGTCAATCCGCAGGATGGCGTCAACGCCGTGCACGAACTGGCGCTGCAAATCGCGCGCGTCGCCCGGTTTAACCAGCCCCGCCGCGGCGTCTCTGTCAACGCCGACGTCGTCGAAGGCGGCACACGCACCAACGTCATCGCCGAGCGCGCTCGCGCAGTGGTAGACATCCGCGCAGCGCGCGCTTCCGACATGCGTGCGCTCGAAGCGAAGTTCCACCGGCTCCGCCCCCATTTGCCGGGCGCGCGGCTCAAAGTGCGCGGCGGGTTCAACCGCCCGCCGATGGAACGCGCCGCCAGCGCCGGTCTTTTCCGTCGAGCGCAGGCCCTCGCAATCACGATGGGGCTGAAGCTTGAGGAATCTTTCACCGGCGGCGGCTCCGACGGCAACTTCACCGCCGCCTTGGGAGTGCCTACGCTCGACGGCCTCGGAGGTGTCGGCGAAGGCGCTCACAGCCCGCACGAGAACGTCGTCATCCGAGCCCTGCCCCAGCGCGCCGCCCTCCTCGCCGCCCTCCTGGCCTCCCTATAGCTGCCCTCAGTTGGTAAAATGGTCGGCTTGGGAGACTCGCGCCGACACACCTGTCATCTCTGAAAGCGCTTTGTGTCGGGGCCCGGCGCATTATAAAGCGCAGCTGATACTCGGACCTTCAGTCTCGAATTGCCTGAAATGGACTGTGACAAGGAATGGCGGCGCGACAGGTGACATTCGTTCATTGCTTTGATAACCAAAAGGGTTGTGCGATCATTTTCGAGATCTTTCCCAAGGCGCTGAAGCCGCTTTTTTGGTGCTCTCACCGGCGGCTGGAAACCGTGCCCGGACGAGAGAGACAGGGTAAGCGGGAGGAGAGGATGAAACAAACACTCAAGATAGTCGCGTTGGCTTGCGCTGCGCTCTTGTGGGTCACAACCGCAAGCACGCAGGTGACAAAGCAGGACGCGGACCTCGCGGCACCTGACGGTTTGAAGCTTAAGGTTACTTACTACTCTGCCGGGAAGTCTGGGCCGGGTGTATTGCTGTTGCACCAGTGCAACCGCGAGCGCAAGACGTGGGATCCACTCGCCACGCAACTCGCGGCGGCGGGCATTCACGTTCTCACGCTCGACTATCGCGGATATGGCGAAAGCGGCGGCGAGCGTTTTCTCTCCCTCACCCCCCAGCAGCAAGCCGCTGCGCGGGAGAAGTGGCCGGGCGATATCGACACCGCCTTCAAGTATCTGCTTGACCAGACCGGCGTGGACAAAGCGCGCCTCGGCGCCGGCGGGGCAAGCTGCGGCGTGAACAATTCCGTTCAGTTGGCGCGGCGACATCCCGAAGTAAAGACTCTGGTGCTTCTCTCCGGCAACACCAACGAGGAGGGCCGCACATTTCTGCAAACGTCCGCCGGCTTGCCGCTCTTCGTCTCCGCCAGCGAAGACGACGGCGATACGTTGCCCTACATGCGCTGGCTGATGGCGTTTTCGCGCAATCCGCAGAACAAGCTCGTGCCTTTCAAAGCTGCGGGCCACGGCACAAACATGTTCGCCGTGGAAAAGGGGCTTGAGCCCATGATTCTGGAATGGTTCGACAAGACCCTGCGGCAAGCACCCGCTGCGTACAGCGCCAAGACAATGTCCAAGCCCTCTCCGATTGCAGAATTCTGGGACGTGCTGACGCAGCCTGGCGGCGCGGCGCCCGCAAGGAAGTTGTTTGAGGAAACGAAGAAGAAGGATCCGAATGCATTTCTCTTTCCGGAGTCGGCCGTAAACGTGCTGGGCTACGACCGTTTGCAGAAGGGCGACACGAAAGAGGCGATTCAAGTCTTGAAACTCAATGAATTGGCTTATCCGCGTTCGGCAAACGTGTACGACAGCCTCGGAGACGCCTACTTGGCCGACCACCAGGACGAACTCGCTCTCCAGTATTCTGAAAACGCTCTCAAAATACTTGACGAAAATCCTCCGGCAAACGCGGACTTTGGTCGGTTGATCCGCGAAAGCGTGGAGGGCAAGCTCCGCAAACTTCGGCACCAATGATGCCGGGGCGGTCTTCAGTGACACTGGGCCAGAAGGCGCGCGCCGGGCTCAACTTCAAACAGCCGGCTTAGCGCCGGTTGCCGGGAGTACGAAACGTTTGAATGTGCTCGCCGAAGCTTGAGGTTGGCCCCGAACAACTCCGCACCCTTTTTTTCAGACACGTAGTGCTCCCAGTCCTCCACCAGCTTGCGTGGGGTGTGGCGCTAGCGTACATTCCAGAGGTGGTCGCGTATGAGCCGCATCCACTGTTGCGCAACGCCCACTTAATGACGTTTCTCGCGGCATTCTGGCCGCGGCGGTTGGCGCGGCTTCCCTGGTCGACCGAGCGGCTGTTTGAAGTTGAGCCGGGCACGCGCCTTCTGGCCCGGTGTCATTGGCAGAGAGATCCGCAACGCCATCCCGCGCTGGTGCTCGTGCATGGCCTCGAAGGTTCGAGCGAATCGCGCTACATGCTGGGTATTGCCGAGCTGGCCTTCGTGGCCGGTTTCAGCGTTTTGCGGCTCAACCAGCGCAATTGCGGCGGCACAGAGCATTTGACGCCTACGGTTTATAACTCCGGCCTGTCCGGCGACTACCGGGCGATTCTTGATGAGCTGCTCCAACGGGACGCGGTGCCTGAGGTATTTTTTGCCGGCTACTCGATGGGTGGCAACCTGGTGTTGAAGATGGCCGGCGAGCTGGGCGAAGCCGCGCCTCCGCAGCTTCGCGGCGTGTGCGCCGTCTGCCCATCACTTGACCTCGCGGCCTGCGCCGATACGATTGCCTTGCCGCGAAATTTTCCTTACGAACGGCACTTCATGCACAGCCTGAAGCAACGGCTGCGACGCAAGGCGCTCCTGTTTCCGGGTCAGTATCCGCTCGACGGCCTGCAGCGCTTGCATACCTTGCGCCAATGGGACGACGCCATCACCGCGCCTCGCTCGGGGTACCGCGATGCCGATGACTATTACCACCGCGCAAGCGCTTTGCGAGTGATTGCGCAGGTTCGCCTTCCGACCCTCATCCTCGCCGCGCAGGATGATCCCCTTGTCCCCTTCGAATTATTCCTTGATCCGGCCATCGCCGCGAACCCCTGCATCACGCTGCTTGCGCCGCCATTCGGCGGCCATTGCGGCTTTATCTCCCGCGCCGGCGGCGATGAGCGTTTCTGGGCCGAAGCGAGGCTGGTCGAGTTTTGCCGGGAGCGGTCGAAGGTCGGAAGCGCCCCCGAGCCTTGACTGGACAACCTGCATGGCCCGCGATAATGTTCTGGTCATGGCTCCTCAAGTCGTGATGCAACGTGCGCGCGGCTTTGTCTGCGTCAATGCGCATCCCGAAGGGTGTTTTCGCAATGTCGAGCGGCAAGTAGCTGAGGTCCGCGGCGATCTGCCGGTGCCAGTCGCCGGCCCCAAGAACGTGCTTGTTTTGGGCAGCTCGACCGGCTACGGCCTTGCGTCCCGCGTCGCCGCAGCATGGGGATTTGGGGCTCGCACGCTCGGCGTATTCTTCGAGCGTCCGCCGGAGGACAGCCGCACCGGAACTGCAGGCTGGTACAACACCGTGGCGTTCCACCGCCTGGCTACTCGCGACGCCTTATATGCCTGTAGCCTCAACGGCGACGCCTTTGCGGATGAGGTCAAACGCGCTGCAGCCGAGATCATCCGGCGGGAGATGGGCCCGATCGACCTTTGCATCTACAGCCTGGCCGCTCCCCGGCGCACCCACCCGAGAACCGGCGTTGTGCACAACGCGACGCTGAAGTCCATCGGCGCGGCCTACACGAACAAAACAATCGATCTCTCTTCGCGCAAAGTCGTCGAAGTCACCATTCCTCCCGCCACTGAGCGGGAAATCGCGGACACAGTAGCGGTGATGGGTGGTGAGGACTGGCGCATGTGGGCGGAGATGCTGCTCGACGAGGGATTGCTTGCGCCCGGCGCGCGCACGCTCGCCTACTCGTACATCGGCCCTGAACTCACCTGGCCCATCTACTGGCATGGCACGATCGGCCGCGCGAAGGAAGACCTCGAGAAGACGGCCCATCAGCTCGACAAACTCCTGGCCACGCGCCTCGGCGGCCACGCCTGGATTTCCGTGAACAAGGCGGTGGTGACGCAGGCCTCCGCCGCGATTCCCGTCGTGCCGCTTTACATGAGCCTGCTCTTCCGCGTCCTGCGGCGGAAGCAACTCGACGAAGACACCGCAGCCCAAATGCGGCGGCTCTTCTTCGGTGCTTTGACTGCTGGGAAGGAGGTCGTCACCGACAAAGCGGGGCGAATTCGCCTGGACGACCGCGAGATGCGCCCGGAGGTGCAGGCGGAGGTTGCGGCGCTCTGGCCGCGCGTGACTACCGAGAACTTGCTCGAAATCTCCGACTTTAGCGCTTTCGAGCGCGCCTTCCGAAACCTGTTCGGCTTCGAGGTGGAAGGCGTGGACTACTCGCAGCCCACGGAAACCGATCTGCATTGGTAAGTCTGAGTTGAGGGTCGACAGCCAGGAGTCTGGAGTCGAAGGTCGGGACTTTAAACTCTTGGCACCGCTGGGGTAATCCCTTGGGCCTCTTGACTCTCAACTGCTGACTGGTGACTTCTCCCCTACGCGATCGGTTGCTCGAGCGAAGGGCTCCCGGGCGTGAGCAGCCGCGCCGGCCCGTCCTCCGCGATTACCATATCGTCCTCAAGGCGCAGGCCGAATTCGTCGCGGACGTAGATGCCGGGCTCGTTCGAAAACGTCATACCCGGCTCAAGCAGTGTCTTACTGCCGCGCACCAGGTAGGGATGCTCGTGGCCGTCTAGGCCGATGCCGTGACCCACGCGATGCGTGAACAATTTGTAGTCCGTGCCATAACCGGCCGCGGTGATCACCGCGCGCGCGGCGTCATCCACCGAGCCTGCGAGTTGCCCCCGCCGCGCTGCCTGGAGTGCTGCTTCCTGCGCCCGGCGCACCACGTCGAAAGCCCGCTTTAGTTTGTCTGGCGTTTTACCGAGCACGGTGCAGCGCGTCACGTCTGAGGCGTAACCTTCGACGGATGTGCCGCCGTCTACCAGCACCACCTCGCCTTCGACCAGCCTCTGTGGCTGCATCGTGCCGTGCGGCAGCGCCGCCCACTTCCCCAGCAAGACCAACGCTCCGCCTGAGAGCCCGAGGCGCTGGAAGCCCTGTGAGACTAACGCGCCGATGTCGCGCTGGCTCATGCCTTCGCGCAATGAAGCAAATAAGGCGCGGTAAACCTCGCAGGTAACTTCGCAAGCCAGCCGCATCAGTTCGAGTTCGTGCCCGCTCTTGCGTGCCCGGCAGCCAATGGTGATCGGGTCGCCGCTGGCCAATTCCAGCGGCGGCGCAGCGCGGCGGAGGGCATCGTAAAAGGTAAAGCGCGTCGTTTCCTCGATGCCGACTCTTCCGGTGCGGATGCCGCGTTCAGCGAACCACTTCGCTGCCACTTTCGAGGGGTCTTCGTCCTCTTGCCAGGCGCGCACCTCGATGGGCCAGAGTTGCAGCTCGCGCAGCCGGCCCTCCTCAAAGGCGGGGCAGACAAGCATTGGCTCGCCTCGCCGCGGGATCACCAGGGCCAGCAACCGCTCGCTGAGCCCCCAGCGAATGCCGGTGTAGTAGTAGAGCCCAGTTCCGGGAGTGAGGTAGAGCGCCGCGAACTCTGGTTTCGCTTCTGCCATCAGACGCTGCGCATGCTGGATGCGGCCCTGGAACTCTTCAGCGGTAATCGGACGGACACGATCGTGGACGGGTTTTAGCTTGTCAAACGCCGCAGGGAGCTTAGGCAGTTCGTGCGACTCCTGCGCGGCGAGCGTGGGTAGTACCGAAATACTGGAAGCAAGCGCTCCGGTCTGCAAACCTGTTTTAAGCAAAGCGCGGCGCGAAATCGGCATGAGCCCTCCAGCAAGGTCGCCTGAGCGAAAGCGGCACAGAGACTACTCGCTGCGCTCAGGATGACAGCAAAGCGATGGGCTTTGCCCTCGCGCTTTTACTTGTGCGCTTGCAGGAAGTCAAGCTCGCAGAAACAAAACCGCAAGGGCACGCCATGTGTGCCCTTGCGGTTATTTCATTTGCCGGCGCCCGGCAACGTCTAGCGGCGCGAGCGATTCTTTTCCGGGAAGTAGCTGACCTCGACCGGCTGCTCAAGCCGGAAGTCGAGTCGTGTTTCCGACGGGATGCGGATCTGCTTGCCCTTGGTGGCTGCCTGAACCGCGGTGCCAGAGGCGGCGCCCACGCCGGCCCCAATCGCCGCGCCCTTGCCACCACCGGCAATCGCGCCGATGGCCGCGCCGATGGCCGCGCCACCGCCAATTGTCGCGGCGGTGCGCTTGCCCCGAGAGGTTCCGACCTGCTGGTACTCGTTGCTCGCCAGCGCGTACGACTTGCCCTGGAACTCCATCCGCACCAACTCCAGGCCAAGTTCGCTGCGCCCGCTCATGTGTCCTGCCGAGCGTGCTTGCACCAGCTTGATGTATACATCGGTGCCGGAAGGCACGACGATGTCGCCGTCCAAGACAATCGGCCCATCCAGCGAGGCCTTGAAGATCTCGCCGCTATGGTTGACCTCTGAATCGATGGAATCAATTGTCCGCACACTTACTGAAGTCCCCGCTGGGATCTCCACGTGTCTCGGCTGCGGCGGCGGTGGCGGCGACGCAGGTGCGGCCGCGGCTTGTACAGGTGCCGGAGGCGATACCGGCGCAATCTCACGCGCAGGCGTTGGTGCCGTCCGCTTTGGCACTCTGCGCACCGGCGCGGGAGCGGGTGCTGGTTCGGCTGCGGGGGCAGGGGCGGCAGGCGTCTCGGCAATCTGAACGGTCATCTTGTCGTTAACCTTGGTTACGCCCGGGGTTTCGTTGGCCAGCTTATAGGCCTGAAAGCGCGCGGCGTCGCTGGGTAACTCGCCACTCAAGGTGACTTCCCCATTCTTTGCCGTCACTTCCAGGTTGGCGGCCTTCACCTGCGGGTCCGAGAACATCCTGGCCTTCACTGCCGTGGTGATCTGCTGGTCGCTGGGTGCCTTGGAGCAGGCGGCAGCCAGTCCCAGAACCATCACTAGCGCCACGAGCAAAATCGCAGACCTACGCATAGTCCCTCCTTGCTGCATTGAACCCTCGCGCAGCCCCGAAGTTTCGGGGCGAGCTGGCCGGGTTGCGCGGCGAGCGGGTGCTTTCATGCCTTGCCTTCACTGTACTACGATGCGCCCAGAGGGCCAACGGGTGTATCCGCGCCTGTGTCTGGATTCGCAGCAAGACTAAGCGAGGCAGGGAAAGCCACCGGTGTCGCCGCACAAGGTTTGCGGTCCGGAGCAGCAGAAAAGAAAGCATTTGGGGCCAGCCACCTTGCAGCGGAGGCCAAAAAATAATCGAGCATGCCGTCGGCGGGCCACATGCCCGAACGTGTTTATAAGCAGGAGGCGAGCCAACCCTACTGGATTCCATACATATCCTATTGAGTTAAGAAACAGAACCCAAGCGCACGGTGCTGTGGAACTCTATCTGGGACTGCCTAGAGCCAAGGAGGAAGTTGATCCCTCCCCGGAGTGGTTGGTTTTTCGTTTGGAGCTTTCCCGCTAATACTCGAGCCGGATCGCAAGCCGGGCGAAGAATGGCCGCTGGTAGGCGTTGTTTGCAAACGTCGGCTCGAGGAAGTCCGGGTTCCGCTGGATTGGCGGGCTCACTCCGCTGAGGAACCCCGTGTCCGCAAACTGATCGACTCGTTCCACACGGCGCGCGTTAATGACGTTGAAGAGGTCTGCCACGAACTTGATGCGGTACCGTTCGGATATCTTCCAGGTGTAGTCCACGTGCGCGTCGATGTTGGTGGTCGCCAGGCTTCGGCCCTGTGATCCACGGCCGCCAATGGGGATCTCACCCTGGTTCAGATAAGCCGGGTGAGCCCCCAACTTGCTCAGTGGATAGCCGGTCTGGTACCTCCAGCCTGTTCCCACATTGATGCCATTGTTGAAAGTATAGTTAGCGTAGACGTTGACGACGTGACGACGATCGGTCGGCAGCACGCCGGAAGTAAACTGATCGCCCAATGAGCTGCTCTTGACGAAGTCGAACAGTGTCGTGATGTTGGCGTCGTCCTGACCGTTGTCGTTGCGGAACAGCCCTTCGTAGTTCCCCTGCAGCTTCGAAATGCGCCAGTTACCCATAAGCTGCCAGTTCTTTGTGAACCGCTTCTCGATCTGGAACTCGAAGGCCTGGTACTTGCGCATTGGTATCGGGAAGCCATCCGGAAGCCCGTCTTCACCCAGCGTCGCGGAACCCGGCAGGTATTGAGGACTCCCCGATCCATCCAGGCAGCCCAAGCCGCTGTTCGGATCCTCATTGAACGGATCGGGTGGGATGCCGCCGAATTTCGCGGGGTCGCACCGCGTGTTGCGGAACACGTCGGTGGTTGAGGTGGGATTAGCGAGCACTAACTGCTGGACAATCAGGCTTCCGTCTGATGCGCTGTTGGCGTTGAACGCGCCCACTGTCTCGCCGGAAATGTTCTCTACGATCCGGCGGATGCGCCGATCGAGGTAGCGAGCGCTGACGTAGACGCCGCCTCGGAATTCGTGTTCGATTCCGACGACGAACTCATCTTGGTACTGAGCTTTGGTCCCCGGAATAAACTGCGTCACCCCGCCGGAGAAGCCGACTGCGCCGCTGCTGGCGCCCAGGAAGAAGTGGTGCGCCGGGTCAAGGATCCAGTTGGCAGGATTGGTCAAGCAGGAATTAATTCCCTGCGGGTTATTCGGCGCGCTGGCCGGACAACCCGGCGTGGGGTTCGTTGTGCTGTTGAGGGTCGCAGCGTTAGAACCCGGATTGCTCAGTGCGAACCGCGGTCCGATGTACCGGCTCTCGTCCGAGAGTGATCGTACGGCAAGATCCTGCGGGATCTTCTCGAAGAAGCGACCGAAGTTGAAAAACATCTTTGTCTTGCGGTTGCCCCAGGGGTCCACGATGATGCCGGCCCGCGGCGCCCAGTTGCCGGGGAAGCTATAGGCTCTATCCTCTCCAATGATCCGTTGCTGTTCCCAGCGCAGGCCTAGCTTCAGGGTGATGTACCTGGAGAGCTGCCATGCGTCCTGCAGATAGACGGCCGCGTACTTCGTATTGGTCGCGCCTTGGAGGCCTGTGAACGCCCCGCGGCGCTGCGATAGGAAGAAACCCGACGGGCCGCCTCTCCGCAGAAGGAAGTCCCCGCCGAACACGGTGCTCCCGCAATCCTTGGGGTTGAACTCCGCGCCCAATGGGGACTTGGGATCGGTGACGGACTGGCCAAGGAAGTTCGTGCACGGGATCTTCCAGTCGGGACCTGTGTGGCGATGGAACCAGTCGTAGTTCACATTCTGGAATTCACCGCCATAATCCATCTGATGGCCGCCCCAGGCTCGGAAGGTCAGGGTGGCGTTGGCTGAAACTTGCCGGTTATTCCCTTCGGTGTTTTCAACGAAGCCAGCCCCTCCAATCTCGTTCAGGCCTCGGCTGGTCGCGGGAGTCGGTAAGCCATCGAGCAGCGGATTGGGAGTTCCGGGTGTGCCTTCAGTCCGGTCCTGCACCCGATAGATATTCGGGAGATTGGACTCGTCGAACTTGTTGTGCGCCCAGCTAAAGCTGGCGTTTAAAAGGAATTTTGGAGAAAACGCGCCGTTGTATCGTACGCTCCAGTTTCTTGAGCCGTAATTCAGCTCGCTGAAGGCCCGCTTTGGGAAGTCGCTGGCCAAAACTCCGCTGCCTCCTCCAGGACCACCATTCTGCCGATTGGGGCCGAACGGTTGGTGCGAGGGATCGCCGAAGACCGATCCTTCGATCTGATGATTTTGATTTGCCGTAATGTTGTAGTTGAGCTTGGCCGAGTAGTTGAAGTTGCGCGTCTTCACGCTCACGCTACCCAGTGCCGCCGCTCGGAAGTTGGGCGGGGCGGCGTCATCGCTCCGATTAAACACGGCGTTAAAGCCGCTGTACCAGAATAGACGATTCTTGCGCAGGTAACCGCCGAACTCGCCGCCGGCGTCCTTTGTTGAAACTCCGAGGGTTGCTTGCCCTTTGTTGAAGCGCACTTCGTTGGGCTGCAGACGGTTCCCCTCAAGAACACTGGGAGCGGAGAAGAAGTAAACGCCACCGTGGTAAGTGTTGCCACCCGACTTGGTGATCATGTTGACCACGCCGCCGAGCGCTTGGCCGTACTGTGCCTCAAAGCCTGAGCTTTTCACCTGGACTTCTTGGACGAAGTCGAATTGCACCCCGGTGCCCACCGAGCCATAAATCGTCGAATAGGTGCCAATGGCGCCGTATCCAGCGTTATTGATGTTCACGCCGTTGACGATGTAGAGGTTCTCGAGTCCCGTGGCGCCCGAGATCGATGGGTTAGCGCGTCCAGTGCCCAGCCCATCGTTCACGCCAGCAATCAAGTAGGGAATGTCAGTGATGTTGCGGCCCACGGGCGTGTTCTTGAACAGGTCCGCAGTAATGGTGCCACCTGAAGTAGTCGACGTGGTGTCGATGCCCCCTGCGGTCTCGGTTACCGTGATGGTTTGACTCGATGCCCCCGCCTCAAGCTTGACCTCAATGTTGGTCCGCTCATTCAGGCGCACCTCGATGTCCTTGATTTCTGTGGTTTTGAAATTGGGGTAGGCGGCCTTCAGCGTATGCTTGCCAGGCTCCAAGGACGCGAATCGGTAAGTGCCATCGGGACCAGCTTTGGTCTCGCGCACGCCATACTCAGATGTCAGTGTCAACCTGGCATCGGGCAGGATGCCGCCCGAAGTGTCATAGACCGCACCGCCAATCGATCCCCGGGCGAAGTTCTGCGCTAGCAGTGTTGCCGGAAGGGTCAAGGCCAGGGCGAATACGATCGTCCCCAGACAATATTGCGTCATCAGTAGAAACCTCCTAGGGACCCTTGGACGCCCGCAGACACCAGCTGTGCAGCCACCTGCTGGCCAAATAGAGTCCACGCATCTAAATGGAAATTTATTTCCAGGAGGGTATATATAGCTCTAGGAGATGTCAAGACAAATAATTACTTTCGGGGAATGAGCTTGGCTAACTGGGCGCGGGCCCGCTGATGCTCGGGATTGTGTTCAAGCGCTCGGCGGAAAGAGGCGATGGCTTGCTCCGTGGAATTCTGCGCCAGGGCGCAAAGTCCTCGCCAATAGTCGTTGTCGCCGCTGCTCTCATCTTGGTGCAGCCCTGCGGGGTTGAGCAAGTTGGGTGGCGGCAAAACGCTACCAGCGATCTTGAAGGGAAGCGTGGTGCCCGCGGTGTGGCCAGTGACCGGGTCAGTCACTTGCACCGACAACAAGTAGGGGCCGGGCTGCAGTTCCCGCACCGGAACCGACTTACCCACCAGCAGCGTTCCAAATCGGTCGAAGCGCTTACGATCCAGCGTGTCATCCGTCACCTGACTTTTCACCGTGTGGTCGAGCCGGCCGATGAGGTATTGCACCCTCAGAGGTAAGGCTGAAGCAGTGAATGCTGCAGGCTCGAGGTGCACCGAAAAGAGCAGGCTGAGCGCCGCGTTTGGGCTCGGCGGAATTTCATTTTGCGCCAACAGCGTGCAGTGCGCTCCACCGCCGACGGCAAATGGTTCATCGTCGCTGGCTGCGGCGTCGCACCGCTGTACCAGAACGGGTCGACCGAGGGTGAGCGCGGATACGCCCACGGGTTCAACTCCCACGGCGGTGTTGGCGCGGTAGTAGGTCTGGCTGACACGGTTGAACAAGACAAACTCTAGCTGGTACTTGCCCGCCAATACCGGCACTCGGTCTTCATAATACAGCGGCCGCGCGCGGACCTCCGCCAGGTCTTTTCCCGCGTAGTAATTTATGCCCTGCCGCGTGGTTTCGTAGATCAGCTTTTTCTGCGCGTCCAAAACCCGCACTTGCACTTCCAGGTCCAGGTAGTACTTGTCCTTGAAGTTCCCCAGAGCATAGTTCTGCGGCTCGTGCATCTGCAGCGAGTAATGGATGAACTCTTCACCGAATTGATTGTGCAGGGGCAGTGCCGCCACCTTCAGCGCCGCCAGGTCCGGTGTAATGCGGACCTTTACCTCCTCCCGCAGGCGGCGTTGGAGACCGATGCGTTCCTTATGGAATCTGTCGTTGGCCAGGCTCAGGATCTTCATGAGCATGGCATCGGAGGTCAGCGAGGGTGGCCCGTGGATGTCAGCTGGCTCGCTGGGGATCAGCGTCAGGCTGGCGCGGGCCAGTTCCGGGTTGAAGTCGCGCAGAAAGCTGTAGCCGTTTTTTCGGACGTTTTCAGCGCCAGAAGCGCGGACCAGTTTGTCCGGACCATCAATGTAGGGGCTGTAGAAACGGAAGTCGCCCATCCCCTGCCGTTGATAAAACATGACGTAAAAGAAGGGGGGCAGCGATGGCTCCTTGTTGGAATAGAACCACAACTCAATTGGATAAATTTGTCCACCACTGGCGAAGAACTGCCGGCTACCCGGTGGACCCAGAATGATATAAATCTTGCCGCGGTCGGACTGCCAGCCTTCGGCGACCCACTCGCTCTTGAAGTAGGCGCTGGCGTGCTGGATTCGGCGGTAGTGCTCCTCCTTG
>QHYU01000015.1 GCA_003224235.1 Acidobacteriota bacterium
CGAGCGGCCCAACAAAGTCTGGGCCAGCGACCACACTGCGACGGCCACGGTCGAGGATGGACAGGTGACGGTGTTCGTGGCGGTCGATCACTGCACGACGGAATGCGTGGGCCTTCACGCGGCCAAGAAAGCCACGCGGTTCGAGGCCCTGGAGCCGCTCCGGCAGGGGTGCGCGACTACTGCGGCGGATTCCGCGCGGGGGCCGCGGCCGGCATTCGCAACCGGCACGACCACGGCAGCCAGTACATGAGCGACGACTACCAAGCGGAGATCGCCTTCCTGGGCATGCAATCTTCGCCTTCGTTCGTGCGCCAACCGGAATGCAATGGCTGCGTCGAGCGCTTCATCCGCACGCTGAAAGAGCAATTCCTGTGGGTGCGCACGTTTCAGAACGTGGAAGAGTTGCGGCATGGGCTGGCGGAATTTCGCGAGCGCTACAATCAGCGCTGGATCGTCCAGCGCTGTCCAGCGCTGGGGCTACCTCACGCCAGCCCAGGCTCGCCAGCAGCTTCTTGCACTTGGAGCCGCTGCATGAATACACTCAGTTCAGTGTCCAATCAATCCGGTGCGGTACACAAGGGTTACGCGCCGTCAAGGAAAGGCCAGTAAGCAGGCTCAGGATTAGTCCTTTCAGCGTCCCGGCAATGAAGATCTGGACTTTGTAGGGTTCTCTGGGCTCGAAGAAGATGCCCGCAGCACCCAAAGCTCCAATTCCTGCACCAATTAGCAGGACCAGAATTAAGTTCATGGGGTTACTCGCTGACTGGCCTTGCCATGGCTACCGGACCCAGGACTGAGCGGAGATTATGCGAGCCTGAAAAAGGAGTCAAGGGCGGAGGCGTCGCTCAGATCAAACAACCTTCCCAAGGACGAGACGGAAATCATTCCGGCCCAGAAAGACAGTGCGGCTGAGGCTGGTTCCCGACAAGGGCGTTTTCAGGTGCGACCCTCATTGCAGGCACGGCAGCAATCAACGCTGGCCTGATTAGTGCTACTGGCTTAGCTTTAGCTTGGCTTCCACTTGACATTTCTTCGGAAGAGGACATAATCCTTCGCAATCGCCTGCCCCAAAAGAGCACCAATGTCCCCACCGACAGGCGGTAATTCGGGCCCATGGAGACGACCATGAGTCTGCGAAAACTCCCCTTCACGAAGACATCAGGTTTCCCATCGGCAGCGCCCTATCGCGGCCATCAGCACTTCACCGAGCGCTTGCTGAACCGCAGGAGTTTCCTTGAGAAATCGGGCCTGGGCCTAGGAGCCCTGGTGGGCGCAGGCCTGTTGCCCGGCGTGTCTCGCGCCGCGTTGCTCAAGGGCACGGACCGCACAACCGGTGCTACACCCGTACCCATTCCGGGAGGAACCGATTTGCTCGGCGACGGCAGGATCTTCCATCTCTTCTTGCCCGGAACCGGCGCCGAGCCTTCTACGATCACCGACTTCATCGGCTTCGTAGGATGCGCTTCATGCTCGGTGAATTCGTCGGCATGGACGGGAAGAACCACCACGGAGCTTTCGCGTTTATATGACTTGACGTATTCACACGTCCAGAGGAGGACGTGCAAATCCATGATTTCAATCCGGGGATAACGGCAAGCGGATTGGCAAGTGTACTGCTCGGCGCGCTTCGCCCAGAACTGCGAACACGTTGACTAGCCTCGACCCCGTCCTTAAGATGAATGCTCCGGCGACAAGCGTCTCCCATGATCGGCCAAACCATCTTGCACTATCGCATCATCGAGAAGCTGGGCGGCGGCGGGATGGGCGTAGTATTCAAAGCCGAGGACACCAAACTCGATCGCTTTGTTGCGTTGAAGTTTTTGCCCGACGAAGTGGCCAAAGATGCTCAAGTCTTGAGCCGCTTTCGCCGTGAAGCAAAGGCCGCTTCTGCCCTGAACCATCCCAACATTTGCACAATTCATGAAATCAACGAGCAGGATGGGCAGACGTTCATCGTGATGGAGTTTCTGGATGGCGTGACACTCAGGCACCGCATCGCGGGACGACCAATAGAGACTGAGACGCTGCTGGAGGTAGCCATCGAGGTGGCGGATGCGCTGGACGGCGCGCACACCGGGGGTATTGTTCATCGCGACATTAAGCCCGCTAATATCTTTATCACCAAACGGGGGCACGCCAAGATCCTGGACTTTGGGCTGGCCAAAGTTGCCCTCCTGCCGAAAGCGCAGTCGGTGGGGCCCACAGCGGCCACCGTCGCCGACAGCCATGAGCTTCTGACAAGCCCCGGCGCGGTGGTTGGCACCGTCGCTTACATGTCGCCGGAGCAAGCCAAGGCCAAGGATCTCGATGCCCGCACCGATTTATTTTCCTTCGGGACAGTGCTGTATGAAATGGCCACGGGAGCCTTGCCTTTCGCGGGAGAAACGTCGGCAATCATCTTCGACGGCATCCTCAACCGAACTCCGGTCGCGCCGATACGGCTGAATCCGGCAGTACCGCCCAAGCTGGAAGACATCATCAGCAAGCTGCTGGAGAAGGATCGCGACCTACGCTATCAATCCGCGGCGGAACTAAGAGGCGACCTCAAGCGGCTCAAGCGCGACACCGAATCGGGAAGGCTCCAGGTTCAGGATTCCGCGGCCGTTCGCGTTTCGAGTGCAAACGTGCCCGTCGCAGGAGCCGAGCGCGGCTCCAGTGGTTCGGCCCTGGTCGCGGCCGCGCGCCAGCATAAAACCGGCGTTGGAGTCATGGTCGCCGTCGTACTGCTACTGATCGCCGCGGCTGCATTCGGCATATACAGCTTGTTTTTCTTCGCCCGTAGCCAGCCTTTCCAGAGCATCAAGATCACCAAGATCAGCGGCACTCACAATGCGCGGATCGGGGCCATGTCTCCCGACGGAAACTACCTGGCCTACGTGTTGAATAGCGAGGGTAATGAATCATTGTGGCTGCGCCATCTGGCCAGCGAAAGCAACGTGCAGATCATTCCGCCAGAGCATGTGCAATACTCCGCCCTGCGCTTCTCTCCCGATGGCAGCCACATTTACTTTTCGCATACCCAATTGGTCAGCGGTCCTGCGTCTCAGGAGTACGATCTATACCGCATCCCCGTGCTGGGTGGAACTCCACAACTTCTGGTCAAGGATATAGATACGAATCCAAGTTTTTCTTCCGACGGGCGGCGCTTCGCTTTCATACGCGCCAACGATCCCGACCCTGGCAAGTACCACCTCCTCATCGCAAATGCCGACGGCAGCAACGAAAAGAGCATTTTCGCCGGTCCAATGGCCAATGTGGTGTCGGATTCAGCCTGGTCGCCGGATGGAAAGGCGATCGTCGGTACGATCTTCGATCAGGCGGAAGACAGCATAAGTGCAGTGATTTCGATTGATCCGGACACCGGTGCCCAGAGGACGATATCCAGGCCGCCATACACAGTGCTAACCAACGTGTCCTGGCTGCCCGATGGAAAAGCCTTGGCAGTAATTTACTCAAGCATGGAAACAAACTTCAGCCGGCAGCAGGTTGGGCTGATCAGTTATCCGGATGGCAAGTTTCGTCCAATTACCGCCGACACGAATGACTATGCCAACTTGAGTGTCTCCGCCGATGGCGCGACCATTGCCACTGTCATGCGCCAGTCGGTGCGGGACGTCTATGTGAGTTCAGGCCTAAAGGCCGATTACTCCGACGCTAGGCAGGTTAGTTCGGGAGACGCCGTGCCGGTGGTCGCGTGGGCGAGAGACAACAATCTGCTGACGGAGCAGGGGTCATCCATTCGGGAGATCAGCCCGAACGGCGAACTCAAGGGGGAGATCGCTTTCGAAAAGGAGTCTGCGGCGATGCAGCCTAACGGCTGCAGCGACGGCCACCTTGTTTTCGCGCGCAGGATGTTGAAAACCCTCTCGGTGAACATCTGGCGCAGTGAAGCGGATGGCACCGGATTGCACCGTCTCACCGAGGGCAAGAGAGATATGTTTCCGATGTGCTCCCCGGATGGCAAAACCGTCTTTTATATGGATATGACCGTTCCTGCCTATATGAAAGTGTCCATCGACGGAGGTCAGCCGGAACGAGTTACAAAGGATTTTGCGGAATTCAACGCCGGTTTTGACGTTGCCCGCGACGGAAAGACGGTTGTGCTGGGCACCTACGATTTCAAAGCCCAGAGGCCAACGATCTCCCTGGTTTCTCTTGATTCCGGCCAGGTCCTGCGAATGTTCGAGTACGACCCGCGGCATCAGGGGCAACCCCGCTTCAGCCCCGACGGCAAAGGTATCGTCTACCCTGTCCGTGAAAAGGGAGTGGACAATTTGTGGCTGCAACCGCTGGACGGCGGCCCCGGCCGACAGTTGACGAACTTCGGTTCCCTCAAAATCTACTCTTATCAATGGTCGCCCGATGGCAAGAGCCTGGCCCTGGTGCGCGGAGATTCTCCTTCGGATCTGGTATTGATTCAGAATTCTCCAGGGAAGTAGTCAGAACCCGCTTTGGCCGACTCCGGACGAGTTGTTGGCCGTACGGAAACTATCCATAACCCCCTTCTGGGAAGTACTGAGCGTATGGTCGGCCACTCGGAAGTTATCCCAGCCGCGGCCTAGCTGTGCAGTCGGGTTCTCGGAGAAGTGGGCCGAAAGGGTTGCGATTTCAACGTTAAGATTTCGAGGTCGAGAACGGTTTCTGCAATGGGCTGATAGGCCCTGCCAAAATCCCTCAGAGGCTTTTCGACGCGGTGATTGGACCCTGGACTCAAAGGGTCGGGAATGGTCTAACCTGTGGAATTTCTGACACGATCTGACAAGTCCAAAGATTTCTAAAATCGTCCTCTAGGGCGCGCCATCTTCCCGAATTTGTAACGGGTTAAGCACGGTCGCGGGTTAGCTTGTTCCCTTCGAGGGAACAAGTAAGGAGCCACACCTATGACTCGTGCACCGCCACTGATCCCAATAGCCGGACCACAACCTTCAGTTACGACAAGATGAACCAGCTGAGACGCTACCAATGAAGCAGATCGCGGCTTACGGGCGATTGCGGAATGGCAGAGCGAAACCCGTACGTATGCTGGTGTCGCCGCTCCCCTGTCCGGCCTCCTTGCTTACGGTAAATCTCCACACCACATCTCGCTTGATGCAGTTTTCGAACAAGTCACAGATGCCAGCTTTGAGCCGAGCCGTATAGGTTTCTCCGCCCTTCAATAAGACCTGGCTCGGAAATAGCCCCCAAGCGCCATCACCAACTTGATCCACCCACGCGGGAAGCTGAATACCACGAGAATCAGTCAAGGTAAAGGTCTGAGCATCAACACCACGCACTGGTTTTGAGAAGAACGCTTTTACGACCGCATCCTGATAAACGTGATTTGCTCCAGGAGATGGATAGGTGGCCACGTGCGGCGCACTTTTGTCCGCAGGGGTCCCCTCAATTGAGATCACCCAATTGCGCAGGGTCATGGGGACAGGCGGAGCTCCTTCGACCACAGGAGGCTCGGTGGCGGGTTTCCGCCCATCGCACAAGCCACCCAGAACGCAGGGCTCAAGTACAAAATTATTGTTCGTGTCTGCCAGATTGCCCAGGAAATGTAAAGCAACTATGGCTTCCACGGATTGATAGTAAACGGCGGCGGTTACGGCAATACGCCCCTGCGTACCAGGTGGAATCACCACAGCATAGCGGTCAACCCTCTTTTCGTATTCGGGGTTGCCCCGCGGCTTGAACCGGGTATCTTTAAGGAAGGAATCATCAAAATAGTCGCCGTTGTTGTTACTGTCTTTGAATACCTCGATACCAGGATTAGAGGCATCGATGACGCGCCCATTCTTGTCAATCGGAAGGCCATTTTTATTAGTAACCAAATTAAGCGGTGTAGCGTAAGGCAGATCCAGAGTTGGGCAGCCATTGCCGAGTGAAGCCACGGCCTTAAACTGCATCGAATAAGGATCAACGGAGCCCGCCGGAATCTTCCAATTACAACCGGGGAAGTTGGGATCGATCATTTCCTCCCTCGTAAGATCCCCCACTCCCAATGAGGTGCGGTTCCAGACGTTGTCATGAATGGGAAGTTCCTTGCCTGTGGCCAGGTCATACGCATGAATCGCCAGCCACGCCGTCCGCCCCTCAGGAAAGCCTGTGGGAAAATTGTGACCGCTACCTGTGTTGGCGATAGTAATGGAAATAGGCGCCAAACTATTGGCGGCTGCTGTCGCTGGCCCGTGAAGGTCCATACTCACAACGTGGCGCAAGCGATCCCAGGCGAGCCGTGTTTGCTGCGCGTATGCGCCTCTTTTCTCCGTGTGCGTCCAAAAAGCCCTGGAGTACGGACTCTTCTCATTTGCGGAGGAGAAGCTGAATGCTGACAGCTCCGGATACGGCGCTACGTTCCCGGCCTTATCAAGATCTTTGCCGATTAGCCCAGTAACATACGAATTGCCGCCGACGAAATGATGAGTGAAGAAAGGATGTGGCGTTCCTCCCTCACTGACCACGCGGTCCACGAGCGGGGCGAGTGGGGTGCCATTCTTATATAAGGTCTGCGCAGTGCCAGGCTGGCCATAGTCCTGCTGCATGTGGCAGCTCTGGCAATCGCGCTTAAAATGGGGATCGAAGTTTTTGTTGCCAGGACGATCAGCATAAGCGCTGTTGGCCCACTCCGTATAGGTGCGCTCAATGGGGAAACCGCCGACCCATTTGCCGATGGGATTTTTAATGGGAAGATCGTTAGTTACATCATGACAGGCCGCACAAACTTCAGCGCGCCCAAACATCACGTGGTGAAATCCCTTGTGTTTTCCAGAATCCATGCGCTGATAAGGAATGTTCTTACCGAATACCTGACTCGTGTACACATCCTCTGGGTTGGGAGGCTGGTTGGCTGCAAGAGGCCCAAATCTTTCGGGAAACCCAATGGCGTGTGGAGAAAGACGATAGGAACCGGTGCCGATGCTGTATCCCAGATTCTGCTTGGTGGGATCGGGCACGTTGAAGGTATCCTGCTGGCCTGGAGCTAATAGTTCAGCCCGTGCTTGCCTGGTTGGAGCAGGAATGTAGCTACTCTGGGCACCAACGTAGTTGTGGAATGGAGTATCACGGGTCTCCGCATAGGTATGGCACACGGCGCAGATAACCCCGCTCTTTCCTGATTCAGTGTTTCGATACTGTGGTTCCAAGGTGGCAAAGGCTATTCCCGTTCCATTATCTGAAGTAGGGTTAAAATTAGGATCGCCCTGCGCCGATTCGAGCCCGGTGTGTGGATCGACTTTCACGTTCTTGAGCGGCACGTTATCGACATAGTCGGTCGGCATGTGGCACTGGGAACAGAAAAAATCCAACAGTGAGCCTGGTCTTGATACCTTATATTTCTGCGTGCCGATGTCAAACGTGGAAGCGCACTCATCTTTTTCCGCAAACGGATTGTGAATTGCCCTCGCCGTGCCGTCAGGAGGTTCTGGCGTATCGCATGCACCATAGGTAGAGGTGGCGCGAGCCAACGCTAGAAAAGCAGCGCGCCAGACCGGATCGCGCCACGCGTTGGACATCATGGAGCCGTTCCATTCATCAAAAATCTTCTGGTGGCAGGTCTGGCATTGGCCAGGGCTGTCTTCCTGTTCCCAGTGCTGATGGTAAGGAGGTGGAAATGCCCGCGCTTCGGCTAGAACGTACGGAGCCGCTTCTGGGATCCGGTTGGGGATATCATTCAACTTCCTTGGGTCATGATGGTAGACGGCCGCGCTCACGGCTAATGCCGTTGCCATTACTGCACAGAACTTGATAACTCTGCCGTTCCCCTTCAACATTGTTGTTCTACTCCAAGCAATCTTGGTGCTGCGTATGCAGCTTTTCATAGGCCAGCACTGGGTCATTCAAGGGCACCAGTGGAGCTCTGGCCAGACCATGGATAAATATGAGATACAGAAGCGCAAGGCAGCCTGTGGTGATGAAAATCTCAAACACGCCGATCCTCGGCACACTCCATACAGCCGGCATGATCAATAAGTAGAGATCAAGCCAGTGTCCGCACAGAAGCAGCACACTCATCATTGCGAGTATCTTCGGCATGCGCTTTGCGCGCGCTGAGAGCAGCACGATAAATGGGATAATCCAATTTACGGTCAGATTTAGAGCGAAGAGATAAAGCCATGGCCCAGTGGTACTTTTGAAGTAGTAGCTCACCTCTTCTGGAAGATTCCCATACCAGATCAGCAGATACTGGCACAACCAGATATAGGCCCAAAAAGTGGTGAAGGCAAAGAGCATCTTTCCCAGATCATGTAACTGGTCGTCGCTTACGGTCTTACGGAGAAACCCACGCTGTCTCAGGAGGACAGCTGCCAATGTAACGGCAGCAATGCCTTGCACAAACGTCCCTGCGAAGACGTAAACAGCAAACATGGTGGTAAACCATTCCGGGTTTAGTGAAATCAGCCAGTCGAAACAACTCCACGTAAAGGTCAAGGCAAACACGAAGACAAACCAGACTGTGTATCGCGTGAGGCGGTGATGAAGAACAAGGCTTGAATCCGGATTACGGTCCTGATCTAAGGAGGTTTTGCGAAAGAGCAACGCAAAAAAACTCCATGAGAGAAGGGCCAGCGCCATACGGGCAAAAACCCATGCTGGCTTCAGGTAATGCGCTTTGTCGGCGATAGACGGCGCATGAGCAAACACGGCGGGACGGCTCCAGGGGTAGATGAATTGCCAGCCGAAATAGAGCGCCAGCATCAGCACAGTGAAAACCGGCAAACCCAAGGCAAAAGCTTCAGGAATTCTGCGCAAGTTGGCCGACCAGCGCGCACCAGTAAGCCGCTGCGTCGCAAAAAAGAACATGGCCGATAGAGAAAGGGAGGTGACGTAGAAACCACCCAGGAGAAGGTTGGGCCAGGTCCGGTCAGGCGCTGAGCGCAGGCCATAAATGGCAATGCCAGCCCCCAGAATTACCAAGCATGACGATACGATCCGGCTACGCCGTGGGACCTCGAGTAAAGGAACGCTGCTCATTGCTTGCCCCCGGGTTGGTCTCCAAGTCCCTGAAGTGACGTATGCACGTAGGTCACGATCTTCCATCGGTCGCCCGTGCTGAGTTGCGAGGCGTACGAGGGCATTTTGCCTGCCCCCATCGTAATCGCGTGGAAGATCCGGCCGGGAGGAAACTGCATGAGACGATCTGAGGTGTAAGAAGGCGGGGGAGGAATTTTTCCGGCGATCGGCCCATCGCCCCGGCCCTGCTGTCCGTGACAAACCATGCAGTAGGTCTCGAAAAGTACTTTGCCTTCCTCTAGTGTCTGTGGCGTTGCGTGATAAGGGTTCCCCAGTTCCCGACCTGCGCGCACGGCTCCTTGTTCACCAGCTTCGTAATGGAAAGGACGGTAACCGCGCGGTATAGTCCCAGCCACAGGGCGCTGGAGTGTAAGTCCATCTCTTGTAATCCGATTAGGTGCGAACGCCTTGTACGCCGGGCTTTTGGCCATATCCGGCATGTACTCATACGCAGGCTGTTGTGGTGTAGCCCCGCAACCGGTTAGCAGGACGCTGCTCGCCAGGGCTACCACGGTGAGAATTAAGAATCTCATATCTCAGATACCTTTAAGCTCAATCGGTCTGCCCCTGCCTTCTCCAGGACTTCGCGGGCGCGCCGCATATCGAAGGCATCACGCTTCCGCAGGGCCAACGCGAATGTATCGTTGGTGACGCGTTCTGCCATAAGTTGCTCCCTTTTACCCGGGTAGAGGCGCGTGCGGAAGAAGAGCGCTGCAACTGTGGCCAGCCCCCCAAGAAGCACCGGAATTTCAAAGGAGATGGGAATGAAAGCCAACGTCGAATTATCAGGCTTGCCGCCGACATTTAACGGCCAATCGAGGACCGCGGCGTAGAACTGGAAACCGATGGCGAAGGTGAGCCCCAAAATTCCAGCTAGCAGCGTGACCCACGGCAAGCGGCTCCTGCGGATGTCCAGAGCACGATCCATCTCGTGTATTGGATAAGGAGCATAGATGTCGTAAATCCGAAATCCCTCGGCGCGTACTGCCTGGACTGCGCGCATGAGCGTCTCGGCATCAGAAAAAGTGGCAACCAGAAAATCCTTAGGCATTGACGACTCTCTCTTCTCTGTGTTCACTTTCTTCGTCACTGTTGAGAGCTGCTCTGTGAGCGCCATGCCCAACTACACCCTTTATTTCCCACATGGCTATCATAGGAAGAAGACGAATAAATAGCAGGAAGCAGGTAAAAAAGACGCCGAAGCTGCCGATCAGAATGCTTATATCCCAGATTGTGGGTTTGAACATGCCCCAACTTGAAGGCAAGAACGTGCGGTGCAGTCCGCCCACGATGATGACGAAGCGCTCAAACCACATGCCTATATTCACAAGGATGGAGACTACGAACAGAGCAGCCACACTGGATCGGACCTTTTTAGGCCAAAGCAAGTGGGGCGTAATCACATTACAAATGACCATGAGATAGAAGCACCATGCATACGGTCCTGTGGCGCGACTGATGAAATGATAGCGCTCATAAATATTGCCGCCGAACCAGGCGCTGAAAAATTCAGTTGCATAGGCATAGCTCACAACCATACCGGTCAACATGGTGACCTTGGCCATCTTGTCCAGGTGAAGGAGGGTAATATAACGCTCCAGATGCATGGTCTTGCGCGTGATGATGAGCAAGGTCAAGACCATGCCAAAGCCGGAGTAGATGGCGCCGGCCACAAAATAGGGCGGGAAAATGGTTGCGTGCCATCCAGGGATGAGTGATGTGGCAAAATCCATGCTCACGATGGTGTGCACCGAAAGAACCAGAGGGGTTGCCAACCCGGCGAGGATAAGGCTGACAATTTCATAACGCGACCAAGTGCGATGTGAACCGTTCCATCCCAGGCTTAGCAGCCGGAAAGCAACTTTTTTGATCCCTCCGGTAGCGCGATCACGCAAAGTCGCAAGATCCGGAATCATCCCCAGATACCAAAAGACCAGAGAGATTATGAAATAAGTGTTGATGGCGAAGACGTCCCAGACAAGCGGCGAACGGAAGTTCACCCATAGGGGTCCTCGCTGATTGGGAAAATAGGGGAAAATCCAAAAGGCCAGCCAGGGCCTTCCCATGTGAATGAGAGGGAATTGGGCCGCACAAATGACAGCAAAAATGGTCATCGCCTCGGCGGAACGGTTGATTGAAGTCCGCCACTGCTGGCGGAAGAGAAGCAGGACGGCCGAGATCAACGTGCCCGCGTGTCCGATACCGACCCAGAAAACAAAATTGGTGATGTCGAAAGCCCAGCCAACGCTATTGTTCAACCCCCAAAGACCGATGCCCTTCATGAAGGTACGGGAGACTGCTAGACCAAAAAGCATCAGGCCCGCAAAGGCAAAAGCAAAGCAAGCCCACCATCCTTTTCCGGGGCGCGCTTCCAGCGGGCGCGCTATATCTTCAGTGATCTGAGAAAGGGGAACATATTCTACGCATTTCGGAGGCGGAAGGGCCTGCGCCTCTTTTCCTTTTGCTGGAACCGGTGCAATGGTGATCGCGCGAGTTCTCATAGCCCCCCTTTCTCCATCTGGTTACGAACTTTCTTTAGATATCCAACGTTAGGGCGCGTGCCAAGTTCCTCCAGCACTTGATAATGCCGTTGCTGGCGGCGCAACTGCGAGACTTGACTCTTAGGATCCTTGAGGTCTCCAAATACAATGGCTTGCGTGGGACAGGCCTGCTGGCAGGCAGTCTGAATGTCGCCTTCTGCCAATTCCCGTTTCTCCTGCAGGGCGATATTCTTCGCTAGCTGGATACGTTGGACACAAAGGGAGCATTTTTCCATCACGCCGCGGTCTCGGACGGCGACATCAGGATTCAGCACCATGCGAGCAAGATCGCTCCCCATGGTGAAATCAAATTCTGGATTCTGGGCGTATTGAAACCAGTTAAAACGACGCACTTTGTAGGGACAATTATTAGCGCAGTAGCGTGTGCCGATGCAGCGGTTATACACCTGCTGGTTGAGACCCTCTGAACTCGTAGTGGTTGCCAATACCGGGCATACCGTTTCACAGGGAGCGTTCTGGCAATGCTGGCACATCATGGGCTGATGCACGATGGTTGGCTCATTCTCAGATCCACTGTAGTAGCGGTCGATGCGAATCCAGTGCATAATGCGGTTGCGCGCTACTTCACTTCTGCCGACCACAGGCACATTGTTCTCCGCTTGGCAAGCAATTACACAGGCGGAACATCCGGTGCATGCATTCACATCAATCGCCAGACCCCATGAATGCTCCCCTTGCGGCCGTTCAGCCCAAAGTGTGGGCATTGGTTCCGAGCCGCTCTCTGCTTCGGCGCTGTTATGAAGCTCCTCGAGCGTTGTTTCCAGGACGATAGGACGTCCTTCCATAGAGAAGTGGGTCTGCGTGCTGGCCAGACTTTCATGCCGTCCGGTTTTTTCCAAAGCAACATCTTCGAGGTAATAGCGGCGGAATCGTCCACTAGTAAATGTCAAGGGATATGCATTGACGCCCACACCTTGCCCAGCCCTTCCGACTTGTGTTCTTCCATAGCCTACCGCCACCGAGATCGTTCGACCTTCCTGCCCCGGTTGGCGAAAGACCGGAAGTTCGATTTGCCCTCGGTTGGTTCTTACTCTGACTACATCGCCATCGCTTAGACCAAGCCTTTCTGCCAGTTGGGGAGCGACGGCGACGTAGTTCCCCCATGAAACCTTGCTGATTGGATCGGGTAGCTCCTGGAGCCAAGGATTATTAGCGTGACGGCCGTCGCGCAGCCCCACACTTTCGTAAAAATGCAATTCCAAGGGATTGGTCGATCCGGCAGCCTGGCGTTCTTGGCTTTCTTCCATGATGGCGCGCGATGCCGCTTTCCAATTGTCGTGGAGAGCCGGTATACGACCCGCGGGCTTGGACGGCATTATCACAACGCCCTTTTGCAATGATCGTTCCCAGAAAAGCCGGAAATCTGTGAACTCCGTTTGCCCAGGAAAAATGCTATTGCGCCAGAATCCTTGCAGATAGGTGTAGTAGTTTGGCTGCTCCTGACCCAGCCATCTGAGCAAATGTGACTGTACGGGCTCCGCGTCTCCCCACGCTTCTAAGAAATGATGATCCGGGCAGATGGCATGCACGCGAGAGCTGGTTTCATCACGACGGTCAGCAAAAGAAACTGATAAAGTGACCTGCTCGAGCCCTTTCAGGAATCGCTCGGCACACGGAGAATCGTAGCCGGGATTTACCCCATATAAGATCAGCGTGTGTACCTCACCGCGACTCATTTGGTCTACCAGTTCGGTCATCCCAGCATCATCGCCGCCGCGCTGAAGTGAAGGGCGCGCCAGATCAACGGTTTTACCAATGTTGCCCAGGAAGGTGTTCAGCGCGTTCACAACCACCTGAACAGAGAGATCATTGGAACCGCTTACGATCAGGGACTCGCCCCGATGCTTCCAGAGTTCATCGGCAATTGCGTCCAGTTTTTGGGGATCAATGGTGTCGGAAGCTCCAGGTGCTCCTGAAACGCCTGCTTTGTGAGCAATTCGCTTAAGCAAAGCTACGGCCACGGTTCCTAACTGCGAAGGCGCCACAGGCACGCGCACATCGGCATTGCTGCCAGTCACCGACAGTCCAGATTCAAATTGAATATGGAGGGCAGGAGTACCTTCAGGCTTGCGGTTACTCGAATATTGTCGGGCAAATTCTACCGGTGACAGCCAGGTTCCAAGAAAATCCGCCTCCAGCCCAACAATTACCCGGGCTTTGTCGAATGAATAGTGCGGAATAACAGGACGGCCAAACGATTCAGCATTGGCTGCGCGCAGGGCACTGTAGGAGACCGGGTCATAGACCACGTGGCGGAAATTCGAATAACGCCTGCTGCATTCAGCAATAATTTCCTTGGTCGAAGGGCTGGTGATAGTTCCGGAGAGAAGTACAATCTTGTGTTTCCCCGCGTGAGCAGCATTCAGGGATTTCAGCACATGCTGGTCAATCTCCTCCCACTTGGCGGGCTGCCCATGCCAGAGCGGCTGGCGCAGGCGCTCGGCGTCATAAAGCGAAAGGACGGTAGCCTGCCCGGTGGCGCATGTTCCTCCCCCGAATAGAGTCGATTCAGCATTGCCTTCGACCTTGATAGGACGGCCATCGCGCTGTTTCACCAATAAACTGCAAGAAGAAGCGCATCCGCGGCAGGTAGTCGCGTAAAAATTCGAGACCCCAGGTATGATTTGATCTGACCCTACCAGGAGGGGAATGGCATTTTGCACCGGCGCGCGGCACCCGGACAGGCCTGCGGCCGCAAGCGTGAAACCCATAAGAGCAAGGAAATCACGCCTGCTCACTTCTTTGGTTGCCAGACCTCCGGGAAATTCGCCCGAGAAGTGTGGCCCATTGCGCAATTCCTCTACACTCTTCCAGTAGACAGGCGCTGCAGGTTGGCCGATCTGTACCAATTCTTTTGAGCTCTTACAGGAGCGCGTGTCTCTGGCAGCGTCACCGTCGCGGCCCATGCAGCCCTCCGAGTTCTTCAGATTGACTTACGCTGTCGCTCATTCCGTTTTTTCTCCCATTTAGCTGCGCCCGGTCGAATTTCACGTCCTAATAGTGACAACTGGCACAGTCCAGCCCTGCAACCGGTTTTTGCTTATGTGCCAGGCTCAGCGTTGCTCGTTCGAATTCGGTTGCAGGTATCTTTGCGTGTTCGCGATGGCACTGGAGACACCATCCCATTGTTAGGGGCGCGGCCTGCTTCACGCGGTCCATCGTCTCCACCGGTCCATGGCATTGCTGGCAAGCAACCCCCGAAAGCACGTGCTGGCTGTGATTGAAATAAACAAAGTCGGGCAGACTATGGACCTTGATCCAGCGGACCGGGCTTTGCTGCTGAACGGCTTCTTTTAATTTTTCAATCTCAACCGTTTGCTTCTCCAGAATGCCGTGACAATTCATGCAAACACTGAGCGGCGGAATACCTGCATGGCGGCTGGTCCGTGCGCCAAAATGGCAATAAAGACAAGGAACCTTGTTCTGCCCTGCGTGGATCGTGTGTGAAAAGGCTATAGGCTGCTCCGGAGAATAGCCTTGATGAATTCCAACTCGAGATAGCGCCCATGCCCCCAAACCACTCACGGTGGCTGCGCCTATAACACCCAACAGTGCGAGCGGCAGCTTCATGGAGTTTTAGTCCTCCTCCGGCCACAGCCAGGAGGCAGGATTGTGCTTTCTCAGCCATGCCTCCGCCCTTTGCGAAGCAGCAGAAATCGGCCAGGCAAGGAACTCCAGACCGTGATGTAACGCCCAAACAAAGACTCCGGCAAGACGCGTGAGAGGCAGGACCGCAATTGCGCAGAACGCGGAGAAAATATGGAGCCGCACCAGGAACGGCATTTCTGTTACAAAGCTAGGCGCGGGTCTGCCTTGCAGGAGAGAAACGACATACGGGGTTAAAGTCATTACTCCCCAGGATGAGCCCCAGCGATAAAGACCCGCGACTAGAAGACCAGTGAGAATTCCCAGGAACAGAAGCGACAGGAAGATTGTGTCTGACAATTCGCTTGTTGGAGACTGGCTGGAGTGACCTAGATGCCGCCACATGAGACTCGCCCAGCCTGCAAGCGCCAAGAGCCCGGCTGCAAAAGCAAATCCTTCCAGCAGAAGCAGGCGTATCGTGCTGCCGTTCCACAACAGGATGCCGCGCGGGAAACAGAGTCCCACAAGATGAACAAGAAATAACAGCGCGAGGCTGATGCGCCACATCCTGCTTCCGCCAAACGTTACCCAAGCCTCGGACATCTCTGCCGTTATGGATGAGACCCGGTTTCGCACCAGAAGATAGCGGACGAGAATTCCTATCGCCAGGAGAGCGGCGGCGATATAAGGCCATGCGGCGAATAAAAAACTGGTCTTCATCGATTGCTCTCTCCCTTGGCCTGCTCCGTGAAGGAAAGAGATCGTGTCTTTGTTCTTCGCTCACCTGCCGACGCCGTCTTCCCCGTGTTATTTTCTGCTTGGCGGCTGATAAGGGCGGCTTGGCGTACGAACGATTTGATCGCGAATGATTCTTGTACGGTCAAATACTGAGCCGCCGAGATTCTGGGGTTCCACTGAAAACATGGGTGTCGGAGGAATGCTGTGAGCGCTTGATCCCGGTATCTCGCGTACACATCAGTCAGGTCGGGGCCTAGCGTGCCTCCGTGCCATCCCGCCCCTTCGACGGTGTGGCACGTTATGCATGCCTCAGCGCCGTATTTGAAACGTCGCTGGCCGTAGAACAGTTGCCGTCCTCTTTCAATTTCGGCCGGAGTCGCAGTTTCCGCATTCCTCTCGTCGGCTGGCTTTATATCGGGACCCCCAACTGCCAAGTAGTCAAGAATGTCGCTGATCTGTTTTTCGGAAAGATCAGTCCAGTCCGGCATGCGCTGCTGTTTAAATTCCGCGAACAACCTGGTGGCCGCAGGATCGCCCGACTTGATTGAGCTTGAAGATGCATAGATGAACTTCACCAACCAGTCGCGTTTACGCCGCTCTGTAACTCCCTTTAGATCCGGTCCCACCTTGACGCCTTTCCCGTAAGTGTGGCAGGCGGTACAGCGTCGGTTGAAGATGGTGGCCGCTTCAGCAGAAAACTTTGCTTCGCGGGTCTCGTCATCATCAGCCCCTGCTGGTAACGGCCCCGCAAACACAATCAGCAGCACTGCCAGACGAGTCAGCAGATAGCCGATATTCATTTCGTTTCTCGCAAGTCCTTTGAATATCCGCAAGTGGGAACTCGCTCACGCTGCTACGACTAACACGCACAGTGGATGATGTCGTTGGGCCAACGCGGGCGAAGAAGGGCCGTACCCGCAGCGCAGCCCCAACCCATCATGCGGCAGGATATAAAGTTGCGCCAAAACAGCTCAATGAGCCGAACGCCTCAAATTTTCAGTACCTGGGTTGTAGTACCGGGTCTTCTGGGAGTTCAAGGTGTACCGCACCGGATTGATTGGACACTGAATCGAGTCTATTCATGCAGCAACTCCTTGCCCAAGGAGTTGCTGCCGCCAGCCAGGCGGCAAGACCAGTCGAAGCAACGCACACCTGATACCGAGATGTTGAGGGTTTTAGCGATTACCGTAGGGATCGTATTCCGGATGGCCTGATCGCGTTGTTGGTTGGCCGATTGTCCTAGCACAAGCCTTTTGGTACATCCAGCCGCATTAGATTCTATCCTTGCCGAGAGTGAATGACCGTGGAATGCGCCACGCCGGGCGGAACATTTCGTCCGAAGTGCTGTGCTTGCTCCCACTCCGCGCCCAAGGTTTTCCTTTCCAAGCGAAACCTTTCGCCTTACATTGGTGAAATCCTACACGAGGTGGGAAGATTTCACCCACCCGGACCCGCCAGCATCTACACATCATATTCATAAAAAAGAATTTATGTCCCAAAGCCTTTGGCCTTTTACGTGAACCGCTGCGGGCGATGGAATTCATCTCTCAGAGGACCTCTGAAACACATCAGGCGAACTCTGGATCAGAGATCGCGGTCTCCAGCCTTTGACCGAATAAGGGCATTCCACAGGAAGCCGCGCCAATCTAGTCGTGTGAGGAGGATTGTAATGCGAGTGAATCGTTTGTTTGCTTCCCTGTTCGTCTTGAGCCTCGGCGCTATTGCGGGCTGCAGCGGGAGCCCTTCAAGCAACCCGCCACCGGCTGGTTCGACCCCGGCCAGCCTTACGATGATAGACGCGCCACCGGCGGGCGTGACCGTCATATCGTTTGAGGTTAATGTCATGGGCGCCGCGTTAAACCCGGGTGGAGTCGATCTTCTGGCCGGCAAAGGCCCGATCCAGATTGAGGTCAAGCGGCTGGAAGTCGAAACGGGTTTCCTGGGCACCACCAACGTGGCCCCCGGCACTTACAGCAGTCTGAATCTCATGTTCACGAATCCTCAACTAACTTTCAAAAACGACAGTACTGCAAGAATTGCGAATTGTGATCCTGGCCTAGTGTGCAAAATCACTCCGACAGCGGCCACTCTCACGGCGACGATCAATTTCACACCAGGCTTGGTCATCAGCAACAACAGCCCAATCGGCTTGCAGGTGGACGTGAAACTCAACAACCTCCTGTCAAACTCGCTGGGAGTTGACTTCAGCCTTAACGGCGCCGTCACTGTGGCGCAATCGCAAGCCAAGCCCGAGGGCGAGCTGGAGGACATCGAAGACATCTTCGGCACAGTGCAGAACAAAGGGAGCAACACATTCGACCTCAAGACTTCGCGGGGAAATACCCTCACTGGAATCCAGGTCGACAGCAATACTAAATTCGAAGGCTTCGACGCGGCCACCACCCCTTGCACGGCCAATCCTCAAAACTTCACCTGCGTGGCGAATGGGCAGATGGTCGAAGTGGATCTGAAGATGCAGCCCAGCGGGGCACTGTTGGCAAGAAAGGTCGAGCAAGAGAACGAGGACCCGAATGAGGAGGAAGTGGAGGGGATCGTATTCTCGGTGAATGCCTCTACCAGTTCATTTCAGATGGTCGCCCTCGAGAATCTCAGCACGCTCCCCAGCTCAGTGCTCGGCAACCCCATGAATGTCACTGTCCTGCCCGGAGCGAGGTTCGAGGTGGAGGGGAGCGGGCGGAGCTCGAACTCTCAATTCAGCGGGATCGGGTCAATGACCGTAGGTCAGAACGTTCAGGTCCGTCGCACGAGCGGCGATGGCAGCACAATCCCGGTGGCGACCGACCGGGTGCGCCTGCGGCTGTCGCGCTTCACCGGGAAAGTGAATAGCAAGGTGGACGCAAACACCTTTGTCGTTGACAACCTACCATCCATTTTCGGTTCCGGCGCGCAGATTACTGTGAGCACTACTTCGCAGACCCGATTCGAAGGTGTTGCGAATGTCTCGGCACTCACCGGTCCTCCAAACGCCGACACGGTATCGCTGCGGGGGCTGTTGTTTAACGGGACACCGATAACGCTGGCTGCTAAGAAGGTCCGCAAGCGGTAACTACAAACTGTCCTCAAGAAGATTCGGGCCGGGGCAGACGAATTGCCCCGGCCTGGAACTTTTTCCACCCTGCTAATGTGCTCGACGCTTCGGCGCCCCGCCGGGCCCGTGGTTTGCCTGTGGCGCCCCGATTCCGCTCCAACTGGTTGAAGCCGCTGGGTTGAAGCTCAGGCAACGGCGACGCAACCTTTCAGCGGGCGAGGGACTTCGCCCGTCGGAACGGAGCCTCGATTCGTCGCCTCTTGCCGTTCAGCCAAAGTGGGAATGCCGAGCAAGCCTCCAGCGTGGCCGAACTTCGCGCTCAGAAAAGCAGCTTCAGCCCAAACTGGATCACGCGAGGCCCGCCATCGCCCAGTCGGGGGTTACTCCCAGCTACGTCGGGCGTCGAGCCGATGGTGCCGAACGCAGAGCTATCGAACTGCACGCTGGGCACGGTGAAGTTGGGATGGTTGAAGATGTTGAAGAACTCCGAGCGGAACTGAATGGAGACCCGCTCGGTCATCCGCGTGGACTTGTTCAGCGAGAAATCAGCAATGTTCGCGGGCGGCCCGATGATGATGTTTCGCCCGGCATTGCCGAACGTCCCTGTGGCGGGCCGAGCGAAGGCGGCAGTGGTGTTGAACCAGGCGAATCTCGTGTGTTGCCCGCCTGCATTGGGATCGCCCACGCGGTTAGGCCGGTCGTTGAGTTCGCCTGTCCCGCTGAGGTCCGCGCCCAAGAAGGGCGTGGCGGGCAGGCCGGAGGCCCAGGTGTAAATCGCTCCGACTTGCCAGCCCTCGGTCAGGCGCTTCGGCCAGCTCGGCAGCCAGTTGGGCAGAGCGAGAAAGTCGTAGACGGTGTTGAAGGTGAAGCGATGGCGGAGGTCATGGCTGGAAAGCGCGCGCTCGGCCCGCGGGTTGGCACTGTTCTGCGGGAAGGCGACTCCGCGGGTCCCGGATTCGAGACCGTTGGAGGCGTCGTCAATGGATTTCGACCACGTGTAGGCCACGTAGAGGGTCAGCCCCTTGCGCATCCGCTGGCGGAGGAAGGTCTCGAACGCGTTGTAGTTGGAATTGGCCGAAGCCTCCAGCGTGTCTATGAACGAAAACTGCGGGAAAGTGGCGTTAAAAGGCCGAGTCGCATCCCGCTGGGCTGCCGTGCGCGCGGCTGGATCAGCCGGTGTGGCTTGGTTAATGTCCCGTGTGCGGAACAGTTTGTGACCGGCCGAGCCCACGTAGGAGATCTGGACTACGGTCGCCGAACCCAGCGACTGCTGGATGTTGAAGTTGTAGTTGTAAAGGTAGGGCGTGCGCAGGTTCTGGTCCACAGCGAACAGGGAACACCGCGCCGTGGTTGTGCACGAGGCGGCCGCGGCGCTGGCGAAGACCGGCACGCCAGCTTGCCACGGCGCCGCCGCGACACCCGCAGTTGTGATGCCCTGCCCCGAGCCAGGATTGGCGGCGATGTTGCCGACTCCGCCGCTGGCGAATGCCTGTACGAGGAAGAAATCCTGTGACGGTGTGTCGTAGTAGACGCCGAAGGCGCCCCGGACGACCGTCTTGCCCTTTCCCGTCAGGTCATAGGCGAACCCGAGGCGCGGAGCAAAATTGTTTCCGTCGCGATTGTAAAGCGAGGGCAAACCGGAGTCGCCGAGGCGAAGCAGGCCCCTGCCGGGAATGAAATTCGAGAGACGGTTCGCCTGCTCCTGCAATCTGCCCAGGTATTCATACCGCAGCCCGAGGTTCAGCGTCAGGCGCGGTGAGATCTTCCAGTCGTCCTGCAAGAACAAACCGAAGTTGTTCGTGTAAGTATCCCGCCGCGTGCCGCCGCGTAGGATGGTGGTGCCAGAAGAAGGGAAGCCGGCCAGGAAGTCGGCCAGGTTCTGGGTTGGGTTGGATGAGGCAGTGAAGTTGATGCGCCCGCGGCCGTTCACGTCATTAAAGGAAGCGATCAGCGCGCGCCGGAATTCGCCTCCCCACTTGAGGGTGTGCGGGCCGCGGATCCATGTCAAGTTGTCCACAAACTGATAGCCGCTGCTGACGCGCCCGCGCGGGATCGTAGCCGAAGCGCCCAGGCTCACAAGACCACCGACAACGATTGTGGGCAGAGACTTAACGCCCGTCACCAAGCCGACGCTCGCGGGATCGAAACCCTCGTCCAGCGGGCTGAAGAGCTGCTTGAAGCGGTTGTAACCGATGCGGGTCTCGTTGATGAACCGGCTACTGTAGGTCTGCGAAAAATTCAGGCCGGCGAGCTGCACGCGCGTGGGGACAACGGTCTGGTAGGGGTTGAGCGGCGAGCCGTTGCCGGCCGAAAGCGGGAAGTTCTGATCACCCTGGCCGAAGACGTAACGGCCGTTGAGGTTGTAGCGCTCGCTGAAGCGGTGGTCAATCTTCACCAGGAAATTGTCGCTAGTATTCTGGTTTGCCGAGAAGGAGACCAGATTGTTCGTCCCGGTGGTGTTGGGCGGGGGGAATAGCGCCAGCAGGGTGGTGCTCAGTGGGCTGCGCGAGCGCCCCGCGGCGGTGTTGAGCGCGTCCGCAGCGGCGATGTTTGCAGAGGTGGGAACCACAGCCAGGAACGGCGAGGTGACGCGTTCGCGCTGGCCCTCGTAACCCACGAAGAAAAAGGTGTGGTTGCGAACGAGCGGCCCGCCCACCACGCCGCCGAACTGGTTGTTCTTGAACGGCCCCTTAGTGGCGCCGGGCAAGGTTTCAAAGAAGTTGCGGGCGTCGAAGGCATCGTTGCGGATGAATTCGTAGGCCGAGCCATGAAAGTCGTTCGTGCCCGACTTGATGACGATATTCAGGACCGCCCCGGAGTTGCGCCCATACTCCGCCGAGCCCTGGCTCTGCACGCTGAACTCGCCCAGCGCATCCACCGGGAAAAGCGTCGCCGGAGCATTGGCCACGCCGCCCTGGTTGAACGAGGGCTGCTGGCGGAACGAGTCGTTATTGTCGACACCGTCCATCAAGAAGATATTGGATTTCTCCCGTTGTCCGTTGACGCTGAAGGAGCCAAATGACCCACGCGGCGTGCGGGGCGCGGCACCAGGAATCAGGAAGGTCAGTTTGCGGAAATCGCGACCGTTCAGCGGCAGGAGATTCACCTGCCGGTCGTTAATGACCTCGGCGAGCGCGGCGCTGTCCCGCTCCATCTGCGGGGATTCCTCGGTGACGGTGACAGATTGCGAGAGGGCCTGCGCCGTTAGCTGGACATCCAGGTGCGTGTCCGTCGCAATTTCCACCTTGATCTTCTTCCGGATGAAAGCGGCAAAATTCTGGGCCTGCACCTTCACGGTGTAAAACCCCACCGAGAGCTCCGGCACGACGTAGTTTCCAGCGTCGTCGGTGACCAGATGCCGCTGCGCACCCGTGCCTTCGTTGGTCACTTCGACGGCGGCTTGAGGGATGACTGCGCCCGTCGAGTCGGTTACCGTGCCGACAATCTTGCCACCGATGGATTGAGCGTATCCCACCCCGCCCAAGAGCAAAGCATAAGCCAGCAGTCGGCGCCAGGTTCGCAACAGAACACGCAAATCACGAATGAACTTCGGCATGATCCCCTCCCCTTGTGTGAGCGTATGTATATCGCTGTGCGCAAGCCAACGTCAAGGAGCATGGTCGGGGTTAAGCCAGAGTTTAGGGCCGCGGTTGCCCCCCTAGCCGCGCTGGACTGCGCGGCATGAGGAAGAGGTCAGCCGTCTACCTTGCGGGGCAGTTTTAAGTTTTTGCAACCAATCCACGCGAGTACAGCATCCTAGCGTGCATCAGGGGAAACCGGTCTCTAGTTGACAGTTTCTAAGAGACAGCTTAGTCTGTCTTCCTAATTGAATGGTTGAACGGCGACATCACCGATGTCACAGGGCCCTTGCTTTGCTGGCAGTCGTCGTCCTGCTGGCGACGACCGTCGGGGCGGGCGTGTGGCACCCGCACGACCAACTGTCGGGACATGTTTGTCGGATCTGCCAAGCGGCGCACGTTCCGCAGCCTCAGCCCAAGGCCTGCTTGCCGGCCGCGCCACTGGTTGTGGTTGGCTGGTACTCGCCTTCCGAAGGGTTCGATGCGGACCTGGACCCATTTCTTAGCTCACGTCACTCGCGCGCACCTCCCACGCACGTCTGATCGCCTCCGAAGTTTGTCAAACCCCCTCGCAGCTCTTTGAGCTGCGACTACTTTTTTTCCATTCACACAGGTAAGTTGACTGGGAGGATCTGTGATGCGAGCGAGTGAATATTTTC
>QHYU01000016.1 GCA_003224235.1 Acidobacteriota bacterium
TCTTCTCAGTGTCGGGTTGCCCGCCGACGATATTTGTTTTCCGCCGATCCTGATGGCCGCGGGCGAAGTTCGTATTCAGGCCTCCGCCGTGGGCACGCGCCAGGACTTGCGCGAGGTCCTCGCCATGGCCGCGGCGGGGAAAGTTCGCTGCCAGGTCGCCACCCGCCCGCTCGCTCAAGCGAACGACGTCCTCGAAGAATTGCGCCGCGGCCAGATCTGCGGCCGGATTGTCCTCACGCTCCGCTGAGCTGGGTTCTCCCGGACGGAAGTTTCCTGGATGAGTCGCGCTGCGGCGCATTTCGTGCGCAGCACGAGGTCCGGTCCACAAACAATTAGACAATTCCGTCGACCTTCCGGGCGGCCAAATCATGCAGCCCTTCCTGTGCCAGTTCCCACTTGACGTTAGTCACTGTTATGTGATAGTGACCCTCCGAATCGGAAGTCCTTGGGGCGGGGACGTAACTCCATGTGATTCCAAAGAATGTAGATCAAGTCCGATGTTGTGTTGGAAAACGTCGGCTCAGGGGATTCACGTTCTTCTCTAGGGCTCGAACCGAATGGCTAGCGTGAGAAGAAACAGGCAGGTAGGCCTTGGGGAATTGGCCAGTGTTGGCGTGGCACGATGCGTGCTGCCAGGAGCGTAGCGTCCTTGGGTACAGTCAGAGCCAATTTGGCAATGTCCTCACCCATTCCGAAGTCCAGCGTAAGGTCTACGTCGCGTCTCGGGCTCGGCGGCACGTCCTCGCTGTCGGAGCCTCTCCAGGGTTGCACTCAAATTCGGTGTCCGATGTGTTTAGTCTGGCGCGGAACATCACACATCCAGAAGGAGATTTTATGAAGTCAATTAACTTCCTAGCGTGGATTTTTGCTTCCCTGCTGTTGGCGACCAGTGTGGCCCATGCGCAGGGTGTGGGCTCCTCGGGTGACATCAAAGGAACGGTAACCGATTCCACTGGCGGCGTCCTGCCCAAGGTGACAATGGTTGTCGTTGGGACCGAGACGGGTCTCCGGCACACGACCGTCACCGATGACACCGGTCAGTATCGAGTGACGGGGCTATCACCGGCGACCTACGACGTGCGGGCCGAACTGTCTAGCTTTCAAACCGAGATTCGAAAGGGCGTGAATGTCACCGTCGGGCAAACCGTCATCGTGGATTTCCAGTTGAAGGTGTCGCAGGTGGCGAGCCAGGTCGAAGTGACCGGTGAGGCTCCTCTGGTCGAAACAGAAAAGGGATCGCAGGCGGACACCGTCGAAGAACGGTACATACGCAACTTGCCCATCGACCGCCGCGACTATCTCACCTATACCTTGCTGATGCCGGGTGTGACCGACTCCCAAAGGTTGACGGACAACACCGACTTTCGCGTCAAGCAGACGCCCCAGAGCGGGCTCTCCTTCTATGGGAGCAACGGCAGAGGGAACAGCATCACCGTGGACGGGGGCGAGGCGAACGATGATAGCGGAGGCGTCCTGCAGACCTTGGGACAAGATGCGGTGCAGGAGTTCCAGATTAACCGGAGCAACTACTCGGCCGAGTTGGGGTCGGCCAGCGGTGCCTCCATAAACATCGTATCGAAATCCGGCACCAACAACGTTCACGGAAGCGCCTTCGCCCTTTTCCGGAATGACGCCCTTGACGCGCGCGACCCATTTGCCTTTACCTCGGCCCTCAAAGACGCGACCGCTTTCACCGATTTCAGTCTCACTGCCAAAGGCGCACGGGTCAAGCCTGCCTTAAACCGCCAGCAATTCGGCGGCGCGACCGGTTTCCCGATTCACAAGGACAAGACCTTCGTGTTCCTCTCTTATGAAGGCCTGCGTCGGGATGAGCAGGCTCCAGTCCCGCTGCTGACGGACAGCTCAATTTTTGCTCCGACGTCCGGACAGCCGGGAGAGACCTCCAATCAGAAGGCGATCTTGGACGCGCTGACAGCACAAGGTTCGACCCCAGTGCAATGCCAGACAGGGGGGCCAACGGTGCCCTCATCCACCTGTGCGGGCATACTGCGCAGCATTCTGACTGTGAATCCAGCGTCCTCGCCGTTGAAGGCCTTCTGGGTGAAGCAGTTTATTAACAACGCCGGGATTTTTCCGTTCCAGGCGACGCAGGACCTCGGATCTGCCCGGCTGGACCATGTATTTAACACGAGTAATCAAGTCTTTCTTCGCTACAACTACGGGCGGGACATCGAGCAGAACCCGAATTTGCAAGCCCTAGTGGGCTTTTCGCAAGGCAATCAGGTCAGCACTCCCACAAGCAGCACGATCGTGGGAGGCTGGTACCATCAATTCAGCGCGCAAACTCAGAATGAAGCCCGCGCGCAGTTTATCTACTACAAGTTCAACGTGATCCCCAACGACCCTGGAGGGCCGCAGCTCGAAGTAAACGGCTTCGGCTCCTTTGGGCGCCAGATCTTCTTGCCGTCGTTGACTATTGCCCGCCGCTATGAATTGGCCGACAACTTCACCTTCATCCGAGGCCGGCACAAAATGAAGACGGGCGCCTACTTGTTGCTCCGCGGCAATCGCAGCGACTCCCACACCTTCTTTCCCGGCCGGTTCTTTTTTGGCGAACTGCCCTCGGTCGTGCTCGGCTCGTTTAGCAAGTGCCTGGCAAGACCAGCCAGTTGCGGATTGGCTTCCACTGTAGCGCCAGACACGACTCTGAGTGCACTGCAATTGGCCGCCTTGGGTGTGCCTCAGTTTTACCAGCAGGGTTTCGGCAGTGGCCTGATCAAGGCCATGAATCCGTTGGTCGCCGGCTACTGGCAGGATTCGTGGTCCCTTCGGTCCAACCTCACTCTCAACTACGGCATCCGGTATGAGCTCGATAAGCGCTACGCGCCCCTGCACACCGACACGAATAATTTTGCCCCCCGTGTTTCGTTTGCCTGGGACCCGTTCAAAGACCACAAGACGGTAGTTCGCGCAGGGTACGGAATTTTCTACTCCCCGATTTATTTACAGATTGACTCCGTGGTGCGGTACCTGGGCGTCGTGGACCGCAGCAAAGGCAATCAGCAGGTTAGGGACCTGAGTACCTGCGCCTCCTCCTCCGTCGATTGCTTCCGGCAAATTTCCCAAGTCTTTGTCTCTGGCGCTGGCGCGGCGACCATTTTCCAGACGTTGTTCGCGCAGGGAAGGATCGGCTGCGCTCTGCCTCTGCCAGCAGGGACTGAAGCTTGCATTAGGCCGCAGGATGCGAACCAGTTTCTAGGCGGCAGAGACGTTAGTGTGCAGATCGGCCCTATCCCTGCCCTGACCGTGGTCTTCAGTGGTGACCCCGACTACCAGAACGCCTACTCGCAACAGGCCGAGTTAGGGATCGAACGTGAGCTGGGGCGGGACTTCTCGATTTCTCTCAGCTACATACACTCGCGCACACTGAAAATAACTCGTGCGCGCGACAAGAATTTGCTGCCGGCGCCGTTCGTGCCCGCCGGACCCGCAAACATTCCGATTCGGCAGTGGAATAACAATCCGTTGCTCGGCCCGGCCCCGTGCGCGGGGGCGGCTATTTTCACCTGCTTTGTGAATCCGTTGCTTCTCCAGGACGACGTGTACGAGTCCTCCGGGAAAGCCTTCTACGACGGGGGCATCATCGAAGTGAAGAAGCGCTTCGGCCAGCATTTCAGCCTGTTTGGGAATTACACCTTCAGCAAGGCCATTGACGACGTAACCGATTTCAACAGCGACTTCCAACCCAACGATCAGACGAACTTGGCTGCCGAACGTGCGCTTTCCCCCTTCGACCAGAGGCACAAGGTAGTCGTTGCGGCCATTCTGGAGTCTCCTTGGAAGGGTGGAGCCGACGCCAGCCTTGCCGCGCGCATCTTCTCGGGCTTCACGCTTTCCCCTATCGTGCGTGGCAATAGCGGGCGTCCTTTCAATCTGCTGGCCGGGACGAACGTCAATAATGATCGGCATTCGACAACCGACCGGCCGCCGGGGGCAGGCCGGGATACGGGTCGCGGGCCCAATTTTTGGACGTTCGACATGCGCGTGACGCGGCAGTTCGGCTTGGGCGAGAAAGTGCGCCTGCAACTGATAGCCGAAGGGTTCAACATCCTCAACCGGACGAACTTTGCGAGCGTCAACAACGTTGTGGGTGTCATCGGCCCACCCTTCAACCTGAGCGGAAGCCGCGACCGCACGCCGAGCCAGCCGCTGGGCTTTACTGCTGTGCAGCCCACGCGGCAGATTCAGCTCGGCCTGCGCTTTAGCTTCTAGGGCGCTCTACCTTGCAGGGGACCACGAGGATCTAACGACCGATCCTCTTGCCCAGAAACACACCGGGCGATTCCGCTGCCCATGGGAGTCTCTGCACCGTGGCAGAACCGATGTTCAAGGAAGCTTCTCCGGCAATGAATGTCAAACAGCTTCTTGATCTCACGGGACGTGTGGCGATCATTACCGGAGGCTCCGTTGGGCTGGGCCGCCAAATGGCGGAGGGTCTGGCGGAGATGGGCGCTAACCTGGTACTGTGCGCTCGCAAGAAAGAGCGCTGCGTGCAAACCGCCGAGGAAATGGGGAAATTCGGGGTAAAGACCATGGCGCTGGGCTGCGATGTCAAGAATGCAGCCGGCATTCAGGAAGTCGTGGATGCAACTCTCTCGCAGTTCGGACGGGTCGATATCCTGATCAATAACGCGGGCGCATCCTGGGGCGCTCCGGTTGAGGAAATGCGCCTGGAACATTGGAACAAGGTCATTGAGACCAACCTGACCGGGACTTTTCTGTTCTCCCAGGCTGTTGGCAAGGTCATGATTACTCAACGTCGCGGAAAGATCATCAATATCGCATCGGTTGCGGGACTGCACGGCGCTCCGCCGGAATTTCAGGCCATTGGATATCACGCCAGCAAGGGCGGAGTCATCTCTTTCACCAGAGACTTGGCCTGCAAATGGGGTATCCACAACATCCAGGTGAATGCAATCGCACCTGGATGGTTCCCTACGCACATGTCTGAAGTCGTCATCGAACGAAACAAAGAAGCCATTCTAAAGAGAATTCCCTTGGGCCGGTTCGGGCGCAACCATGATTTGAAAGGAGCTGCTGTCTTCTTGTCTTCAGACGCTTCTGATTTCGTCACCGGGCATGTGCTGGTGGTGGATGGAGGACAGACCGCCTAGAACAGGCAAGATACGCCATGAACATCCCACTTACACCCATGCGCTTTTTGCGCTATGCAGAGCAACAATACCCTTGCAAAACCGCAGTCGTGTGCGGAAACGAGCGGCTTACATATTCGCAATTTGCCGAGCGTGTTAGCCGTCTTGCCGGCACTCTGCGCCAGGCCGGCGTCCAGCCCGGCGACCGCGTCGCCTTCCTGAGCATGAATTGCCATCGCCTGTTGGAGGCCTACTATGGCGTCCCGGAAGCGGGCGCAGTACTGCTTCCGCTGAACGTCCGGCTTGCGCCTCATGAGCTCGCCTACATCCTGAATGATGCCGGAGCGACAGTGCTTTTCCTGGAAAAGCAGTTCCTCGAGGTCGCGGATTCCGTTCGCCAAAGGGCTTCTGCAGTGCAGACCTTCTTCCTGCTTGATGGCCAGCCGCCGGCAAACTGGCTTTGGCCGCAGAATTATGAGGACGTTCTGGCGGCTGCCACACCGTACCGCGCCGACATCATGGAATGTGACGAAAATTCTTTGGCCGAACTGTTTTACACCAGCGGAACCAGCGCCCATCCAAAGGGGGTGATGCTGACCCACAGAAACATCTACCTCCACGCCCTGAACGTCTGCCTGACCTTCCATACGAAATCCGACAGCGTGCAACTGCATACGATTCCGCTGTTCCATGCCAATGGCTGGGGCGTTGCCCATTCGCTCACGTTCATGGGCGCCACCCACGTGATGATTCAACGCTTCGATCCCGCTGAGGTATTGAGGTTGATTGAACGAGAGCGCGTACATTCATTCAGCGTGGTGCCTGCCATGGCCATTGCGCTCGTGAACTCTCCGGAGCGGCAGAAATATGACCTGAGCAGCCTGCAGTGGATTTCTATCGGCGGCGCGGCGTCCTCGCCGGGCCTGGTGCGCGAGGTGGAAGAAAAGCTGGGCTGCACCTGCTTTTCCGGGTATGGCCTGACGGAAACTGCGCCGGTACTGTCAATCTCGCTCATGAAGCCGGGGCTTCATTGGGAGGGCGAACAGCGCTACGCAGGCCAGGCCATGACCGGACATGCCATCCCGGGCGTCGAAATCCGGGTCGTGGATGCCCATGATAAGGACGTGCCACACGACGGGAAAACGGTCGGCGAAATCATCACTCGGAGTGACGGCGTTATGGAGGGCTACTGGCAGCAGCCCCAAGCCACGGCGGAAGCGCTGCGCGGAGGATGGTTTCACACTGGGGACATGGCCACAATGAATGAGGAAGGCTATCTCCTCATCATCGATCGCAAGAAGGACATTATCGTCAGCGGGGGCGAGAACATTTCGTCGCTGGAAGTCGAAAAGGCTCTTGCAGCGCATCCCAGCGTCTATGAAGTGGCCGTAATTCCGGTTCCGGATCACAAATGGGGCGAGGTTCCCAAAGCGCTCGTGGTGCTCAAGCCAGGCGCAACGGCCGCGGAAGAAGAACTCCTTGAGTTTTGCCGGTCTCAGATGGCCCACTATAAGGCGCCACGCTCTGTCGAATTCCTTCCGAGCTTGCCGAAGACCGGCACGGGGAAAATCCTGAAACGAGAGCTGCGCAAGAAATACTGGGGCGGGCAGACAACTATCCGGCCGGAGTTTGTCAGAAAATGAAAGGCCTGCGCAGAGGAAAAGAGAATTCTGCGCGCCAAGGTCGGGACCCGCTTCGACCGCGAGATTCGGCAGAAACCTTGAGAGTGCGGGACGCAAGGAGACCAAAGGAATTCCTCCCATGGACTTGAGTCTCACGGCCGAAGAACTGCGGTTCCGCGACGAGTTGCGCGCATGGCTCGAGGCGAATGTTCCGGAAGATTGGGAGCAGGTGCGAGAGGAGGCCCTCCAAGACCGCTTTGCATTTCTGAGGAGCTGGCAACGAAAACTTTACGACGCAGGCTGGGCAGGCGCTTCTTGGCCGAAGGAATACGGCGGGCGCGGCGCCAGCCCGATGCAGCAGGTCATTTTTTGGCAGGAAATGGCACGGGCCGCAGCGCCGCCGATGGCCAATGCCCTGGGTCTCGGATTGATCGGGCCCACCATCATCGCATTCGGCACGGAAGCTCAAAAGATGCGCTACCTGCCAAAAATTCTGAGCGCAGAAGAAATCTGGTGCCAGGGGTTTTCCGAGCCGAACGCGGGGTCCGACCTCGCCAGCCTGCAAGCCGAAGCGCGACTGGATGCAGACCACTACATCGTGAATGGTCAGAAGGTATGGACCAGCTATGGCTGGGTGGCGGACTGGTGCGAATTGGTCGTCCGCACGGACCCCAATATGCCCAAGCACAAAGGCCTTACGGTTCTGCTCGTGGACATGAAAACGCCCGGCGTGGTCATCCGGCCCCTGCGCCAGATGACCGGCGAGGCCGAATTCAACGAGGTCTTCTTCCGTGACGTGCGCGTGCCTGTCGAAAACGTTGTCGGCAAGGTGAATCAGGGATGGGACGTGGCCATCGGCACGCTCATGCATGAGCGCGGCACGTTCGGCGCCGGTCTCCAGATTCTCTACAAGCGCAACATGGATCGGCTCATTGAGCTCTCCCGCGGGATTCAGCGAAACGCACGGCCCGCCTCTCAGGACCCGATTGCCCGTCAGAGGCTCGCGCAGTGCTACGCCGAGATTGAGATCATGCGGCTGAACCAGATGCGGGCATTCAGCCGCCTCAGCGCTACGGGCGTGCCTGGCCCCGAAGGCTCCATTCAAAAGATCTTCTGGAGCGAGCTGAATCAGCGGTTCCAGCAGGTTGCACAGGAGTTGCTGGGGCCGTATGGACAGCTCGTCGGCCGCGACGGCCACGCAATCGACAAGGGCGTTTGGTCTTACGGGTACCTACGCGCCCGCGGGAACACCATCGAAGCCGGCACGTCGGAGATCCAGCGCAACATCATCGGGCATTTTGTCCTCGGCCTGCCGAGAAGCTACTGAGGGGACGCCGAATGCAGTTCGGATTGAGTGAGAGTCAGGAAATTCTCAAGGATAGCGCTCGGAAGTTCTTCGCGGGCGAGTGCCCCGTCTCCGAAGTGCGCCGCCTGATGGAAACCGAAACGGCTTACGATCCGGACCTGTGGCGGAAGCTAGCTGAGCAGGGCTACACGGGCATCATTTTCCCCGAAGAGTACGGCGGTGTCGGGCTCGGCAAAGTGGAACTCATCCTCATGATGGAAGAGGCAGGCCGCGCCCTTCTCCCGGGCCCTCTTTTCTCCACGGTCGCGCTGGCCGGTGCTGTGCTCGATGCCGTGGGCACGGCGGAACAGAAGAGGAAATACCTGACGCCGATCTGCCGCGGCGAGGCACGCTCTACGCTCGCGATGCTCGAAGCCGCTGCCAGCTGGGACCCGAAGGACGCGCAAATCGAGGTGCTGAATGGAAAACTGACCGGTGAAAAGCTTTTCGTGCCGGACGCCCTCGTGGCCGATGCCATTGTTGTCGTAGCCCGCAACGGCGTCTTCGTTGTCGATGCTAAAGATTCTGGGATCAAGACAGCGGCCATGCCGGCGATGGATCTCACCCGCAAGCTCTATTCCGTGCGATTCGACAGCGTGCCCGTCGAGAAACTCGGCAATGCAGATGGCCTCGCGAAGGGGCTGGATGTGGCGACTGCCGCCCTGGTGGGGGAAATGGTCGGCGGGATGCAGCGCACTCTTGACACCACCGTCGAATATGCGAAGACCCGCAAGCAATTCGGTAAGCCCATCGGCGCGTTTCAGGCGGTTCAACATCAGTGCGCCGATATGTACCTGGAAACGGAGAGTTCGCGGTCGGCAGTCTACTACGCCGCCTGGGCGCTCCAAGAAAACGCGCCCGATGCCGCGGTGGCGGTCTCGATTGCAAAAATGTACGCGAGCGATGCCTGCCGCACCGTGGGCAATCGCGGAATCCAGATCCATGGCGGTATGGGTTTTACCTGGGAGAACGACTTGCATCTGTACTACCGGCGTGCCAAAGCGTCGGAAACGGCCCTGGGCGACGCGACGTTCCACCGCGAACGCATCGCTCGGTTGGTCATTGATGCCGGCGCAGCGGTGGCCCAGGGAGCATGAAAGTTCGAATGGGGAGAGTCACTTCGATGAGCGACCTCGTTCAACTTACAAGAGACAACGGCATTGCGATCATTACGATCAACAACCCGCCCGTGAACGCGTTGAGCCCCGGCGTCCCGGAGGGAATTGCGGAAGCGATCGAGCAGATCGATCACGACGACACCGTGAAAGCTGTGGTGCTGATCGGTGGCGGCCGGACCTTCGTCGCCGGCGCGGACATCAAGGAATTCGGCAAGATCACGTCGGGCAAGGCTCGCGGCGGATTGGAATTGCCTGCGCTGCTGCTGCGAATCGAAGACTGCCGGAGGCCGGTGGTGATGGCGATTCACGGCACTGCGCTCGGTGGCGGTCTGGAGCTGGCGATGGCCGGCCATTACCGTGTGGCTGTTCCCAGCGCGCAGGTCGGCCAGCCCGAAGTGAAGCTTGGCATTATCCCCGGCGCGGGCGGGACACAGCGCCTCCCGCGGCTGGCAGGCGTCGCGAAAGCCGTCGAGATGTGCGCTGAGGGCAACCCGATCCTGGCACCGGAAGCGCTCAAATCCGCCATCGTCGATCGATTGATCGAAGGCGACCTGCTGGCCGGCGCTGTTGCCTTCGCACACGAGGTTGCCGGGAGGCCCGCGCCCAAAACGCGCGAGCGCAACGACAAACTGGGCACCCCGGAGCAGAATGGCCCCATCTTCTCGACTGCGCGCGAGACCGCTCGCAAAAAGCAGCGCAACATCATCGCGCCGCTCGCCGCCATTGACGCTGTCGAAGCCGCAACTCGTCTGCCTTTCGAAGAGGGTTGCCAGATGGAGCGGAGGCTGTTTGCCGAGTGCCTTTTCTCCGATCAATCGAAGGCGCTCATTCACGTGTTCTTCGGCGAGCGTGAGGTCGCCAAAATCCCCGACGTGCCCAAGGAAACTCCGCTCATTCCGGTGAAGAGCGTAGCCATCGTGGGCGCCGGAACGATGGGGGGCGGCATCGCCATGGTTTTCGCCAACGCCGGCTTCCCCGTGCTGCTTAAAGAGGTGGACCAGCCGGCCCTTGATCGCGGGCTTGCAACCATCCGGAAGAACTACGCCAGTTCGGTCAAACGTGGCCGCTTCACGCAGCAGTTCGTTGATGAACGCCTCAGCCTGATCAAGCCGACATTGAACTATGAGGGCTTCGCCGCGGTCGACATGGTTGTCGAGGCCGTGTTCGAGAGCATGGCGCTCAAGAAGCAGGTCTTCGGCGAGATCGTTCGTGTGTGCAGGACGGGCACGATTCTGGCGAGCAACACGTCCACGCTCGATATTGACGAAATCGCATCGGCCGCTTCGCGGCCCGAATGCGTGATCGGCACACATTTTTTCAGCCCGGCGAACGTCATGCGCCTGCTCGAAATCGTACGCGGTAAGGCAACCAGCAAAGAAGTGATCTCCACTTGCATGCAGCTGGCAAAGAAGCTCGGCAAAGTCGCCGTGCTGGTGGGCAACTGTGTCGGATTTGTCGGCAACCGCATGTTCGGGCCGTACCGCCGCGAAGCGCAGTTCCTCGTGGAAGAGGGGGCAAGCGTCGAGGCGGTGGATAAGGCGCTGTACGATTTCGGCATGGCCATGGGTCCGCTTGCCACGGCCGACCTCGCCGGTCTCGACGTCAGCTGGCGCATCCGCAGGGAATACCAGCACCTGCAAAAGCCCGGCGTGCGCCGGCCGCTCGTTGAGGATCGTCTGTGTGAACTCGGACGTTTCGGGCAGAAGACCGGCGCAGGCTGGTACAAGTACGACGAGAATCGGCGCGCAATCCCGGATCCCGAGGTCGCCGAGTTGGTACGCAAGTGGGTCGCCGCGGCGAGCATCACGCAGCGCCAGATCACAGCCGAAGAGATCGTGGATCGCTGTATTTGTGCGCTTGTCAATGAGGGTGCGCGCATCCTCGAAGATGGATACGCGTTGCGCGCGGTCGATATCGATATCATCTACCTCAACGGGTATGGATTCCCGACCTACCACGGCGGTCCGATGTGGTACGCAGACACCGTAGGTTTGAAGAAGGTCTACAACCGTATCTGTGAATTCCACAAGCAGCACGGCCAGATCTGGGAGCCCGCACCCTTGCTAAGACAATTGGCCGAGCAGGGCAAGACCTTCGCTGAATTCACCAGAGACCAGCGCGCAACTGCCTAGACTAGAGCCCTGGGTATCTGGGAGTTGAATCGCAAAGCAGGTTCGTTCTGGATTGTGAGTTCGTCTCTTATTGGCTGGGAGAAGGAATGAGAGAAGCGGTCGTAGTTGCCAGTTCGCGGACGGCGCTGGCGAAATCGTTTCGCGGCGCTTTCAACATGACGCGCCCCGACGAGCTCGCTGCGCACTGTATTAAAGACATCCTGCGCACCGACCTGCCGACATCGGTCGCCGGCACGACAATCAATCGGTTCTGCTCCTCCGGTTTGCAAGCGATCGCCTTGGCTGCGTATCAGATCATCAACGAAGGCATGGACGCGGCCATCGGAGGCGGCGTCGAGAGCATCAGCATGACACCACGCGACTACAACCCAAATCCCCAGTTGTTGGAGCGGATGCCTGGGCTGTACATGGTCATGGGAGTAACCGCCGAAGTTGTGGCCAAACGATATAAGGTTAGCCGACTGGCGCAAGATGAGTATGCCCTTCTGAGCGAGCAGCGCACGGCTCGCGCTCAGCGCGATGGCTTTCTCGAAGAGGAAATCGCACCGATGCGTGTGACGCGGACCATCCTGGACAAGAAGACTGGCGAGGTGATCGGCAAGGAAGAGGTGTGTGCGGACCGTGACGAGTGCAACCGGCCAGAGACAACGCTTGCAGGGTTGCTCGCTTTGAAGCCGCATTTTGATCCAAACAGCGGCCAGGGCACGGTGACTGCCGGTAACTCCTCCCAGCTCTCTGATGGCGCGTCAGCCACGCTGTTGATGTCCCGCCAGCGCGCCGACCAACTGGGGATCCCCCACAAACTGGTTTTCCGCGGCTTCCAAATCGCCGGCTGCGATCCGGACGAAATGGGCATTGGCCCGGTGTTCGCCGTCCCGAAGCTTCTCAAGCGCAGCGGCGTGAAGATGAACGATATCGACCCCTGGGAACTGAACGAAGCTTTTGCGGTCCAAGTCGTCTATTGCCGCGACCGGCTGGGCATAGATCCGGATAAACTGAACGTCAACGGCGGGTCGATTTCGATCGGTCACCCGTTCGGCATGACCGGTTCGCGCCTAGTCGGCACCCTCGCCAATGAAATGGAACGCCCCAAGGCTCGCTACGGTGTCGTAACAATGTGCATCGGCGGCGGCCAGGGAGCGGCGGGTCTGTTCGAAAGGGCCAACTAAGCGGTGCTGCACGCCGTGGGCATGCGAGACCTCATTCTGGTAGTTCGATCGCTTCCGCGGTCAGGCTTGGAGCCCGTTATCTCCTAAAGAGAGAGCAACCTGTGGCTAATCGACTGCCGGGTCCCAGTATGCATGAAGGGAAGGTCGCCACCAGGCAAGTGGTGATACCTCAGCGCTCGTTGCTCTACGCATGGTACGTCGTCGGGGTCCTGACGGTCGTCTACGCTTTCTCCTTCATCTCCCGCCAGATTTTCAGCCTGCTGGTCGGCCCGCTTCGCCGCGATTTGCACATTGGCGACACACAAATCAGTTTGCTAATGGGGTTCAGCTTTGCGCTGTTCTACACGTTCTTCGGGATTCCAATCGGGCGTCTGGCGGACACTTACAGCCGGCGCTTGATTATCGCGTTGGGTTTGATCCTTTGGAGTGGGTTTACGGCGGGTTGCGGGCTGGCATCAACATTCACAGCCTTGCTGTTGTTGCGCATGGGCGTCGGTGTGGGAGAAGCAGCGCTTTCCCCAGCTGCCTACTCACTCATTACCGAGTATTTTCCTCGCGATCGGTTGGCCACCGCCCTCAGTGTGTACTCGATGGGGATCTATCTCGGTGCCGGCTTGGCCTATTTGCTGGGTGGACTTGTCGTCGCGTACACGTCCACCCAGGCAACGTGGAACATTCCGCTGCTCGGTGCAATTCGTCCCTGGCAGCTCATCTTGCTCTTGGTCGGTCTGCCCGGCATTGCATTGACACCTCTGCTTCTGACGATACGGGAACCGGTTCCGCACGGGGCAGCCCGACGACACACAACTGTCCCGATCCGGCAGGTCTTCTCCTATATCTTCGAGAACCGGCACACTTTCTTACTCCATAACATCGGCTTCGGTCTGCTTTCACTTTCTTCCTATGCCAGCGGCGCGTGGGTGCCGGAATTCTACAGGCGCAACTTCCACTGGAGCATCGGAACCATTGGCGTCGTCTATGGCTCCTTTGTTGCAGTGTTTGGGTGTATTGGCATCGTTAGCGCAGGCCGCGTCGCGGATTACCTACGCATGCGGGGTCGCACTAACGCGACGTTGTTCGTGGGTATGCTGATCGGACTGGTCTGGATTCCGCTCAACTGCCTTTTGTATCTGGCGCCCTCGGCGGCCTGGGCGACCTCTTGGCTCGTTTTTGGGTGCGTGCTCGCGGCAGCCCCTTTCGGCGTCGCGGCGGCTGCGATGCAGCAGATGATGCCGGCCCCAATGCGCGCGCAGGCTTCAGCCGTGTATTTGTTCTCCATCAATATCATCGGGCTTGGAGCCGGACCCACCGCTGTTGGGGTTCTTACGCAATATGTATTCGGACGCGACGATGCGGTTCGATATTCGCTGGCCATTGTGACATCTGCAGCATGCGCGCTCGCGGCGGTATTCCTCTATCGAGCTTTGAAGCCGTTTGTTACCAGTCTCGAACGGCTGGACAGTTGGAACGCCCGATGGGCATCATCGGTGCTTGATCGATAGCGCTTGACTCCAGGATAGGCGTCGCTGCGCAGCGTTCGTCGACTCCGATATCATATGGAATCATTGGGTGTCGAATTTGTCGCTTCAGAGAATGGGCAAGATTACGGGTGTCACCGACGGCCTGTCATGCGAAGTACCGATGTCCCTGAAACCTGGTGATGCGTGGGCCGCATGTTTCTGATCCGGCACGCGCAAGCGTCCTTTCTGGAGGGGAACTATGACAAGCTCTC
>QHYU01000017.1 GCA_003224235.1 Acidobacteriota bacterium
CCGGCGACTCCGCAGGGTGCTCGAACCTCGCGGGTACGCTGTGGCCCCATTGCAGGCTCCCCGGGTGCAAGAGCTTCTCGGCCTGCCGCCTGACAAACTCCTGGTCGAGATGCGGGTCTTGACGTCCGGGGGGCAAGTGATCGGTGGCGCCGACGCCATTGTGTTCCTGGCCCGCGGTATCTGGTGGGCCTGGCCACTTTACGCCGCCGCGCAACTGCCCGGGGTGCGAGCCGTCCTGCGCGCGGGATATCGCTGGATCGCCGCGCGCCGCCGATGTTCCAGTGCCACATGCATGGCTCCAGCACAACCGGGCAGAGGAGCGCGCATGGATTCCATAAAGGGTAGGTGAACGAGAATGACCGATATGGCGATTTTCCTCACCGGCGTGGGAGCGGCAACAGCGGCTTCCGCTGCCGTCGTCGCTTACCTACGGCGCCATCTGGAATCAATTCTGACCGATCTGTGCGGTACGGTGGAGCGCGCGAGGTTTTGGGCCGCGTTCTCCAACGTGACCCTGATACTTGTGCCCCTGATCGTCGCGATGGACTACCGTCCTGAGGCGCGCCATGGCGCCGGAGTAGTACTTGAGATGGGTACGCAACTGAAATACGTGCTGATCGGGCTGGTCGTTACCGTCGTGCTGCTGGGAATCGTCATCAGCAGCTTCATCCCGCGCTCGCGCCCGGCAGGTGCGACATTCCAAGGTAAGGCGCCAGTTTAGCCTGGCCAGCGTGTGGGTCTTTGACGGATGACCTGCAACCGCAGCGGTTCTTCACCGATGAACAGATTCGCAAAGGTTTGCCAGCTGCCGAGGGCTTCGGCCTGAAGGATTTGCGCTGGTTCGCCTGATCAGGAAGGTCCGCGATGTGTCCTGACTTGGCCACTGCAAGTGGGCGGCCCAGCTTTGCGATGCGCCTGGCGAAGCGGAGGCGCGGGGTTAGCGATGGTCGTCGCGGTCATGCTGCCTGCGCCAGCGGTCATTGCGATCCCAATCGCGGCGGCGCCAGCGATTCCCGTCATAGCACCTACTGCGGAGGGAGTTGAGTTCGCGGCGCTCGTGATTCGCCTGCCGGCTGTAGTAGCCGTGGCGCCTGATGTTGCGGGCCAGCTCCCTCTCCTCGTTCCGGATGCGGTTGCCGCAGCTGTCAGCCTGTGCGGTTCCGGTGGTGAGCAAGATGCCACCTAGAAGCAGCGTTCCACCCAGTGCAGCTCTGAGAAAAGTCGGTCTCCAAGTCATGGGCTCCTCCTGGCAACCACCCGTCCCGAGGCTTCGGGCGCGTTGCCCCGCTACAGAAACGATGGCGCCAGGGGCTGCCGGGGTTGTACCGAGGGATGCTCTAATTGCAAGGAGATGTGGGCTCACGCTGGGGTCTTACGCCGAAGCGGCGCCAGCCTTTTGAATCACCCGCTGATAGTAGGCTTCATAGCGCGGGATGATATCCTCGGCGCAGTATTTTCGTCTCGCGTTGATGCGCGCTCTCTGGCCCATCTCGCGGCCTCGATCAGAGCGCGAAAGAATCTCGATCGCGAATTTCGCGGCCGCGGCAACGTCGCGCGGTTCAATCAAATAGCCATCCACTCCGTGCTCGACGACTTCGGGCAGCCCGCCGACGTTCGTGGCGATCACCGGCACCTCACAGGCCATGGCCTCAAGCGCCGCCAGTCCGAATGACTCCAGGTCCGAGGGCAGCAGGAACAGGTCCGCGAGGCCAAGCTTCTCGTGCACGCGGTCCTGCTTGCCGAGGAAGTGGACGTCGCGACCCAAACACTTCTGGCGCACCAGCCACTCGGCCGAGCCGCGGTCCGGACCGTCGCCGACCAGCACCAGCTTTGCCGGCATCTTTTCGCGCAACAGCGCAAAGATTTCAACTACGTCCGTCACGCGTTTCACCGGCCGAAAATTCGAGAGGTGCATCAGAATGGGCTCGCCGTTGGGCGCCCACTGCAACCGCTCCTCGGGCTTGGGTGAGCGGCAGTAGAGGTCGCAGTTGACGAAGTTGGGGATCACCTCGATGGGGTTCTTGATATCGAATTCGACGAGTGTCTGCCGCCGAAGGTAGTGGGAAATTGCCGTGACGCCGTCGGACTGCTCGATGGAGAATCGCGTGATGGGCAGGTAGCTGCGGTTGTTGCCCACCAGCGTGATGTCGGTTCCGTGCAATGTGGTGATAAACGGCAGCCGCCGCGGCGCGGCCATCGAGCGCGCCAGAAGCGCGCTTACCGAGTGCGGTATAGCGTAGTGGACGTGCAGGAGGTCCAGCCCAGCCGACTCGGCCACCTCCACCATCTTCACCGCCAGGGCCAGTGCGTAAGGGGGATGGTCAAACAGCGGATAGTTGCTCACTTCAACTTCGTGGAATTGAATGTGATCGCTCGTGGAATTCAGCCGGATGGGTGGCGCGTAGCTGATGAAATGGACGTCGTAGCCGCGAGCGGCGAGTTCCAGGCCAAGTTCGGTGGCGACCACGCCCGAACCGCCGTACGTCGGGTAACATGTGATCCCGATCTTCATTCTCGTGTCCAACCTTGTCCGGCGCGTCGCCGTGCTAGTGCCACGGGGTACAAGAATCTAACAGGCGCCAGGCCCGGAGGCAAACTGCCCTGCACATCGGCCGGGGAGAGGCTCAGCCTCTCTCCCAGTCCCCTTCCGTGCTGACGCAAGAAGTGTTCCTCGCATCTCCCTGCCGCCTTGCGTCCACTGCAGGCCAATGCTAGATTCGCGAGCTTCTACGGAAGCGGCGAATCGCCCAAGAGCAACAGTGCCTGCAGTCAGGGCACATTGATTAGACGCAGCAGCGAGGTTTGCGGTGACACGGCTGGCGGGCAAAACAGCCCTGCTGCTCGATAGAGGGTTCACGGCGTACTGACCGTGCTGCAAACCCCGCGTGGGCGGAAGAACATGACCTTACACCCGACCGAACGCGCGCGCCTGGCCGAGCGGGAACTGAGCCGGCGGCTGCGCAAGAGCAATGTGGGCAGAATCTTCGGCTTTGAGCTGGAAGCCGCCGAGCCCGGCCGCGCCGTACTGCGGATGCGGGTCGCCTCGAAGCACAAACAGGTGCACCGCGTGGTGCACGGCGGCATCGTGGCGGCGCTGGCCGACACGGCGGGGGGCATGGCCAGTTACTCAACGCTGCCGCGGGGAACTCGGCTGGCCACCCTGGAGATGAAGATCAACTTCCTTGAGCCAGTGGAGCAGGGAACTGTGATCGCCGAGGCGCGCGTGCTGCGCACGGGGAAGCACTTTATTGTGGTAGATTGCGACGTGCGGCACCGCGCGGGACGCCTGGCCGCCAAGGCGCTGATGACCTTCGCGATCGGCACGCGGGTAGTTGGGCGTTAGAAGAGAGAAGACCGGAGGCTAGAGATAGCTGATAGCTTGTAGAAATCGCGATGTGCAACGCCTGTTGTCGGAGCCTTCCCTCGCTCGGAGAGGGCGCACTCCGCTGGCGCGTTCATCAGGACAGACACACACCGCCAGCTCAGAATGGCATCCACGTCTCGCGCCTACTGACCGTTCGACCCGCCCTGCGCGTTTTCCTCGCCTTCCTTATACAAGTACTTGATCACCTGCTTGAAGATGAGCAGGTTCGGGCTGCCGTAACGCGTCAGCTTGATGCAGTCGCGGTCGTACCACTCGATTGTGCCGTGCAACACCTCGCCGTCGGTCAGCACCACAGCGACCGGCGTGCGCGCCTGCATCTGCTTCACCCAGTAAAAGTTTTCGGCGTGCGTTTGCTCGGGTGGCGCCGGCTTCTTGTGTGGCTGAGGTCCCGCGTGCGGGGGCCGCGTGGCCAGTTGCTCCTTCACTTCGGTCAAGGAGGGACGAAACAGCTTGCGGTTCACTATTGTGCTCCTTCTTTTTTGGCTTTCCCCTACAGCGATGCAGGATTCAGTCCATGAGATGCGCGAAGCTCCATTCTCGTTTCAAAGTTCACTTTCCCAGGTCGGTTGGCAGAGGGCTACCGGCGGGCCAGTGAAATCGCCACGGCGTCCAGCCCCAACTGGCGGTTGATATTTCGACGCAGCCTGCCGTGCAGCTCATCCAGGCCATCGACGGCCTGTGCGACCCATTCGAGGTCGATCTTTTTGCACACAGCCCCCAGTTCCTGCCGTAAGGCTGGGTTCCTCAACGGACGGTCCGTGGAGCCGTAGGCTAACTCAAGCAGGTCGGTAATTACAATATAGAATACTTCCAAGACATTTTCAAACGACTCTTTTTGCCCCTTCACCAGTTGCGCCGTCGCGTCAAATAGCTCGGCATACGACCGGCCCTCGACCGCGCGCTCCAGCACCTGTAGGACGTCGCGCCGCAGTTGCGCCGCCCCCTCCAAATCCATGTTCATCGCCCTCCCCGGGCTACCCTCGGCCAACTGCGCGGCGAGCTTTCGCTCGGAGGGCTTGAGCTGAGTGCGCCGCTTCAGAATCTCCTCGAGCTGCTCGGTGCTCAGCGGCGCGAAGTAAAATTGCAGGCAGCGCGAGCGGATGGTCGATAGCAGCAGGTAAGGGTTGGGCGCCAGCAAGATCAGTGTGGCGCTCTCCGGCGGCTCCTCCAGGATCTTCAGGAAAATATTGGCCAAGTCCCAGCGCATGGTTTCCGCGCCATCCAGGATGAAGACGCGCCGCCGGGCCGTCGGTTTGAAATTTGCGGCGCGCGCGACGGCGCGCAATTGCCCCATGTGAAGCACCGGCCGGGCCACGGGGTTTCTCAGCCGCATCGGGTCGGGCACGATACTCCACACGTCCGGGTGCGTTTGCAGGATCAGCGGCACGCGCTCGACCATCGCCGCGTCGGCGCTCTCGCCGCGCTGCGCCAAGCCTTGCTCGACCAGCGGCGCGGGCTCGGCCAGCAGGCCGATGCGCCGGCAGGGCTCGCATTCGCCGCAGAAGTCGTCCTTACGGCGCGCGCAGTTCGCTGCCTGGGCGAACATGACGGCCAAGGTGTATTTGCCCACCCCGCGTGGTCCGCTGAACAGCATGGCGTGCGGCACTCGGTCAGCTGTGAGCATCCCCTGCAGCGCCGTGACCACTCTCTGGTTTCCCGCAAACTCCGCAAATCCCATTTGTCCCTCTTCCCTCTAAGTCCTACCTCCGAACCACGCATGCTACCGAGTTCTGAAGACTCGGGTTCTTACTCAGAGCTGTAAACCCACAACTGAAAACTGAAGGCTTGCCGCTGATAGCCAAAGCCTAAGTCGCCCGCGCCTGGCCGACAAGTTGCGCCTCCACCGCGGCCATCACGGCACGATGGATCACCTCGGGAGGCAGCAAAGCGCCCGCAGTGGAGTCAAAGCACTCCACAGTCACCCAATTCGGCTCGGTTGCCAGCCGGTCGTAGACTAGCGCCGCCTGCTCCAGGTGCTTCAGGTCAGCTTCTTGCAAGTCCCGCTGCAGGCTGGTGTACTCCCGCGATGTCTTCAGGCCCACCAGCCGGTGCGCCTCGACCGCGGGCAAACGCAAATAGATCACCAAGTCCTCCACCGGCAGCCCGTAGATGCCATATTCGAGACGCTTGAGCCAGGAGAGAAACTCCTCGCGGCGCTGCGGCCCGACGCGCGCGGTTTGATGCGCCAGATTCGACCCGACATAGCGGTCGGCGAGAACCGTTCTACCTGAGGCTAATGCAGCCGCGAGCTCCCCCTTGGCCTCGAACCGATCACCGGCATATAGGAGCGCGGAAAAGTGCGCGTCTACCGTGTCCAGTCGCCCGAACTCTCCGTTCAGGTAGCGGGCCACCAGGCGGCCAAATGAGGACTCGTACCGCGGGAAACTGTAGCGCACGTGGTCGATTCCACGGGCTTCCAGGGCGCTGCTGAGCAGGTCAATCTGCGTGCGCTTGCCCGAGCCGTCGATGCCTTCAATGGCGATAAATTTTCCGCGGTGGGTCATTTGGTTTGCTCGCGAGTTTAGCCCGACTGTTCCCAGTCCGCAAGCCGCCAGCGTCCCACGGCCCATGCTAGAATCCGGTTGATGGGCGTTGAAACTAGCTCAATTGCCGCTAACCTCGAGCGTATCCTTGAGCGCATCGCCCGCGCCGCCCAGCGTGCAGGCCGCAGGCCGGAGGAAGTCACTCTCGTTGCCGTCTCGAAGACGTTTCCAGCCGAGAGTATCCGCCAGGCCTATCGCGCTGGTGTGCGCCATTTTGGCGAAAATCGCGTGCAGGAGTGGGAAGTCAAACAGCCGCTCGTGACAGACCTCAACGCGACTTGGCACTTGGTCGGCCACTTGCAGAGCAACAAGGCCGCCCGCGCCGCCCGGCTGTTTCACAGGATCGACTCGCTCGACAGCCTCCCGCTTGCCCAGAAGCTTGATCGTGCTGCCGCAGAGCTAACGGCTCGTACGATACCCAGTGTAGGGACGGGGCATACCCTGTCCTCCGTCCTGACCGTCGAGAGGGGCATTGGAGTGGCAGGCCAATACTCTGGCTCCGCCGTTTCGGCTGACCCTGCGGCGGTACGGCATCCCTCGGGCTCGTTTGGGACAAGTGCCGTGCCCCTAAGCCCACTGCGTTTAACGGTTCTCATTGAGGTGCGTCTGGCCCCGGAAGAAACTAAGACAGGTGTAGCCGAAAGCGAGCTGCCGGCTCTCGCCGAAGCCGTCCTGGCTCTGCCGCATCTCGACCTGCGCGGCTTGATGTGCATTCCACCTTATTGCGACGATCCGGAGCAGGTGCGCCCTTACTTCCGCAAAGTCCGCGAACTTCGCGACAACGTGCGCGGCCGACTCGCCTCGTCGCAAGCCTCCGCATCCGCCGCACTCGGCCCTGCCGAGGGTTGTCATTCTGAGCCCGCCGCGGCGGGTCTCCAGCCCGCTGCCCCATCCTCGCGCAGCGAGCGCGGGCCGGCCCCTGAGGAATCTCTCCTTCCGGAGTTGTCCATGGGGATGTCGCACGACTTCGAGGTGGCTATCGAAGAAGGTGCCACACAAGTTCGCCTCGGCACCGCCCTGTTCGGGCCGCGGCAAGCCGCATGATTGAACTCGTGCAGCGAGAAAAAGCAGTCACGTTCGCAGTGCGAGTCGTGCCTCGGGCGAGCCGCGACGCCATCGAAGGCGAGTGGCAGGGGGCATTGAAGATTCGTCTGACGGCGCCGCCGGTGGACGACCGTGCCAACGAGGCCCTGCGCCGGCTGCTGGCGGAGCGTTTGAAAGTGCCGCTCGCGGCTGTTAGAATCATTTCCGGCGAGCGTAGCCGTAGCAAACGCGTTGAGGTGCGTGGAGTCACCGCGCAGCAAATCCGCGAATTGGTCGAGGTCGAGGGCGCTTCGCGTCCCAGCAGCGCAGAGCGCTAGAGATTTGAGCGCGCAGAGGCCTTTTCGAGTGTAGCCCGGGTCTTCAGACCCGGGGGCCCTTTGCGTGAACGGCGACGTCACTGAAGAGGTGGGCTACACAACAACGAAATTCAAATGCCCGACATCAAGGCCATCCAAAGCGAACTGCGCACGGCCGAGCTGGACGGCTGGCTGTTCTACGACTTCCACCATCGCGACCCGATCGCCTACCGCGTGCTAGGCCTGTCTTCCGATGGCATGTCCACGCGCCGCTGGTTTTATCTGATCCCGGCGAAGGGCGAGCCGCGCAAGCTCGTCCACCGCATCGAATCGGGCGCGCTCGATAGCTTGCCCGGGCAAAAGCTGGTCTACGCCGCCCAGGACGAGTTGCGCAAGAACCTGTCGCGGCTGCTCGGCCGCGCGAAAACAGTTGCCATGCAATATTCTCCGCGCAACGCTATCCCTTACGTTTCGATGGTGGACGCCGGAACCGTGGAGCTGGTGCGTAGCCTGGGCCGCAAAGTGAAGAGCTCGGCCGACCTGGTGCAGAAGTTCGAGGCCTGTTGGACGCCCGCGCAACTTGAGTCGCATCTTGCCGCCGGACGCGTGATCGACCGCATCACCCAGGATGCCTTCGCTCATGCGGCGCGGCAAGTGCGCAATAAGGTCGCGCTGAGCGAATACGATCTGCAGCAGTGGATCCTCGAACAATTTCGCGCACATTCCATTGTGGTGGAGGACGCTCCCGTGGTCGCGGTCGGACCACACAGCGGCGACCCGCACTATGAGCCCAAACCTAACGGCTCGGCGGCGATTCGCGAGGGCGACTTGCTCCTGCTCGACATCTGGGGCAAGACGCAGGCGCCCGGCAGCGTCTATTACGACATCACCTGGGTTGGCTTCCTGAGTCGCACGGTGCCGGAGAAGTACGCCAGAGTATTTGCCATTGTGAAGGCCGCGCGCGACACCGCTGTTCGCTTCGTTCAGGACTCGGTTGCGGCGGGTCGCGGCATCCAGGGGTGGCAAGTGGATCAGGCCGCGCGCGAGACCATTCGTAAGGCGGGCTATGCCAAGTACTTCGTTCATCGCACCGGCCACAACATCGGCCAGGAAGTGCACGGCAACGGGGCAAATATGGACGGCCTGGAGACGCAGGATGTCCGCCGCATCATCCCGCGCACGTGCTTTTCGGTCGAGCCGGGCATTTACCTGCCGGAGTTCGGCATCCGCAGCGAGGTGAACGTATACGTGGAGGAGAAGCGCGCGCGGGTCACCGGAGCGGTCCAGAGCGAGATTCTCGCGCTGCTCGCCTGAGTACAGGAGAAAGGATCGAGAAGCCTTGGCAGAAAAACATCAGGAACCAGGGGACATGCAAGCTGTGCTCGCTTACATCGTCATGGTGGCAGGGTGGCTCGTGCCGGGCCTCGGGCACTTGTTGCTCCGCAAGTGGGGCCGCGCAGCCGTTTATTGCCTGGCGGTGGGAGCCCTGGCCATCACGGGCTTGGCCCTGCGCGGCAACATCTTCAGCGCCCATGGCAGTGACGCCTTCGACTTGTTGGGATTCCTCGCTGATCTGGGCACGGGCGTGTTTTACTTTGTCTCCCGGATGATCGAAAAGAGCGGGCCGGATGTTTCCCACGCCGCCGGGGACTACGGGACGCGCCTGTTTGCCACCGCCGGAGTGCTTAACCTGCTCTTCGTGCTGGATGCGCATGAAATTGCGCGCGGGAGGAAAACCTAGGGGCAGAGGACTTCCATGCGCCTTACTCACTTCCAGGTCATGCTTTTGTTCGCGTTTGTCATCTCCGTATCCTTCGCCTGCCTGAGCAAGCGTTACCTCGGCGAACGAGTGAAGTATGCCCTGTGGACATTTTTGATGTTTCTCCTGGTTGCCGTGGCCATCGGCTGGGTGATGTATCCCTTCTCGCGCTAAGCTTCTGCCGTGCGCAGCCCGAATCCGTTGCATTGGGGATGCAAACAGTGCCACGCTGGCGCTGCAGGCGTGCTTCTTATATCCCAAATTCGTCAGAAGAACCCGTTAAGTTAAACCCAGCGTGCCATCCCCAACAGGTGAGGGATCTCTCTCTACAACATTTCTCGCTATGCTGGGAATGACGAACGTGGAATATCAGAACTAGGCGTTGTTTGACAGTTTTTTCCGGCGGGTGCTAGAGTAGCCTCACGACAAGCCGAGGTAGCTCAGCTGGTAGAGCAGACGATTCGTAATCGTCAGGTCGCCGGTTCAATCCCGGCCCTCGGCTCCAATCATTCTTAAGAGTTTGTGGGATTTACGCGGCTTTCCTTGCCAAAATCCAAAACCACAAACGAGGGCAACGGGGTGCTTCTGGGGAATGTGGTGACACAGTTCGGGCATCCTCAAGCTAGAGGGATCAATTGGGTTTGGCCGATGCTGCATTGTGGTGCAACTTCTTGCATCGCATAACAACTCGCATGCCATTTCATTGAGCGGAGCTTCTTGCATGCAGTCGGTTGGGTGGGTTTGATCGGAGGCGGAGTTGCTTACCTTTTCATCTACGGGTTCGCTGGTGCGCCCATCAGCCGCGGCCGTACAGACTGGCTTGACTCACGGCGGTTCCTGGCTTTCGCTCACTATCTAGTCTGGGCCGTCTTCGCCCTTGCTTTCGTGAGCTACGCGCTGAAGTCGGTCTGTTATGTGTCGTTTGCGTTCGCTGTTGTGTTGGCCCTGGTACTAAGGATAATGGCGGCGATCCAGCCAAGAAAGGTTGCCGCCCTCTCCACCGCTGCCGGTTAGAATCGACCGCCAAGAGGGGGACAGGGAGGTGGAGAAGCGGCAAGATGCCCGCCGAGCAACGCGGAATGTTCTTGGTGCATATATTTTTCGGCCTGCATCCCCACCCTAATAAGTAGTGAAGAAGTTTGGACCGTCGTCCGCAGCGCAGCCAGCGCAGGTTTGAAGGACGCTGCGTAGTCTCGTTCACCAGTGGCAAGCTTGACTCCGCCCTTTCAGGCTGGGAAGGAGCGGAGGGTTGGAGGGGCGAAGTCTCCGCGCCCCTCATTTTTTTCTGCCTCACCCGGCGCACCACTGACCTGCTGCACGAGCTGGTGGCCGCCACCCAAAGCGACTCGCAGGTCCAAGTCCCTAACCACGCGCTTCGGTGTGCCCGCGCCATCTTTCTCCTCCAACACCCGCGAAGGTGCAGATCCTGCCCCGATGCAATCGCGCTACTTCACATGCGAAGACAGGGGAACTGCGGCTAAAAGGGCAGCGCTGCAATGTGGTAGATTTACGGCTGCACAGCAATTTGAGAAGAGAACCGGCGGGACTACAGCGGTACAGGAACGCGCGTGGCCTTATTCCAGCGGGTAATCTGGATTGTGCTCGATAGCGTGGGCATCGGCCCGCTGCCCGACGCGGCCGAATATGGCGACCTCGGGCGCGACACGCTCGGCCATATCGCCCGGTCCCGCCCGCTAAAAGTGCCCAATCTTGTGCAACTCGGCCTGGCCAACATCAAGCCGCTTGCACACCTCGCTGCGCCTGCGCAGCCCGCAGGTTGCTTCGGCAAGGGAGCCACTCGCTCGCCCGGTAAAGACACCACTACCGGTCATTGGGAGATGGCGGGCATCTGGCTCGACCAGGCGTTTCCCGTGTACAAGCAGGGTTTTCCAAGAGAGTTGATCGAGCAATTTGAAGAGGCTATCGGACGCAAGACGCTTGGCAACAA
>QHYU01000144.1 GCA_003224235.1 Acidobacteriota bacterium
CGTTCAAAGTGCTGGGCGCGCTGGGCCCCGGCGGCGCGATGCAGGTGATTACGCAGGCCGACGGCAAGGGTTTGACGCCGCTGCTGCAATACCCCGAGATGGTAATTCACCCGCCCATGCTCTACTCGGGCTATACCGGCTTCACCATCCCATTCGCTTTCGGGCTGGCGGCGCTGCTGGGCCGCTATCCAGGTGAGAAGTGGATTCACGTCACGCGTAAGTGGACGATGATCGCCTGGTGCTTCCAGAGCGCCGGCATTTTGCTCGGCGCGCATTGGGCCTATGCCGTGCTCGGCTGGGGCGGCTACTGGGCTTGGGATCCGGTGGAAAATGCCTCGCTGATGCCCTGGCTGACGGGCACCGCCTTCCTGCATTCGGTGATGATGCAGGAGAAGCGCGGGATGCTCCGAGTGTGGAACGTCTGGCTGGTCTTCTCTACGTTCTTGCTGTGCATCCTGGGCACCTTTCTCACGCGTAGCGGGGTGGTCAGCTCGGTACACGCCTTCGCGCAGTCCAACATCGGACCCTGGTTTGTGGGCTTTCTCGGTTTGATTGTGGCCGTGTGCATTTTGGCATTTCTCGCCCGTTCGAAATCCAGTTGCCGCCCGAGGCACAAGTTGAGTCTGGACTCGTACAGATCGAGGACGGGCAGCCCCTCCGGGACAAGCCTACCCCCGGCGACCACAGGGGCGAGTACTATTTCCGCTTTCCGTTGCGTCCGGGGGATACGCGTTTCGCGGTTGTCTATCAGCTGCCCTACAAGGGCGAAGCCGTGCTTGAACCCAAGATCCGTAATGCGCAGGAACGCTTTGTGGTCATGCTGCCCAAGTCCATGAGGTTCGAGCCACAGGCCGCAGGCATCTTCCGGCCCATGCCGGACGTTACCCCGGATAACATGCAGGGGACTGAGCCAGTGACGTCAGGGCAGACGCTAGCGTTCCGCATCTCGGGGACGGGCATGCTGGCGGAACTACAGGGCAGTCGGCAACAAGCTCTGAGCCGCGAGCCGGCAAGCCACGGCCGTGGTCTGAACCCCCCGACCAAGTCTCCCACCCCGCCCCAGCCGGCCACGCCGCTGCATAACCGCGACTCGTTCGTCCTGGTCGCATTGACCGTGGCGTTGACAGCCGGCAGCGTGTACTTGTACGTGAAGAGGAGACCGGGAGTGGCGCGCGCTAGGCGACGAAGTACTACACAACAGAGGCGGCAACCTGCCCGACAAAGGACTCGGTTCCGGTTGGGATGACTAGCGTAAACCCCTCGTTGCTATGAAAGAGGGAAAAATGTTGAACAATGGAGAGGCAAAGATTGACGGTGTCTGTAAAGGAAGGAAAGAAAGGATCTGGAATGACAATGCGATGGATGATGGCACTCGGAATGGCGCTGGTCGCTGGGAGCGCCGCCGCGCAGGACGCTCCGACACTCAAGAGCCAGAAGGAGAAGCGCAGCTATGCCCTGGGCATAAGTCTCGGGAACAGCCTTCGGAAGCAGTCGATAGAGCTGGACTCAGGTCTCTTGATCCAGGGGCTCAAGGACGCCCTTTCAGGCAGTAAGACGCTCCTGACCGAAGAGGAAGTTCGTGCCACACTCGCCGCCATGCAAAACGAGCAAAGAGAGAAGCAGATTCTGGCTGCGAAGGAACTCGCCGAGAAGAACAAAAAGGAAGGCGAGGCATTTCTGGCCGAGAACAAGAAGAAGGAAGGGGTGGTGAGGCCTGCCGAGCGGGTTACAGTACAAGATCGTCAAAGCGGGTGAGGGAAACAAGCCCACGGCTGACGATGTGGTCGTCTGCCAATACCGGGGGACCCTCATCGACGGGACTGAGTTCGACAGCTCCTACAGTCGCAACCAGCCGGCGACTTTCGCGGTCAACAGAGTCATCAAGGGCTGGAGCGAAGCCCTTCAGCTCATGCCCGTTGACTCCAAGTGGCAGCTCTTCATCCCTCCCCAGCTTGCTTACGGAGAGCAAGCATCGGGCCGCCCCATCGGGCCGAACGCCACGCTCATCTTCGAGGTGGAGCTGATCTCCATCCAAGACAAACCCAAATAGCGCGGCTTCGCAAGGAGAGCCGCGTACGAAGTCCGTCCATTCGGCGAGCTCGAAATGCTTCATGAACGCCTGTCTTCTGGCGAGGCACAGACCCGCGCCCTTCCGCGAGGAGCCTAAGCCCTACTTGATTGCTGTCGGGAAGATGATTAAGACCCAGCGGAACTGGCCTTGCGTCCGACTCGCTGTCTCAGTTCTTCTAAGGTTATGCCGCTGTAGACGGCCCGCTGACGTGGGTGATCCTTCTCAACTAATTCGGCCAGCAAAGCCGACGAGAGGATTGACGATGCGTTTCACTGGCTGGTCCTTTCGCGCTCGTTCTAATCTTTCCGTCGGCGGTTTCTGCCCTTGCTCCGCACATCCTACAGCGTCACTCGCACGTGAGGGATGCGTTTTCTCGCCCCAACACCGGTTTGCCTTCTTACCTTGACTGATTGTCGGCGGCTACATGTAGACCCGGCCGACTGCACCACGCCGGCGCTTGCGACGGATTCCTCTCGAATTGAGACGCATTCGGAAGCAATCCACTTGGCTGAGCAACGCGCTTACTGTTACGAGTGGATCGTGGCCGGGAGCCAGACGCAAGTGTGTCAATTCAAGATTGTCTCAACGCAGGGGTTCATCTCTAACGAGGCCGGCCGTGTCAAGGGTGTTTTCGTCTTGTTTTTTACCTCTTTGAGTATTTGTTTTTCCCCGTTGGGCACACCCGTGCGTTTGCGCGGACGCGCTGTTTTACTGGACGGATGATTTTCCGTCGTCGTCGGTCTCTGATCCGTGTACCACCCTACTCGCTCAGCCCGTGGTCACTTCATCATTTCGGTGTTGCCCACCAACCATCTCTTCGATCACTGTGGACCATGATGTGTTTATGCGAACTCCCTCTCCTTCAGGGAGGCGGGGTAGCCTAATCACTCCGGCAGTCACGATCTTGCTGGACTATGAACCCCCTCTGGCATCCCCGCACGGGCACCACCGCTTTTCTGCCGCATCTGGCCGCGGCGACAGAACTCTTGGTAATCGATTTGATCGCGCAGCATGATCCACAGCCGAATTCCGAGTTTACGAGCTACGGCGACTCGCGTTTTACCTAGCCCCTTTTGCTGCAGCTTGCGCCGGTAAAAGCGTTTCAACTCTGGATCTCGGCGGACTGCGTGTATGCCTGCCTCACACCAGAGAAAACGCAGCAGCGGATTGCCTTGCTTGCTCAACCCACCAAGCCGCTGCCGCCCGCCGCTGGAATATTCGCTCGGGATCATACCCACATAGCTCACTACCGCTTTGCCATCGTCGAAACGCGCCGGGTCGCCTAAAAACACGTCCGTCGCCAACGCCGTGACGGGCCCGACTCCCGGATGAGTCATCAATAGCTTGGCTCCAGGACGCTGCAACGCTTGTTCCATCACCCGCTCACCGAGCTCGTCTATCTGCTTGCCTAACTTGCAGTACAAGGCTTGCAACTCGGTCCGTCGATGAGCTGCATGCGGTGCCAGCGGTAACGAAGCGATCGCCTGTTGGCCTGCTTGGCTCCACAGGGACTGGCCACGCCGTAAGCCGTGACTAAGAGCGATGGCTTGCAGCGTGTTCTGTACCCGTGTCCGCATGCGCACCCATTGATGACGGTGCCGTAGCAACGCACGCAGATCTCGCAGTTCGGCTGAAGGCATCCAAATCGATGGAAAGCGGTTTTCGACTTGGAGCTTCAGTAGCAATGCCGCATCCCGCCGATCATGCTTCTGTTTCCGTGGTTCAGCCGCGCGGATCTCTGTCGGGTGACCTACTTGGCGTTCAATCCCCAGTTCTTCCAACAGTTCTAAAAACCAGTACATGGATCCCGTAGCTTCGATCCCTACGAGGACCGGGTGTGGTAGTGCGGAATAGAATTCCCGCACTGTCTCTCCTTCGTGCTTCAGGGTCTTCTCCACCAGCTCCCCCGTCTCCGGATCGAGCATCGCGATCGTCTGTTGTCGTGCGTGCAAATCAACGCCTATAATTCGCATCTCGACCTCCTTCGGTCCGAGCACTGTTAGGGTGAAACCGAACAGTCTACTTGGACCGTCGCGAGGCCGGCGTCGTTATGACATCACCCCACTCGGCTGTGCCAGAACTGTGCCAGAACTCGATCTATTCGAATCGTTGGGGTTAGCTTTGAGCGAAAAGCAGATGCCCCAAGTTGTTGAAAACACAGAGAAGCCACAGTAGGGAATGGAGCTGTTGGAGTCGGTCGGTGTGCGCCCAAGGTAGGCGTGCTATCAGACCGCGCTGAGGCGCGAGATGGGGAATCATATAGGGCACTTCGCTCCCACTCCGAACTCACAGATCGTGGGGGCGGGATGGGCGACGCTTGACCGGTTGGCGACTCTTCTTCAATGGCACCATGGTGAGACAGATGGAGCGCTCAGGCCTTTGGCTGGTAAGAGTGCGATGGAACAGGGTGGGTTTGTTGAAATCACCCGCCCGACAGCCGATGGTCGATAAGTCGATCGCAAAAGACACACCGTTCATCGCTTCAGGTCGCCGGAATGAATCTGATAATTATCTTTTTCTCAATCGGGCGGATGCCGAATCTTTCAAAGAGTGCATCGAGGGGAACATGAAGCGGAAAGTTTCGCCGAAATGGAAGGCAAAAGTCGATATTGCTGAGGTCACGCCCGAGGATGTTGCCCACTTGGACTTAGACCCGGCGCAGCACAAGTCACAAAACACAAAAGCTTGAACTCCGCGAGACGCTAGCACGACAGCAACGATCGGCTTTCTCGGGTCAGGAATCAATTCAGGCAGCGTCGATTTTCGACCGTAGTTCGTCGACGCCGGTCAGTCCGAGATAAACCATCGTAGTTTCGAGACTGCGGTGTCCTAGCCACTTCTGAATGTTGCGAATGGGAATCCCGTTCTCCATCCAGCGGGTCGCTCGAGTCTTGCGGAAGCGGTGGAGCTTCCATTGCTCGCAAATATTATCGGTCTTGCAAGTTACCTCAGCCCTGCGCTTATGATCGTAGCTCCCCCTGGTCACTGTGGTCCGGCAGCGGCCGCAGTTCAGTCCTGCCCGCAAGGCCAGGGTCTTAAGCTTCCGCAGAAAATGACCTTCGAGTTTGCCGCTCTCGCTTACAAAAATCCAGCGGTCGTGTGGGCGTTTTTCATAACGTTCTTTGAGCGCTTCTACCAAGTCTGTGGGAAGCGGAACGATACGGCTCTCGTGATTCTTGACAGTGAAGCCGACGTCTTTCTTGCCGTGAACACGAATAGTCCCTTTGTCAAAATCGAGGTCGTCCCATTCTGCAAACATTACCTCCCGTTCTCGTAGAGAAGAACCGAGGAAGAATTTGTAACGTTGCTTCTCTTCCTTTAGTCCTCCCCGGTCGAGGTACTCGAACAGGGCATCCAGTTGCTCTCGGGTATAAGGGTCGGGGATTTCTTCCTCGATGGTGGGCATCTCCACGAGCTTGGTCGAATTGGCGACCCCGTTTTTCTTCAGCAGGAAGCAGACGATCAGGAGCCGATTCCTGATGGTTCTGGCGGCAAAGCCCTCCTTTTCAAGGAATCGTTTGTAGGAATCCAGCACGTCATCGCGCACCTGGTCGACGAAGCGAACCGTGCCCCGCATCTGTCCCAGGAACTGGTTCAAGACCAGCGTGTATTGAGCGACTGTTTTGGGTGCCTTGCTGCGCTTCAGATCGAGAAATTTCTCGATGGCCATCTTTAGGGGAAGGCGGCTCGCATCGCCTTGGGCCAACTCGGCCACTGTGAGCCCTTTGGCCTGGGCTTCAAGACCAGTCTCGACAGTCTCCACTTCGGCTTTGGCGGCCGACAGACTCGTGGCCCTCATCTGGGTCCACACGCGCTTCCCGTCGTGAGCGTGGCGAAAATAGAAGGGGGGCTCGAGGTTCGCGCGATTGCGGCCCTTACCGGTGTTGACACGCTCGTAGCGCCACTGTCCTGCCGAGTTCTTCTGCCGGGTGTAAATGGCCACGGCCTGCTCCTGTTTTGGAGGAACCTCAAATGCGTCCAAAACGGTAGCAAGCGGGTAGCACGATGTCACTGGTACTTTGGTTATGGGCTTTTGAAAAGTATGGCGGAGAGGGTGGGATTCGAACCCACGGTTGAGTTTCCCCAACACACGCTTTCCAAGCGTGCTCCTTAAGCCGCTCGGACACCTCTCCGCGTCCTGCCCTTGCCAGTAGTTTAACTCATATGCAAGGAACCCAACTAGCGGCTTTGTGACGCAGTTTGTGATGCGTCCCCCGAAACCTCCAGTGAATCTTGGCTGCACTCCTGTATCAACCTCTGCGAAATCTTGCGCAACGTTACTTATGGTATTCTTCGCACCGTCGAGTGAGCTCTGGGGCGACGCCCCACTCCTGTGGAGAAAAAGCACGTCAAGGACTGGCTCTCAGCATGGGGATGGCCTCACCCCGGATGACGGCTTGCGCTGGGCGGGTCGAGGGATTCCTTCCTGCTCGTTGCGGGCCGGCAGCCTGCTTGAAAGCTGATCGCCGAACATGAAATTCGCGCTGCTAGATTGGGCCGCGGTCGTTGGCTACCTGCTGATTACGCTACTGCTCGGCCTGTACTTCCGGCGCCGCTCCAGCCAAAGCACCGAGGATTACTTCGTCTCCGGCCGCGACGTCAGCTGGTGGCTGGCGGGCACTTCGATGGTCGCCACGACCTTTGCCGCAGATACGCCGCTGGCCGTCAGCGGCTTGGTGTACACGCAGGGCATCGCCGGCAACTGGCTCTGGTGGAGTTTCCTGCCCTCGGGGATGATGACTGTCTTCCTGTTCGCGCGGCTCTGGCGCCGCTCGGGCTTGCTCACCGACGTGCAGTTCGCCGAAATGCGCTATGCCGGCCGCCCGGCGGCCTTCCTCCGCGGCTTTCGCGCTCTGTATCTCGGCCTGTTGATGAACTGCCTCATTCTGGGCTGGGTCACGAAGGCCATGACCAGTATTGTCGGGACTACTCTGGGCAAGAGTGACGCGACCAGCCTGTTCATCTGCATCTTCTTTCTGATGCCGTTCACAGGCTTCTACGTGTCGCTAGGCGGCCTGTGGGGAGTCCTGTGGACCGACTTGTTTCAGTTCGTACTGAAAATGGGCATTGTTATTGCTGTGGCCTACTATGGAATCAAGGCCGTGGGCGGAATGGGCGCGCTGCTTACAAAGCTGGCCGCGATGCACGCTGCCAATGGTCCCGCCGCCTCCGACATCACCGGCATGCTGCCGGATTTCTCTCAGGGGTTGACCGCCGAAGCCCTCTGGACGCTGCCCGTGCTGACCTTCCTGGTTCACCTTGGGGTGCAGTGGTGGGCCTTCTGGTATCCAGGTGCGGAGCCCGGCGGCGGCGGCTATATCGCTCAGCGCATCTTCAGTGCGCGCAACGAGCGCCACGGCCTGCTCTCCGTGCTCTGGTTCAACGTTGCTCACTACGCCGTGCGTCCCTGGCCGTGGATTCTCACCGCGCTCGCCGCCGTCGTACTTTATCCGGGCTTAGCTCGCCCGGAGACGGGCTACATGCTAGTGGCCACTACGCAGATGCCGCACGCGCTGCGCGGCATCCTGATCGCCGGTTTCCTGGCCGCTTTCATGTCCACCATTGCGACGCACCTCAACTGGGGTAGCTCGTACCTGATTGCCGATTTCTACCGGCGCTTCCTGCGCCGCGGTGCCAGTGAAGCGCACTACGTCACTGCGTCGCGCGTGGCCACACTGCTGCTGGTCGTGGCCGCGGCGTACGTCTCTGCGCGACTGGCTTCGATCACCTCAGGCTGGCAGTTCGTGCTCGAGGTCGGCGCTGGCACCGGCAGCGTTTATCTGCTGCGCTGGTACTGGTGGCGGATTAACGCCTGGAGCGAGATTGCCGCCATGGCCACGGCGCTGGTCGTTTCGGTGGCCGTGCATTGGTGGCATCCGTTCACCGGCAGCGGGCCCGTCCTGTTCGCCAAGAGCACGTTGACCACGACCGCGGTCACCACGGTGGTTTGGGTAATCGTGACGCTGCTCACCCCGCCCGAGCCGCAAGACGTACTCGTGAAGTTCTACCGCCAGGTGCGGCCGCACGTCACCGGCTGGAAGCCCATCGCGCAGCTCGCTGCCGAGGTGCCCCCGACGCGCGACTTGGGACACAATCTGCGCGCCTGGCTGCTCGGCTGCACAATGGTGTACGCAATCTTGTTCGGCATCGGCAAGCTGTGCTTCGGCAGGATCGCGAGCGGAGTGCTCCTGCTGGCTCTGGCTACGGTCTGCGCCGGCCTGATCTACGCCCACATCTCCCACCCGTCCCGGGGATTCGAGGCGTCGCCGGCTGACTGAGCACACTCCCTCTGGTCAGAACACCGCTCGTACCCTCCTCGGCCTTCATAGGGTGCAGGATACGCCCACCAGGAAAAGCCAATGAATGTTCGGGGCGCCCACGCTTGGCCGACAGTCTCCAATATGGCCAGCTACACAGACGGACATGTCCAGCATTGTTGCGAGACGGATCCCCAGCTTGTCGCAAGACTGTTTATTGAACGTTCAGAGGCATGTCGAGCGTGCCGATGTGTCCGTTCCGGTTATCGCGCGCGGCTACGCGCAGGAGATACCGGCCCGGTTTGAGCGAGAGCTGGACGCGAACGGGAATGCCATTCTTCATGAACTGCTGGTAGGTTTCCGGACGCAGATCAGCCTGGGCGACCTGCGTTTCCAGGCGCGCCAGCTTGCCATCAGGCGTAAACGCCCCGACCTGAAATTCGAGGTTCGTATTGTATGTGAACTCTGGACCAGAGCCGAACGAAACCGTACTGGCATCGACCAGGATTTCCATGGTCGCAGGCTGTCCCTTCTTCTCCGGAGGAACCTGATGGGCATAGAACAAAAGGCTAGTGGCGGCAAGCGTATGCAAAGCGGACGGTGAGATCATCTGCTTCTCGTCGGCGCCTTTACGCCAGTCCGCCGGATCCACCGCGAAGTATCCCGTGCGAGAACGGATCTTGAGCTGCTTATTGGGGAGTACGACCTTGATGTTGTGAAACTTGCCGTCCCAGTTTTTCCGGTCAGGGTAGTAACCAAGCACATAGTAGGACTCAGAGTCGGTGACCGCGGCCTGGAGGGCGACGTTGAGATCATTGGTGTTGCGAAAAACTTCTCCACCCGTATCGCGCGCCAAGTGGTCCATGGTTGCTTCCGCGTCGAATTTTTGCCAGGTGGCCGAGGCGAGCGATTTATCGGGAAACCCTGCAGTGGCGGGAATCGTGGGGTCGGCGAGAGCGCCGGCCGTAAGCAGGCCGCGCGCGTCGATGGGATAAACGGCCACATTGGCGTCGGAGAGCATGGCCGCGGTTTGGCGAATTTGAACTCGGTAAGACTTTGAGAACTCAAGATCCATACTTTCATCCAGCGCCAGATTAAAGGGAAAGCCCGCCGAGAACCAAAGCAAGGCCTTCCGACCAGGATAACCTGCAACAGAGCGGCCGATGATTCGCAACGCCGCCAGTGTGGTGCGCACGCGGACGTCCTGTTCATCGACGGACGCTGTTTTTTCGAACCGCTTCAACGACTCGGCCAACTCTTGGAACGAATTGAAAACATTTGTACCGGCCGAAGTGTCGGCTGCAGTGTCGGTTCCTCCTCCCGCGGGCGGGGCTAGCACGTTGGCCTGGGCCGGAATCCCTCCACCAGGACCGGTGGTGACCGGGATGTCGATTTTGGGAGATTCGACATCCACCGCGGTGCGGCCCGCTTTGTAGCCACGTACCGCCGCCAACAGCAGTTGCGAATCGGTCGTGAAGTCTTGCAGAACCGATAGGTCATTCCCGAGCGCCAGGATGGCTGTGCCAGGACCGGAAAGCTTCAGGTTGCCGAGATACTTCAGTATCTGCTGCCGTACATAGATTTGTTGTCCTGGCGGAGTATTCAGTCCATCTAACAGGAGGACGACCAGAGGACCACTCGTGCTGTGATATTCAGGCCGGTTGGTGAAAACATCGGGGCGCAGCGGACGTGGCGGCGGCAAAGCTTCGCGTTGCGTGCGCGACTCGAACGAAAAAAAGGAAACCTTTTGAGGCTTGCCATCCTCCAGGACGGTAAAGTCTGAAGCCGCCAACCCGCTGACCGGGTGAGAACTAGCATCCATGACGATGGCATCCACGAGCACTACGCGGGTGGTGGTGCGGATGCTGAAGTCCGGAAGTCGTTGCGTTTGCTGCCCGAATACCGCGAAAGACGAGGAGAGTGCCAACACGATCGCAAGGAGCAGACGTCTCCCGGTCGTCAAACTCATGCCGCGCGACCTGTCCCAGAACTCGCGCTTAGCCACAGTATGCTCCTTGCCGATGTGTGCCCGCCTTCTATTGGGGATGCTTTCGTATCGTGAACGTCGGCTGCACCATCATTCCGCCCGGATAATTATCGACTTGGCGACGCCGTTTGCGCGCCCTTCTTTACGATTGGGCGCGCTCTTTCCGGCGGCACAATTCCTTCACCTTCCTTAATGACATAGAACCGGTCCGCTGACAGGTTTTGCAGAGCTTCGGTCCTTCCCGAGGGCCAGCGGATTTCGATCCGCTCCACTTTTTCCTGATTCCCCAACCCAAAGTGTATCCGCATATCATTCTGCGAAAGATAGCTTCCTCCACTGCGTACTTCGTCGATCTGAACCAGTGCGCCTGCAAGCGCTTTCACTTTGGTTCCAACGGCTAGACGATTACTGCGCGTGCCCACCAATTGCAGCGTAATCCAATGGTTCGTGTGAGTTCCATCATTGTGCAGGATCATCGGTGCGCCGTCAATATTTTCGACGACAACGTCAATTCTCCCATCGTTGTCGAGATCACCAAAAGCAGCGCCGCGGCTCGGCTGCGGGACGGCAATTGCCGGGCCGACGAGATTGCTGACATCTCGAAATGTGCCGTCGTGCTGGTTCAAGAATACGAGCTTGCGCTCGCGGTACTTGGCTCCCACCTCGAGCGTATCCACCTGAGGATAAACGTGACCGTTGACGACGAACAGGTCCGGCCAGCCGTCGTTATCCAGGTCAACGCAGCCCGTGCCCCAACCCAAGTATGGCACAGTGGCGATACCAATCCCGGCAGCATAGGACACTTCGGTGAAGTTCATGTCCCCGTCATTGCGATAGAGAGAGTTGTTCTGGCCCTCAAAGTTGGTGACGTGGATGGAAAAACGTCCGCTGTGGTTGTAGTCGCACGCTGCCACTCCCATCCCTGCCATTTCGCTACCATCGCCGCTAACCGCCGTTCCAGACACGAAACTCACATCTGTGAAATGCCCACCGCCATCGTTGCGATAAAGATAGTTAGGGGTCGAATCATCGGCGATGAACAGGTCGGGCCGGCCATCGTCATTGAAATCACTCCAGAGGATACCCAGACCGTAGTAGCCGGCCGCGTCATCCACCCCGGCCGACTTGGAGACATCAGTAAAGGTGCCGTCTCCATTGTTGTGATAGAGGCTGTCTCCCATACCCTTCATGCCCCGTGGCCCACATTGCACCGGGATGCCACGAAAATGACAGGTAGCACCGACACCAAACTGTGGCAGGTTCTTGAGGTCCAACTCCACATAACGCGAAACCATGAGGTCCACGAAGCCGTCGCCATCGTAGTCGGCAAAAGCCGCACCGGTCGTCCAGCGCCGGTCGGTCAGGTGAGCCTGCTTCGTAACGTCAGTGAAGGTCCCATCACCATTATTGCGGTAGAGCACAAGTCCATCTTCACAGGTGACGAGAATGTCGGGCCAACCATCATTGTTATAGTCGGCCACGGCACCGCCCATCGCCCAACAGGGATAACCCACACCCGCCTGGTCGGTCACATCGGTAAACGTGCCGTCATGATTATTGTGATAGAGAGCGCTTCGGGCCTTCTGTCCGTGAAGCGCCTGGTCCACGCTGGGCGCATTCGTAAAGTAAATGTCCAGCCAGCCGTCCTGATCATAGTCCAGCAGCAAGACGCCACCGCTCATCGATTCCACCAGATATTTTTTCTCCGGAGAGACCGCATGCTCAAATTGGATGTGGGCAGAAGCCGTAATGTCCACAAGCCGAAAAGTGGGAGCCGGTGGTGGCGACTTTTCCCGCGCCTTTTGCGTGGAAGTCACCAATTGAGGCAGGCAGCAGAAGAGGAGAAGCCAGCTAATCGAGCGCCGCACAAGTGGGGTGGAGACATGGGCCGCAAGTCTGTGCAGCCTTGCAACTCCAAGGAAATCGCCGTTGTAAATCATGTTTCGGTCCGGCATAAGGCGCTCGCTTTGCAGCTTTCTCCAACCAGTTGCGGGCGTGCGTCAACACTATGTTAAAATATGCGAATTCCATGGGCAAATTTTGTACGGTCGCCTTCGGCGTCCTGCTACCTTTCGCTTGCGCCGCTCAGGCTCCTTCGCCGGCACGGCCGATACCACGTTTTGAAGACGTGACTAAAGAGGCTGGCCTCAGCGTCCCACACCTCTCCACGCCCGAAAAGCGGTACATCATCGAATCGATGAGCGGGGGCGTTGGTTTCATCGACTGTGACAATGACGGAAAGCTGGACATTATCACCGTGAACGGCTCTTCCGTGGACCGGTATCGCCAGGGTGGCGACCTGATGATCACGCTTTATCATCAGGATAGCAACCTGAAGTTCACCGACATCACAAACGCCGCTGGCCTCACCCGCAAGGGCTGGGGCATGGGGGTAGCCGTAGCCGACTTCGACAACGACGGCTGGCAGGACATCTACGTCACAGGATACGGCGGCAACGTTCTGTACCGCAATCTGGGCAACTGCAAGTTCGAAGACGTCACAGAGAAAGCTGGCGTGCGGGTGGGCGGGTTCAGCACCGGCGCGTCATGGGCTGATTACGACCGTGATGGCCACGTCGATCTTTTCGTGCCGCGCTATGTGTACGTCGATATCAACAAGCTGCCGGAATTCGGCAGCAATGACAAGACCTGCCGATTTCGAGGCATCCCGGTGCAATGCGGTCCGTGGGGACTTCTCGGTGAATCCGACTTCTTGTTCCGCAATCGCGGCGACGGAACCTTTGAAGACGTTTCGAAGAAGGCCGGGGTAGATGATCCAAATCACTACTACGGCATGCAGGGCATCTGGGCCGACTACGACAATGACGGTTGGCCTGATCTCTACGTAGCGAACGACTCCGGCCCCAACTATCTCTACCACAATAAACATGACGGCACTTTTGAGGATGTCGGATTACTGTCTGGTGCGGCGCTGAGCGCTGATGGCCGTGAGCAGGGGTCGATGGGCGTTGATTTCGGCGACATCGATCATGACGGGCGACTCGACATCTTTGTGACCAATTTTACGGAAGAACCCGACACTCTTTACTGGAATCAGGGCGCACTGGGATTCACTGACATCAGTTGGAACGCGCGCATAGCTCAACCCACATACCCGCTGGTGGGCTGGGGTACGGCGCTCTTCGACATGGATAACGATGGATGGCTGGACATTTTCGTGGCGAACGGTCACGTCTACCCGCAAATGGACCTAGTGAAAGGGGGCGTGCCCTACCGGCAGCCCCTGCTCCTGTTCCGGAACAATCGGGACCGCACTTTCGAGGATGTTACGGCCATTTCGGGTTTGAACAATCTGCGGCCTGCGTCTCGACGCGGTGCCGCATTCGCTGATGTGAACAATGATGGCAAGATCGATGTCCTGCTCCTAAATGTGGGAGAACCACCCACGTTGCTGATCAATCGTACCGAGAGCTCCAACCATGCAGTCCTGTTCCGGCTGGTAGGAACCAAGAGCAACAAGGCGGCGATTGGCGCCCGGATCACAGTGACCGCCGGAGACCTTGTGCAATTCAACGAGGTACGCAGCGGTTCGAGCTACCTATCCCAGAACGATTTGCGCCTGCACTTCGGCTTGGGACTCCAAACCAACATGAGCACTGTGGAAGTCTCCTGGCCCAGCGGGAAGAAAGAAGTTTACCGGGATCTTCCCGCCGACTTCATCTACACAATTGTGGAGGGCGAAGGAGTTCAGAAAAAGATGCCGTTTGCGGGGCAGGGTTCAGAAAAGAAGCAACCCACACCGCCGGCTAACAAGGTGCCACCAGCCAAATAAGTCTCTTCTGTCCTGCGGTTCTCGGTCGCAGTACACTCTTACATTGTTTTCGGCTGATCTCCTCTATTGCGGAGGGCGGACGGCGCGATCTCTTTCTTGCTTTAGCTGGCGGAAGCGTTCCATGTGCTGGCGGACCTCCTCCGCTTTGCCAATCCGGTTGAAAAGCAGACTCAGCTGGTATTCCGTGTCCGGGTCGGTGGGGTCGGCAGCCACTGAGCGTTGCAACGCGCTTTGTGCCTTTTCCAATTCTCCTGCCTGGAGGTAAAGAGTCCCCACATGTAGGAGCGCTTTGGCATGCCTGGGCTGCTCCTGCACCACGTGCTCTAAGCGCTGGATGGCTTCTTGGGCATTTCCCTCCTTGATGGCCACAACTCCAAGCTGGTATTCGGCTTCAGCAAGATTAGGATCGAGTTGCAGGGAGTGCTGCAGGGCTTTGCGAGCATCAGCGTAGCGTTGCTGGCTCAGGTAGGCCAGCCCCAGCCCCAGCCAGCCCTTGCCGTCCTGCGGGCGCTGGACTACGTACCCTTCCAAGATGCGAATTGCTGCAGTGTATTGCCGCTCCTGCAGCATAACGGCCGCGACCAGATACTTATCATCGAAGTTCTCAGAGCTCTTCTGTTGGAGTTCCGCGGCTGCCTGCAGAGCTGTGCGGTTCTCGCCCGCATTCATTGCCTCAATTACAACACGGCGCAGGATAGGGACTGCATCGGGAGCTAGCGTACGCGCCCGCCCTAGGATGGCCATCGCATCGGCGTGTTTATTCTTGACTGCATAAATGTCAGCGATAGCGAGGAGCGTATCTACCGACTTGGGATCGAGTGCAAGAGCCTGCCGAAAATTGCTCAGAGCAGCAGTCGCCTGTCCTGTAGCCTGCCGCGCCCGGCCCTTTAGGTAATAGAAGCGGGCCGGAGCGCGTTTCAACGACGGGGTGGCGAGGCCCAGAACCCTTAGCGCTTCGTCAGGAAGGTTTCCCTCCAGAAAAACTTCCGCCACATCCATGGCGACAACTGGAGAGTCTTTCACGCGTGGGGTGAGCGCCACTGCCTCTGATTTGCGCCCCAATGCCACCAAGCTTGCCACCTTGACGGGAATAGCGGCTGGGGGAAATCGCTCCGGTGGAATCGCATCCAGTGTAGAGAGAGCTTCGGCGAACAATCCCCGGCCGACATAAAGGCGAGCCAGTTTGAGCTGTAGATTGGAGTCTCCCGGCGCAAGGATCTGGGCTTGCTTGTATTGCTCGATGGCCTGATCGAATTTGTCCTGTGCTGCCAGAGCACTGGCGAGGTTTATGCAGGCAGTTATCGATTGGGGGTTGAGTTGCAAGACGCGGCGGAACACAGCCTCGGACTCCAGATAGCGCTGTTGGCGGCCGCGAATGATGCCGAGCAGGGTCAGAGCTTCTTCATTGTTAGGTTCGGAGGAGAGTACCGACCAGAGAATCTTTTCGGCACCTTGAAGATCCCCATGCGCTAACTGGGTCTTGGCAGCGGCAAGCGAAGAGCGCGCCTGCGCAGTTGACTCCTGCGTCCAGGCGCAGGGGGCACGCCACAAGCACAGGAAAGTCATTACCAGCAGGAGAAGCAGGGGTCGCCACCTATCAGTTGGATTGCGGCACATCTCGCCCTCGGTGGCGATTCTTGAGGGCCTGGTAGAGCTTTATCTCACGCTCGGCGTCCTCGCTTCGTGAGTCACGACGGTAAGCCATCGCCAATTGATAGTGAATGTAGTCACTCTCCGGACTGAGTTTGATCCCGGTTTCGAGACTGACGATAGCGGCCCTTATGTCCCCCTGCTCGAGTTGCAGTTTTCCCAACACGTAGTAGGCGTCCGCGTATTTCGGATCCTGCTGGATGACCTGCCGCAAGAGGGTAAGCGCTTCATCTTTCTGTTGCATCTCAATCAGCGCAAACGCTAGGTGGTACTTCTTGGAGGCATCGGTGGGATTGAGCTTGAGCGCCGCACGAAATTCCTGGACGGCTTCCGCCGGACTACCTGTGCGGAGGAGCGCCAACCCCGCAAGAAAGTGTGTCTGCGGCTGATTGGGATTGATTGCGAGAGACTTGCGGTATTCCTCCAGCGCCGTGCCGTATTCTCCTTGGTCCGCGAAGGCTTCACCCAGCAACATGTGAACGTCTGCGGAATTGGGATTCGATTGATTCAGAGACTTGAGTCGACGGACGCCCTCCATGTATTCCCCGGTCTTCACTAATGACACGGCATAGGCGTATGCCAGGCCTGGATCGTCGTCGACCTCAGCTTGTACCGTCCGCAGAGTCTCCAGCGCCTTCGGATAATTCTCCAGCATGAAGAAACTGAGACCGAGCGCGGCCCTGACGCGCATGTCATCGGAGTGTTTTTGCAGTTGTCTGCCCAGCGGCGCAACCGCCTGATCGTACTGGTTGGCGTAGAAAGCCGCCATGCCCCAATTGCGATCAAGTGTCTCGAGGGAGGGATTCCAGGCGCCAGCCTTGCGGAAATAGTCCACGGCGGTGGCGAACTCTTTTTGACCCGCGACGATTACACCAAGGTTGTTGTACGCGTCGGCGATCGCGGGCTTGAGCTGGTTCGTATAGGCCTGCGCCTTCTTCTGCTCTTCCGGTGAAACGGATGCCGCCCGCATACCCGGTCGGCTGGCTTCATCTCCATGCGTCTGATTCGCGAGCTCCGGAAGCTTCGGATTCCGGACTAACTGCGGATGTGTCAACCGGTTCCGAAGATCCTTGGAGAGTGCCATTTCCTTCTCCCCTTCTTCCTTTCGGCCCGTCCGCAGCAGAATGCGCGCCAGCACGTAGTGCGCCTGGGTGATCTGGTAATTGTTGCGCGAGACGTCTTTGGTCAGGGCGATCGCCTTGCGCGTCGTTGCCTCGGCCTCCGCTTCGCGACCAGTATCCGCGTACACATGCCCGAGAAAAAGCAAAGGATCGGGGTTTTGCGGTTCGAGTGTGGCGGCGCGGACCAGTTCGCTTTCTGCCTCCTTCAGGCTGTGTTGCTTCATCGCGATGTATCCGAGCAGGTAGTGACTGCGGTAGTCTTCGGGGTCGATCCTGAGTTCAGCCCACAACTCCGGCACAGCTTCCGCAAAGCCCGACTGATCGTCGCGGTCCAGGTAGGCGAGTGCGAGAAAATAGTGCGCCTGCGGTACTCTGTTGTCCTTGGCGATGGCTTTCTTGAATTCCTGGATCGCGTTGTCCAGGGACTCCGACTCTCCTTCGCGATAAGCACGACCGAAGTAAATATGAATTTGTGCTGTATCTCCCAACCCCGTGACCATTTCTTCGAACAGCAGGTGCGCACGAGGCAGATCGTTTAGTCTGATATAGGTCATGCCCAGGATGTACGCCACTTCGAAGCTGGGGGCAGCAACGACCGCTGCTTCCAAGTGTTCCCGGGCAGCCTTGTAATCCCCCTGACTGAATAGGACTTGGCCAAGAACAGCGCGCGCCTGGGCGTTACCGGCGGCGGATTGTACGACCTTTTCCGCCAGCGACTGAGCTTCCGACAAGCTACCTTGCTGCAAACGCATCAAGGCATAATCCAGGCGAACATCGCCATCGTCCGGAGCCAGATGCAAGGCCTCGTCGAACAGACCGGCGGCCTCATCAAACTCACCCGCACGGGTGCGAGCAATTGCGCTGCGGCGCAGAGCTTCAGCCAGAAATGCCTTGTACTCCGCGGCAGCATGCTCCTGATCACCGCCCAACTGGAGAGTGCGCGCAGCATCGTAGTGCTGCTGCAGCCTGTCTTCCGGGGTTGATCCGCCTTTCGCGGTTTGTGCGCTGGCAGAAGTAAGAAAGAGGAAGGAGAATATGAAGCCCAAACAGAGAATTCGCCCTGAACTCCTCCGAGCACAAAAGAAAGCCCTCGGAAAGAGCCGTCCGCTCCTGGCCCACATGACTGCGAAAGAATCTAAGATGAGGCCTGACCTTGAGTCAAGCCTCACCCACTCAGAAGTTGAACTTCAGGGCATACTGGATTTCGCGAGGGCCATGGTCGCTATTGGCCCGGCCGAAGTTAGGATTACGCGTGTTGCCGGCGTCCCATACGGTTGTGTTAAGCGGCCTGCCTAAGCACGCGGGATTGTTGACGTTGGCAGAGGTGCATGCCAGAACGCTGTTTGACAGCACAGGGTTGATATTGCCGCTGTCCTGAGCGTTGCCCAGGAACTGCACCTTGTTAAACACGTTGAAGAACTCCATGCGGAACTGCATCGTCAACCGCTCCCTGATTTTGAAGTTCTTGTAAACGGAGAAGTCCGTGTTGGCTATCCCCGGCGAGAGGCATTCTCCGACACCAGCATTGCCAAATGTACCCAACCGGTAGCCGACCATAGTCCAGCGATTGGGGTTCAGCCACTGGTTCTTGGGAGAGCCCTCCGGGGCACGGCAATCCTGCCCCGCCACTACGAGCGGCCGAGCGTTGTCCTGGTTGGCTCCAGTGCCGGTTATACCGCCTGGAGCCCCGCTTGCTGACCGGCCGGCAAAAACTGTCAGGGAAGAACCGCTGGCGTAATCCAAAATGGTGGCCAGTTCCCAGCCCCCTAAGGCGCCGCGGGCCAAAGCGTTATATCCGGTCAACCTTGGCCCCGTATAAACAATGTTTGCCACAAAGATGTGCGGCCGATTGATCTGACTCGGACCGTAGTTCAAGCGAGGGCTGGACGGATCGAGCAACAAGCTCGCCCGGTTGTTGTTACCGCTATTGGTAATATCCGTATTTGACAGCGACTTGGAAAACGTGTAGGCGAACTGGGCGTTGACCGTCTTCATTTTGGTTCGGTACAAGACTTGGAGCGCATGGTAACTCGAGTATCCGTCCCAAGTCGCAAATGTGATGAACCCAAAGTCGGGGGCCGGCCGGACGCTATTACTGTTATTGAGCGCGAAATTCAGGCGCTGCGAGGCAGGAACCCCATTGGCATCAGAGAACTGGAGCAAGTGGATGCCCCGATTGCCTACGTAGGCCACCTCCAACTTGCTGTCCTTGTAGAGCTCCCGCTCCACCGTCACATTCCATTGCCACGTGTTGGGAAGGTTCGAGTCGGTACTGATACCGTAACTCGGCTGCCCGGAAGCAGTCAGCGAACCGGGCGCCGGGGCGGCATCAAACCTGCGGGTCCCGCCCGCTGATAACGCAAAAGGTGAATTGCTCGCCAGTTGCAAATAGTTGTTCAGACGTTCGCGTTGGAAGAACTGCCCCAGTCCGGCGCGAATGGCCATCTTGCCGTTGCTGTGGGGGTCCCAAGCGATGCCCAGTCGCGGCGCGAAGGCATGATTGTTTTGCTCCTTCAGGGAGCGGTTAGGGCCAGGAGTTCCGCCTTTGAACCCGGCCGCCTGACAGAAGTTTGTATCAGGAACAACCAAGATTCCGTTGCACGGATCCCCACCCAACGCCCGATTGAAGGCGCCGGGATTGAAGCTGGCGATCTTGTCCTGCCCGCTGTATGGATTGCGCAACAGCGACCAGCGGAAGCCATACTCCAGAGTCACATTGCGGCGAACCTTCCAGGTATCCCCGAAGTAAGGCTCAATGTCGTGCCAACGAGTCTGGGAGAACGGATTTGTCTGGAGCTCACTGAAGCCCCACTCTCTGCCAGCCCAAAGCGCGTTGAATACGCCGTTGCCGGTAGCCCCGTTGCTCACGCCCCAGAATTGCGCGTTTTCGGCCGAGGATGCATTGACCAGCTCATTCTTCTGGTTATTGCTGACCAGAAAGCCCACCTTGAAAGTATGAACGCCGACGACCTTGGAGAAGTCATCCTTCAGGACTGCGAGCTGCTCGTTGTTGTGCCACGGGGCGATGTTCCATATGTTGTCCGAGTTGGCCCCGGCCCCAAGGCCGCCCCAGAAAACGGGGTAACCGATCTGGCTTCCGGCAGCTTTCTGAGACAGGGAGAAAAACGGTTTGAACGCCCCGGCGATCTTATCAGCCAGCCCCGGGTTAGTCCCGCCCCGCGTAATGGTGATCCGGTTGGCGGAGTAGGATATCTGGAAATCGTTCACGCTGGTGCTGCCAAACAGCTTGGTCAGCTTGATGGTTGCCTGATACCCGGGCTGCAGCCAGTTGCTCTCAACGCTGGGGTAGCGATCGTCGCCCCAAAATCCCAGCGTGCTGGGGAAGGGTTGGCTCCAGTGGTCCTGCGTGTAGCGGCCCATCAGACTCCAGGTCTTGCCGATCTGGTAGTCCGCGCGGATGCTTTCTTCCCGCCAATAAATGGGGGAGGTCAAAGATGTAGCCCAATTTTGGCAATTAACCGGATTGGCGACGTTCGGAAGCGGCAAGATATTCACAATCAACTGTCCCACCGGGGAAATCTGCGGGACTTTCGTGAGTACGGCCCCCGTTGTCGGATCCTTCGGAGCGGGATCGCAGGGGTTCCCATTGCCATCCAGACCTGCTCGCAGATTGGTGAAATCACCCGCCTGCTCTGCTGCTGTGGGCACAGTGGCGGTGCGGGCCTTGCCGCGAAGCTCGTGGTTCCACTCCTGGCTCCAGTAGAAGAACAGCTTATCCTTTTTGATTGGACCGCCGACATTGTATCCGTAATCGTTACGGCGCAGTTTGTCTCTCGGAATCGAGTTCAGGTTATTGAAGAAGTCGGCTGCATTCAGTAGATCGTTCCGGCCGAAGTAATAGGCACCACCATGAAATTGATTCGTGCCACCACGGGTAATAATGTTGATCACTGCGCCCATGGCCTGGCCGTATTCCGCACCATAGCTGTTGCGCAGAATCTTGAACTCCTGGATAGCGTCGACCGAGGGGTACACCAGAATAGTGCGGTTCGACCCGATGTCGTTGTTGTTGACACCATCGACCGTGAAAAGGTTGCCCGTGGTGCTGTTGCCATTCACCGAGAAATCGACACCAGCTTCCAAGCCTTTATGCTTGGAGTCGAAGTTCGAAGCGGGAGAGACGCCTGGCATCAACTGCGTCAACTGGGCGAAGCTTCGACCATTCAGGGGCAACTCGCGCACCTCATTTCCCTCAACCACGTTGCCCACCGAGCCCGTCGATGTTTCCACCTGGACTAAGTCGGCTTGAACCGTGACCTGTTCCCCGGCACTGCCCACCTGCAACGTCGCGTCCACGACGGCAGTGCTTGCGACGTGCAGTTCCACCCCCTTGCTCACGAATTCCTTGAAATTTGGCTGCTTGATCCGGACCTCGTAAACACCGGCCGCCAAATCAAGCACCACATACTCGCCTTGTTGATTTGTCGCCACGGTGCGGATTTCGCCCGTATTCGTGTTAGTGACCGTAATCGCGGCGTTCGGCACCACGGCCCCAGACTTATCGGTGACTACACCGCGCAGGGTCGCGGAGTATTTCTGCGCCCCGGCAGCAAGAGGAATGCAAAGCAACAGCGTCAGCACAAACACATAGACCAGCGGGCGATTCGAGTGCTTCGACTTCTCAAAATTAATCTTCATGGTTCACCCTCAAGGACACGTTGTCACGGAACAAAATGAAACGCGGGCCCCTCCCACTCTTACCCATGGAAACTTGGTGATTCGCTGCACCCCACATGAGTCGCAGCGAAGAACTCTAATATTGCGGGCCGTTATGAAACCTGCTTCGTTAAAGACGGCATCATAATGCCGGATGGCCTAGGTTTTCGGCTACTCGAGACCAGCTTGAAAACGCCTCCCGGCACCACCCCATCACTACAGAACCGTTTTAATGAACGCATTAATAGGAGGATTTTGCCTGTCTGTCAAGAGAAAAATTAATCCAGCGCAGGCCCTTTCAGGAGGGTGCTCCTGTAGACTCACGAACGACCAGTTCGGGGGCCACCTTCCGATGCACGGCCGCGAACTCTCGCTTCTGGAGGGAGGCTTTGATCGAATCCACGAAGATGCTGACAGCGGCGGACCCCATGGTTTCCATAGGCTGGCGGATTGTGGTCAAGGACGGCAAGGACAAGGCGGCCGGCGCCACGTCGTCAAAACCAACGACGGAGCACTGCGCCGGCACCCTAACACGGGCCTTGGCCAGGGCCCGCAAAGCGCCCAAAGCCGTCATGTCATCATAGGCCACCAGCGCGGTAAACGCGCGCCTGCGGTTGAGGAGTTCCTCGGTCAGTTCGTAACCGGCCTCAAAACTGGAGTTGGGATCGAGAGAGTCCGGCAAGTGCAACACCAGTTTGGGATCCAATCTCAGTCCCATCGAATGGGCAAACGCACGGACCCCCGTCCACCTCTTGCCGCTACTCGACAGTCTCTTGGGGCCGCGAAGGAAAGCGATCTTGCGGTGACCCAGTGAGTACAGATAATCGAGGATCAAGCGCGCGCCAGTTTCGTTGTCCACTGCGACCGAGTTAATCGACTCGGTCTGGATCTCCCCTCCAATTACGACGGTGGGAATGCTGCGCTTTTCCAAGTCCGCCAGCAGGTTGATGTCAACCAGAAGCCAGTTCGCCACAACAATCAATCCCTCCACCCGGCGTTCCAGCAGCATTTCCAAATAGCGCTCGAAGCGGCTCCGCTCATTATGGGCATCCGCCAGCACAGGGAGGTAAGAGGCTTGGTAGAGCGAATTCTCAATCCCTCGCAAGATTGGGGTACAGAAGGGGTCCGTGATGTCGAAGACCATAACTCCCACGGTCTGGCTTTTCTTGCTGCGCAGGTACCGAGCGAGCTGATTGGGGCGATAGCCGAGATCCCTTGCAGCCTTCTCAATGCACCTTTTGGTTTGTGGCGGAATGTAACGGGCGAGAGGAGCATCGTTGAGAACAATGGAAACGGTGGTAACAGAAAAGCCGCTCTCTCTGGCCACGTCCCGAATGGTGACGGCAGATCCTTTGGCGTTATTCAAGCCCAAACTCCTTCTGCAGACGTTATTGTACTGTAGGCGGCGCCGTAATTCACGCAACTGGAATCAATGCCCCGTTCGGGGTGCGCCGACTTGGGGAATTCAACTTCGCTGAGAAGTCGAGAGCCGCTGGAGGCGGAGGCTATGCCCTCCGCGATGAAGCGCCTTGCCGTAGTTTTCCTCCGCGACATGCTATTGAACCGTTTTTCTACTGGCATTTAGGCTGCAAACGGTGGTAGTCTCCGCATGGGTTCTTTGTCGAGATAATCTCGACTTCAATTTAGGCAGCACTTGCCGGGGAAAGATATTCACCCACGCTGCGACGCGCGGAGCTGTGACACAAGTAGTTCTGCGAGAGGGCCGATGATTCTGGCAGGCGATATTGGCGGGACGAAATGCAACCTTGCATTGTTCGGCGAGCAAGGAGTCGTGCTTCGGCCGGTGTTCCAGCGCCGCTACTCCACAAGGGACTATGCGCATCTTCAATTTGAAGATCTCATCGAGGATTTTATCCGCCAAGCGACAGGCCCAGGCAGTGGCATTTCTGGGCAGGACATCATCGCGGCAGGGTTCGGCTCAGCAGGTGCCGTCGTGGATGGCCGGGTTCAGGGGATAAATGTGCCTTGGGCTTTGGATGCCCGTGCGCTGGCCCGGAAATTCGGCCTCGGAGACGTAGTGCTGCTCAACGACCTGGCCGCAACGGCCCTCAGCTTGGATAACCTGGCCTCGGAAGACTTGCTGATGTTGAACCAGGGAGTGGCCCAGCCCAGCGCGAACAAAGCCCTGATTGCTGCTGGGACAGGGTTGGGCGAAGCCTTTCTCTTCTGGGATGGCCAGCGACACCGGGCCGCTTCATCCGAGGGCGGTCAAGCCGATTTCGCGCCGCGGACCGACCAAGAGATCGAACTGCTGCGCTTTCTGAAGAAGCGTTTAGCCCATGTCAGTTGTGAGGAGATTCTCTCGGGGCGGGGCTTTCGTAGACTTCATGAGTTTCTCAACTCCGCCGTGCGTCACCCGTCGTTCGACGCGCCCGAGGCCGATCCAGGTGCAGAAATCACACAGCACGCGCTGGCGCGTTCTTGCTCTGTCTGTGTCGAAGCATTGGACCTCTGGACCGCAGCGTATGGCGCGGAAGGTGGGAATCTCGCCCTCAGGGTCTTGGCCGTCGGCGGAGTCTATGTGGCAGGCGGAATCGCCCCCAAGATCCTGCCCAAAATGAAGGACGGTACCTTCGTCCGCTCATTCTGCGATAAGGCGAAGCTCGCGCCGATGCTGGCCCGCATTCCGATCTATCTCATCCTGAATGAGGATGCCCCTCTTTGGGGAGTTGCCTACCAAGCACTCACCTCCAGCCGCGGCTATATTGATTTGGAGCCTGCCGCCAGAAGCGCGGCTTCCGGCACCGGATGAGACAAGGAAAACCGGTCGCCCGCTCTTGGGTTGCGCTGAGGCAAGGCTCATGTTATACAAGCCGGCATATAAAATCGTTTTAAGAAACCGTTTCATGAGCGGTGTTGCGCACATGCACGTACGCGGGCTACTCCTGACCGCTGCACTCTTTCTCGTGTCACACCCGGGCCGGACACAAGAAAGCGCTCCCGCGAGATCCGGCCGCTCCTCGGCGGAAACTGCAACCCCGAAACAGTCTGCAGGCCGTACGGTGGTGGGGAAACTGTCTCCAGCGGGGGAGAAGTGGGTCGTCCAAACCCTCAACAAGATGATGCTGGACGAGAAGATCGGCCAGCTTCTTCTAGTGACTTATTACGGCGGCTTCATCTCCTCGGAAAGCGATGCGTATCGCGAACTCGTTCACCAAGTGGACCAGAACCACGTCGGTGGCTTCATCGTTGTGACCAGGGGCTCCCCACTGGGCATTGTGGAGAGCGAGGTGTATCCCACCGCGGTGCTCGCCAACCAGTTGCAGCGCCATGCGAAGATTCCTCTGCTCATTGCCGCAGACTTCGAGCGCGGCACGGCGCTGCGGCTTAGGGAAGGCACCTCATTTCCGGATGCCATGGCGGTTGCGGCAACGGGAACACCGAAGGACGCCTACACGATGGGGCGCATCACCGCGCTGGAAGCGCGCGCGGCGGGCGTTCACTGGATTTTTGCTCCGGTTGCCGATGTCAACAGCAATCCCGACAATCCCATCATTAATATTCGGTCCTTCGGCGAAGACTCGCAACGCGTTGCCGAGTTTGTGTCGGCATTCGTGCGCGGCGTCGAAGAGAACGGCGCCCTTGCCACGGCCAAGCATTTCCCAGGACACGGCGATACCGCCTCCGATTCACATCTCGATCTACCCGTGGTGTACGGGGACCGGAAGCGCCTCGATACGGTTGAGCTGGTTCCGTTTCGCGCCGCGATTGACGCTGGGGTGAGCAGCATCATGACAGCCCATCTGGCCGTGCCTGCCATCGAGCCCGATTGCGTTCCGGCAACGCTATCACCGCGAATTCTGACCGACCTGCTCCGAAAGGAACTCGGCTTCAACGGACTCGTGGTCACTGATGCACTCAACATGGGGGGTGTCACTCGGATGGCCGCGCCGGGAGAAGCCGCCGTGCGCTCGTTTCTGGCCGGGGCTGATGTCCTGCTGATGCCGCCAGTCCCAGACGCTGCGTTTGAGGCTCTCAAGACAGCGGTCCGCACCGGTCGCATCCCCAGGTCCCGCCTTGACGAATCTGTCCGGCGGATTCTGCGGGCGAAGGCGCGCCTCGGACTGCACCGGGAGAGACTGGTTCCTCTGGAAGGGCTGAATTCCAAGTTCGGCCTGCCGGACTGGTCCCAAGCGGCGCAAGAGATGAGCGACCGCGGAGTCACTCTCTTGCGCGACACTACGCGCCAGCTGCCACTCGATGCGACGCGGCCAACGCGCGCCCTGCTCGTCGTCATCGCAGGGGATCCAGATCCCTACCCGGGCGCAGACCTCGAGGACGAAATCCGGTCCCGTGTGGATTCACTCCAAGTAGTGCGCGCGGATACGCGCTTTGCCAGAGTATCCGCGGTTCACATTCCCCCGCCTGAGACGTACGATGTTGCCATCGCGGCACTGTTCGTGCGCGTGGTTGACCGCAAGGGCACTATCGGACTTCCCGAAGACCAAAGCGCGCTGCTGAACCAGCTCTTCGCATCGGGAAAACCCGTGGTAGTCGTTGGCTTCGGCAATCCATACCTCATCGAGCGATTCCCGAATTCCAGCACCTGGCTCGCCGTCTTTGGCAATAGTGATGTCTCCCAGCGATCCGCAGCCCGCGCACTGTTTGGACAGGTGGCGATCAGTGGACGGCTGCCAGTTGGCATCCCGGGCGTAGAGGGCGGAGGACTTAAGGCAGGTGAGGGCTTGGCCGTGCCGGCCAATCCGATGCGGCTCTGGCCAGCCTCAGACTCAGTAAAGGCACGCCTCAAACCCGTGTTCGACGTCGTGGAGAGAGCGGTTGCAAATGGGACGCTACCGGGCGGCGTGCTGGCGGTGGGCCATCACGGCCAGCTTGTGGTTCACCCCTTCGGTACACAGACCCATGATCCTCAATTTACAGCGGCACGAACTGGCGCAATCGATGACCTGGGATCGCTGGGAGAGTCCCTCGTAACCGCATTTCTTCTGGCGCGCTTGACCGAAACCTCGGCGGAAGGCGCGGCGCTCCTCGACGCGCCAATCGAGCGTTATCTACCGGAATGGCCCAGCGGGCCAAGTCCCGAGTGGCGCCACAAAGTCACAATTCGCCATCTGCTGACACACAGATCAGGGTTTCCGGCTCACTTAGGCGCCTCCAGGACGTTCAGCACAAGATCGGAAAGGCTCGCAACAGTCTTGGCCGAGCCGTTGGCGACTGAGCCGGGCACCAAAGAAATCTACTCCCCTCTGGGTTTTATCTTGCTCGGAGAGATCATCGAGCGCATGACGGGCAAGCCGCTCGGCGCGCTGGCCGAGCAACAGCTCTTTGTGCCCCTCCAGATGAAGGATTCAACGTACCGCCCGGGCAAGGGCCCACTCGCGCAAGTCGGGCCCGCGGAAAGTCCTTCGACCCATTATCAGCGGCGCAGCCACGCTGAACGGGCATTCCCGATCGGCGGCATCGCAGGCCACGCGGGTTTGCTCTCCACGGCGAGCGAGCTCGCCGCCTTCTCGCAGATGTTGCTGAACGGCGGCATTTACGCGCACCATCGGTTTCTGCGCCGCAGCACGATCGTGGAGTTCACCGGCCCGCAGCCGCTCTTGGCAAACGCGCGAACGCTTGGCAGGGCCGCCCCGGGGCAGAATTCTCCGAGCGGTCACTATTTCTCGCTGCGAAGCTTCGGCGAAACGGACTACACCGGTTCGTGGCTCTGGATCGACCCCGCGAAGGACCTCTTCGTTATCCTCCTGAAGAACCGCGTTTCTCCCGGGAGAGAGGGCCACAAGACAGAGGAGTTCCTACCCGCCGTTCATGAGGCGGTGATCGAGGCACTCGGCCTCGGTCCCGCTCAACCGACCTCAGGGCCGCAAGGCTGGCCGTGAGGGGCACTCTTGGAGTCAGGGCCGTGGCTGGCTGGGGACGGCCGGAGTCGTGATTCTGATAGCGCGAAGGAGGTCCATGGAGACAGTCACGCAATCGGCAGTCAGACGCTCGGCGCATCCTTATCACATATACGACGCTATCCAGCAGCAGCCGGATCGGATCGCGCAACTGCTCGAGAACACAGGAGCAGAGATCGAGCGCGCGGCAGAGGCCGCAGCTTCGCGCCGGCGTTTGGTGCTGGCGGGAATCGGTTCGTCGTATCATGCTGCGCTCATCGGGGCGCACTTTCTGCGGCACCTGAGCGGCGGGCGAACCGTCCCACTGGTCGAACATTCCTTCGAGTTTGTGCATTATCCGTTTGTGATCGACTCGGCAGACATGGCGATCATCATCAGTCACGGAGGATCGAACGATTCTCTCAGAGCTATGAATCTCTTCAGTTCGGCCCGAGCGGGAACCATTGCCGTGGTTGGTCGTGAAGCGGGCGATCAGCTAAAATCCGCCGACATTGTCATCCCCACGTGCGAGAGGGAAGATTCGTTCGCTCACACCAAGAGTTACACAACTGCACTGGCGGCGCTGGCCGCGTTCAGTGTGCAACTCGCCCAACGGCGCGGCTGGATTGGAAATTGCAGCGAGGCGCGCGCGGCGGTGGATCGCCTGCCCGAGCGGATGCGAGCGGCGCTCGGCGCCGAGTCCAAAGCGCGCGAAGCGGCGCGCGAGATCGCCATGCGCAAGCGATGGATTTTCGCTGGTGCGGGGCCCAACTGGCCAACCGCCTGTGAGGGCGCGCTCAAGGTGAAGGAGACAAGCTACTTACCTGCCGATGGTTTTGAAACCGAGCAATTTCTCCATGGCCCACAAGCGGAGCTGGATTCCCGGGTAGCGGTGACCGTCTTTCTGACGGGCGGCCCCACGGACCAGCGCGCCAAACAGCTTCTGGGTCTGTGCGGCGAGCTGGGAGTTCTGCGTGTGGCAGTCGCCGCTGCGGGAGTGAATGAGATTCCTGCCGAGTACTCTATTGAAGTTCCCGAAATGGCCGAATGGCTCTCGCCGTTCGTCCAAGTGGTGGCGGCACAGCTTCTAAGTTATTTTGTTGCGCTCGAGTGCGGCAGCAATCCTGATACGGGTCGCGAAGACCACCCGGCCCACGCCCGCGCACGGAGGCACATCGAGTCTTAGACCTTCGCTTCGTCCTCTGGTTCGCGCACATAATTACGGAAAAAGGTGCTGCCAGTTCTGCTGAAGCAGGAGATTGGCGTGTTGGGAATGAAACCGATGGGCGATCACTTAATCCTTGAAAGTAACACGGCGACGCCAATCGGGTGGAGCGGCAAAGGAAGATAGGAGCGATCCAAAGTCGGGAAGCACCAAGCGTGGAGGTGATTTCGAAATGCACGAGACACTAGGTTTTATTGGCTTAGGGAACATGGGGCAGCCTATCGCCGCCAATCTCCTGCGCGCGGGCTATAGACTGCGGGTCTATAACCGCACGGCTGCCAAGGCTGGGCCTCTGGTGGCACAAGGCGCCACCTTGGTTTCCCATCCCAGCGAAACCGCTGAGCGGGGAGGAATTGTGCTCACAATGGTCGCTAATGACCAAGCTTTAGAAGAAGTCTGCCTGCGCCCCCCGGCCCTTCCTGAAATGCTGGGCCCGGGTGGCATCCATGTGTCAATGAGCACGATTTCGCCAATGACAGCGCGGAAGTTGGCGGAACAACACGCAAGACACAAAGTGGCTTACCTTGCTGCCCCTGTCTTCGGACGACCCGAAGCCGCTGCGGCGCGAAGGCTGTGGATTTGCCTCTCGGGTCAGCAGTCTGCCAAACAAAGGGTTCAGCCCATCTTGGCTGCGGTCAGCCAAGGAATCTTTGACTTCGGGGAAGATCCGGGCGCGGCCAACGTAGTTAAGTTGTGCGGGAATTTCCTGATCGCTGCTGCGATCGAAGCTCTCGCGGAAGCGCTAACGCTGGCACAGAAATGTGGCCTCGACAGGAAACAAGTCGCCGAAATGCTGGGACAAACACTCTTTGCCTGTCCCGTCTATCAGGGCTATGGCAAGCAGATCGCCGAGAACAGTTATGAGCCACCTGGCTTCCGTCTGTCACTGGGTTTGAAGGATATCGATCTCGTCTTGCAGACAGCGGCGACAGGACCGATGCCAATGCCGTTGGCCAGCTTACTGCGTGATCGCTGGCTGGCAGCTGTCGCAAATGGACGTGAGAACCTGGACTGGTCTGCTGCGGCGTTGGGCGTCGCGGAAGATGCAGGAATAAGAGTCAGGGCCGCCTCATCAGAAGTTTAGATTCCTCGCATTCGTGCTCGCGGCATGCTCCTTGCTTCCCGTGACGAGGCTCAAACCGTTCTAGGGCTGGAGGTGCCTGAAATGGGGAAAACCGCATGGTTGCTTTGAAGCCCCGTTCCATCCGCGATGCGAACGGCCGCAACTCGTTTTCGTTCAACGGGCGGAGCCGCCGGTCGTAGAGGTCTTGTACTAGGAGGTTGCCTAGATGAGTTATTTTCGCCCGGCAGTGATTGTTTCAGCTTTCGTTGCTTGTTCGCTCATGATCGGCCATTCTGCGCTGACGTTGGCCCTCCGCTCTGGTAGCGAGAAGATGCTGCGCAGCCAAAGTGTGTTTACCGACTACCGCGGACAACGGGCCGGCACCTTTCACAAGATCACGCCCGCGGACCTGCCGCGGCCCTACGCGACCCCATCCGTAGATAACGGGCCCGAGCTGGTACCGAGACCAGCGGGCGCATGGCCTCAGGTGCTGCCGGGATTCAAAGTCGAACTGTACGCCTCACAGCTGGATAACCCAAGGCTGATTCGCACGGCACCCAACGGCGACCTTTTCGTGGCGGAAAGCAAGCCAGGGCGCATCAAGGTATTCCGGGGCATTAGTGAGCACGGAAAGGCCGAAAGAGTGGAGATCTTCGCCACCGGTCTCAAGCAGCCTTTTGGCATTGCTTTCTATCCCCTAGGGGCCAACCCCAAATACGTTTTTTTTGCGAATACCGACTCCGTCGTTCGCTTCCCATACCAAAACGGAGACCTGAAGGCCCGCGGTCCGCGGGAAGTGATTGTGCCCAACCTCCCGGGCGGCGGGTTGCTGCGCGGAGGGGGACACTGGACGCGCGACATTGTGTTTTCTCTGGATGGGAAGAAGATGTACGTCTCGGTCGGATCACAGTCGAACGTCGACGATACCGACAACAATCCCATTGAACATCACCGGGCGGACATCTTGGAGGCGAATCCCGATGGCTCCCGGCTGCGTGTTTACGCGTGGGGTATACGCAATCCAGTTGGTATTGCCGTCCACCCACAAACCGGCGAACTCTGGGCCTCCGTTAATGAGCGCGATGAACTCGGCGACAATCTCCCTCCCGATTACATTACCCACGTTCAGGACGGAGGCTTCTACGGTTGGCCCTGGTACTACATTGGAGGAAACCAGGATCCGCGCCACAAGGGCAAGCATCCGGAACTAAAGGACAAGGTTATCGTGCCCGATGTTCTCGTCGAACCCCACAATGCCTCGCTCGAGATGACATTTTACGACGGCCAGCAGTTCCCACCTGAATATCGGGGAGATATCTTCGCCGCGGAGCATGGCTCGTGGAACAGGGCTGTGCGCACAGGGTACGAGGTAATTCGCGTGCCACTGAAGAACGGTCGAGCAAGCGGAGAATACGAGGACTTTCTCACCGGTTTCGTGACGCCGGAGGGGCAGGTCTGGGGCCGACCCGTTGGAGTCGCCGTCGCTAAGGACGGTTCGTTGATGGTGACGGATGACGGCTCCGATTCCATTTGGCGTGTCAGCTACGCAGGCAAGTAGGTCGATGCGCAGGCTTCTCATGCGCGGATGAGAAAGTGGGCCACCCCGTCGGCAGAAGGTGGGAAAGGGCGCGGCCCGCACCAACCAAGACCTGTGGCGACGTGAAGCAGGAAACGGATGATTCGCGGCGAACGAGACGTAGGATTGCGTCGGAGATAATAAGATGACCAGGAACACTAAGTCGATGTGGCGGCTTGCCTCTCTGCGTCCCATGCGAAAGATTTGCTCTGCGGTCGCAATTGTTCTCCTCATCGGGATACAGGCCTTCGTGCAGTCGGCCTCGCCCGCGCCTGGTGACGTCGAGCGCCGGGTCGAGGCCGTCCTCAGCCGGATGACGCTGGAAGAAAAGATTGACATGCTCGGAGGTGTTGACGATTTTTTTATCCGCGCCCTCCCGCGACTTGGGTTACCGCGCCTGAAGATGGCCGACGGCCCGGTCGGTGTCCGTAATTTCGGACCTGCCACAGCCATGGCGGGCGGAATTGCCTTGGCTGCCACATGGAATCCTGCGCTGGCCGAGCGCGTGGGCACGGAAATCGGCAGGGACGCAAAGGCCAAAGGCGCGCACTTTCTGCTGGGCCCGGGTGTGAACATCTATCGCGCGCCGATGAATGGACGAAATTTCGAATACTTCGGTGAAGATCCATTCCTCGCCTCGCGCATCGCGGTGGGGTATGTCAAAGGCGTGCAGAGCCAAGGCGTCAGCGCGACGATCAAACACTTCATGGGAAATAATTCGGAGTTCGACCGCCACAACACGGACTCGGTTATTGACGAGCGCACCATGCGCGAGATTTATCTCCCCGCGTTCGAGGCGGCGGTCAAGGAAGCGCACGTCGGCGCTGTCATGGACTCGTATAACCTGACCAACGGCGCCCATATGACGCAGAACACGTTTCTCAATTCGGACGTCCTCAAGAAGGAATGGGGCTTTGACGGCATCCTCATGTCCGACTGGGTCGCCACCTACGACGGCGTTGCGGCGGCTAATAGCGGCCTGGACCTGGAGATGCCCTCCGGCGCCTTCATGAACCGGAAGACGCTCCTCCCCGCGATCCAGCAGGGCAAAGTCTCCGTCGCGACGATTGACGACAAGGTCCGGCGCATCCTGCGCAAGGCGGTGGAGTTCGAATGGCTCGTGCGCGACCAGACCGATCTTTCCATCCCGCGGTACAACCAGGAAGGCCGCCAAGTTGCCTTGCAGGGAGCCCGCGAGAGTATGGTGCTGCTGAAGAATGAAGGCAACTTGCTCCCGCTCAACAAGGAGCGAATCAAGTCCGTTCTCATCGTGGGTCCAGACGCGTATCCCGCCGTGCCGGTGGGAGGAGGTAGCGCCCAGGTTCGGCCATTTGCGGCGACCAGCTTCCTCGAGGGCCTGAGCAACTACCTCGGCACAGCGGCTCAGGTCTATTACAAGCGCGGGATGCCCGCGCTGAGCGAAATGGCCGAGGCAACCCATTTTTCGACCGCGGCCGCCAGTGGGCAACCGGGGCTGCATGCAGAGTACTTCGACCACATCGATTTGCAAGTCAGCCCTGTCAGGACCCGCACCGAGCAGCACGTCAACTTTAGGATGACGTCTGGCTCGGTTTTTCCCGAGCAAACGCTTTCGGCGCGCTGGACGGGCTATTACATCCCGCAAAGTTCGGGCTCCTACGACATTTTCGTGGAATCAACGGGAGAAGATGGCGGCTCCTATCGCCTCTACGTGGATGACAAACTCGCCTTCGACAACTGGACGACCTCGAGGGCGCTTGTGAACTGCGTCGGCCTTTCGCTTGAGGCGAGGCCGCACAAGGTCGTGCTCGAGCACCGCGGGCGGTCGATGTGGCTCGGGGCGCGGCTGGCGCTGGGAATTGTGCGCCAGGGAAATATTGTCGATTCCGAAGCCAAAGCGCTTGCCGCGAAAGCGGACGTCGTGGTTGTTGCGGCCGGTTTCGACCCGGAGACCGAGAGTGAGGGCGCGGACCGCACTTTTCGCCTGCCGCCCGGGCAGGACGAGTTCATTCAGGAAATGGTTGCGGCGAACAAGAACACGATTGTGGTTCTCACCGCCGGCGGGAACGTGGACATGAACGCATGGCTCGATCGCGTGCCGGCGCTCGTGCAGGCCTGGTATCCGGGACAGGAGGGCGGAACCGCGCTGGCCGAAATTCTCTTTGGCGACGTGAATCCTTCGGGCCGCCTGCCGGTCACGTTCGAACGCCACTGGGAGGAGAATCCGACGCACGATAGCTACTATGCCGAAGCGGGCACCAACCGCATCGTCTATAAGGAAGGCGTGTTCCTCGGCTATCGCGCCTACCAGCACAACGGAACGAAGCCGCTGTTTCCCTTTGGCTATGGTCTTTCCTATTCGACGTTTTCATATGGCACCCTGTCCATCACACCTGCAACCACCACCGACGGCAAAGTCACCGTGTCTTTTGATGTGACGAACACCGGCAAGCGCGAAGGCGCCGAAGTGGCGCAGGTGTATGTGGGCGACACACATGCCAAGGTTCCGCGGCCCGCGAAGGAATTGAAGGGTTTTGCAAAGCTCCGTCTAAGGCCCGGAGAAACCAAGCGCGTGACGCTGACGCTCGATCGCCGCGCACTTTCCTACTACGATGTGAACTCCAAGCAGTGGCGCGCCGAGCCGGGCGAGTACGACATCCTCGTCGGCCGCTCGGTCGAACAGATCGAACTGCGTGGCAAACTCACTCTGGCAGGGTCGGCGGCGATGGCAGGCGCGGGTAAGCCCTGAGAACGGGGGCCGGGCGGCTACCCACCCTGAGCCGTTGGGGAAACGCTCCCTATCAGCTCGTGAGATCGTCTTCTTGCACAACGCCCTGCTGGATTGGTTTGTGCAGTCTGCGGCACTCAGGCCCGGTTGCCGCCTTGTATTTTGCGATGGTATAGCCTATCCCTGCCCAGTCGTTTTCACCGCGCAGGGGCCTCTCGGCTCGAGAATCGCACAAGTTCAATGAAAGTTTTGGTTGGAGCGACCGAAGAACACCAGTAAAATATTTGCTCTCAACGACTCCGGGGTGGTGCAATTGGCAGCACACCAGACTTTGGATCTGGTTATCCTGGTTCGAGTCCAGGCCCCGGAGCCATTCCTTATTTTCGGATCGACAGTCAGGGCGCAAGCGAGAGCTGCAACGCGTATCAGAGAGGGCGGAGGGCGGGATATAACGGAGCGTCTTGCATCCGCGCTGCGGAAGCACTAGGCTTGCGCTCGCCATGCATCCCATCCAGCCTGAAACCCTTGCCCTGGGGTTCATCTGGTACGCGGTGTTTCTGTTTTCCACGACGTGCCACGAAGCGGCGCATGCGCTCGCCGCCAAGCTCGGCGGCGATCCGACTGCATTTCATGGCGGCCAAGTCACGCTGAATCCGATACCCCACATTCGCCGCGAGCCGCTAGGAACAGTCGTGGCGCCAATCCTGTCCTATTTGTTGGGAGGCTGGATGATCGGCTGGGCCAGCGCGCCTTATGACCCGACCTGGCAGCAGCGCTACCCGCGCCGGGCAGCGTGGATGGCGCTGGCAGGTCCCGCCGCCAATTTCCTGCTGGTGCTGGCGGCGGCCGCAGCGATTCGCATCGGCATGGCACTCGGGCATTTCCGGGCGCCGATCGCAGTCAGCTTTACACGCATCACAGAGTCCACTCAAGCCGTGTCGCCGACGTTTGCCACGACCTTGCTGAGCGTCTTCTTTGTGCTCAACCTACTGCTGGGCACGTTTAACCTGCTGCCGGTCCCGCCGCTCGACGGCAACACCGGTGTCACGCTGATCATGAGCAAACGCGCGGCGCTGAAGTTCCTCGACTGGACCCAGCACAGCGGCTTCGGCCTGCTCGGACTAGTGGTCGCGTGGGTGATATTCGGCAGGATCTTCCACTCCATCTTCAGGCTGGCGTTTCTGGCGCTGTACCCGGAGGTTGCTCTCCGGTAAGCGAGCGTAGGCCGGAGTAGCGGGACGGGCGCACGGACAGACCTCGGTGCGCTCCAAGATTCCCCTAAAGCTTGCCCTCGGTTGACTGCCCTCCTCGTAGGTCCTATCCCACCGTCAACTGATTCAGAAGCGTACAGATGTGCCGAATTGCATCGCCGTGGCGATGTCCCCGCGCTGACGGCACAGTGGTTAAGTCCTTTGTTGCCAGCAGGTTTGTGGATTTTCTGCTTTGGCAGGTGGCCTGCATGCTCTCCTGCTGGGAGACGAGAAGAATGTCAGCGCACATTTCGCTATCCACCAGCTATCGGATCGAGATCTCCGGTTGGGATGTGGAGCAGAATTTTTTCGTAGAGAGAGCCCACCTGGACTGGAGCGAGGAACAGGGCAAGAAAGTTCAACTCTGCCACCCCTTGCGCAACGGCGCCGTAGTGTTCATCCGCCTGATTGCCCCATCAGCCCCAGGTAATAGTTTTCCTATCGCCTACCAGATCGAGAATGTGGGTCCGGCAAAATCCTCCGGGACGTGGGAGGTTCGATTAGTGCAGTTGCGCCCGCGCTCAGGGGCGAATGGCAATGGCCAGGGGAAGTCCATCAAAGATCAGGAGGAGAAATGATGAGAAAAAGCGAACCGGCAAGCTCCGCGCGAACGGACCGGCTCTGCACCTGGGAAGAGTTCCGCCGGGCGACAGGCACCTGCCCGGTGATTATGGAGGAACTGGACAAGATCAACGGCGGGGTCTATGAGCTTCAGACCGAGGTGGGGGCGCCGTCAGAGGCTTCAAAAGAGGACCTGGATTTTCTGTCCCATCTCGGCCGGAAGGTCAACAATCAACAACCAAACTAACCAAGGGCTGCGCCCTTGATATCGCCTTGAGGCCAACGATTCAAAGGGTTTGACAACAGAACGAGAGCGGAATTCTCGTTTCGTCGTCCATAAAGCTGTTAACCCCCTCGGCAAAAGTCTATCGAAGCTTCGGAAGAGTTCATCTTTGGCACGGACCGGGCGGCCACTCGAACCGATTCGGAACCAAGCGGCCTCCGAGTATTCCTACCTTGGAAATCCCCTCGCCAATCTGGTTCCCCCCCGGCCTCTCCCATAACTTGGCTTGAATCCTGCTAAGTAATTGAACTTGACGGTCTTAATCCGTCACTGTGCGTTTGGGTCCCTAAGGCTTGGCGGAGTGATCCGCTAAGGGGTCGAGTATACCTCCGCTCTGGCATTGTCCTTGCCCGGCAACACGAACATGACCTCTGCAGGCACCAGCGATCCTGCGGTCAGTGCCTCTCGCGACACGCTGACTATTTGCATTCTGGACGACGAAGCTGCTGTACTCGAGATGCTACAGAGTACGGTAGAGCAGATGGGCTATCCAACCCTGACTACCACCGCCCCCGAAGAAGCGCTCGAGCATATTCAAGCGGGCCGCTGCCGCGTGGTGCTGTCTGACATCAAGATGCCCGCCATGGATGGCCTGGCATTTCTCGAGCGGGTGCTGGAGCACGATCCCGGGGTCTACGTCATCCTTATGACCGGATTCTATTCAGTAGATTCGGCCATCGAAGCGGTTAGACGGGGAGCCTACGATTACTTGTGCAAACCGGTGGACCGGGCCCGCTTAAAAAAAAACCTGGACGAGTTGTCCGAACTCTTCAGCCAACGCAGACGCATCCGAGAACTGGAGGAGCGGCTGCTCCCCGACCTGGAGTTCCATGGCATTGTGGGAAAAAGCCCGGCGATGCTGGAGGTGTTTGACCTGGCGCGGAAGGTGGCCAAGCATTACACCAACGTGCTGTTGACTGGGCCGACCGGCACCGGCAAGGAACTGGTAGCTCAGGCCATCCACCAGATGAGCCCAGTGGCGCAGAACCGCTTTGTCGTCTGCAACTGTTCGGCGGATACGCGGCCCGGGCTGTTCGAATACGCCAGCGGAGGCACCGTGTTCCTGGACGAAGTCGGAGAGATGTCCCCGCCGATGCAGGCCAAGCTCCTGCGGGTGATCCAGAACCGGGAAATTCAGCGCGTTGGCGCGCCGGAAGTGGGCCATGTCGATGTGCGTCTGATCGCCGCCACCAACCGCGATCTACGCGCCGAAGTCCTCGCCGGCCGATACCGCGAAGACCTCTTCTACCGCCTGAGCAGCATCCAGATCCGCTTGCCTAGCCTCACCGAACGTGTGGGAGACATCCCCATCCTGGTGCAATTCTTCTTGAAGAAGTACAACGAGGCCTACGGCAAGCAGCTCCATGGGCTGACGCGCCGCGCGCAGGCCGTGCTGATGCAACACTCCTGGCCCGGCAACGTGCGTGAGCTCGAAAACGTCATCTCGGGCGCCTGCATCACTGCTGCCAACGACTTCATCGATGTCGACGATTTCCCTAAGCACCTGCAGAAACCGCTCGGGCGCGCCGGCCCTGGCGGCGAGACCTGGCGTCCGCTACCACTCGAAGAAGTGCGCCGCTTGCACATCCAGCGCGTGCTCGAGATGTGCGAGGGAAACCGCGTGCGTGCCGCGCAAGTACTGGGGATTGGGCGCACCAGCCTGTACCGCTACCTCAAACGCGCGGCCAAGAACAAGGCCGGGGCTACCGCAGCCTAGCAGCACGGCATTCCTCATCCCCTGCCGGCTCCAGCGGTCACTGATCGGCATTCCCCTCATTGCTGGGTGAAGAAAAGGCAAGGGAGCTGGGCGCCAGCACGGACGGGTGGTTCAGGTTCAAACAGAATCCCGCCCGGTGACACCGCGGTCTTGGCGGCCGGAAACAAGTCCAGCGTTTTCAGCGAGCAGTCAAGCCCGGCTTTGGCAGAGAGCTTGCCGGTCTAGCCACCGGGGGTCGGCGCGGAGGAGGAAGCAATGGGAAGTCAGGCGAACTGGAAAGAATTCACCACCGAAGATACTACCAAGGAGCGCCGCAAAGGGAGGCGCGCCCGGCTGGTTTTCCCCATCGAAGTCTCCGGTATCGACGAGGCCGAAGGAATTTTTTGTGAACGCACCTTTACCAACGATATCAGCGAAAGGGGATGCAGTTTTCACGTGAGCCATTCCCTTCAGCGCGGCGATATGGTGGCTATCAAATTGCTCGCTGGCCCGGACCCTCATTCACCGGAAAACAAGCCGCTGCTGTTCCAGATTTGCTGGATCGCCCAGGAGAAACACGGTTGGATGGTGGGCGTGCTCAAGCTTAACGGCGAAAACTTTTGGCCCGCCGTATTTCCCCCGGACAACTAGTCAAAAGATGTGGCGGAGCCGGGCCGGCGCCCTAGAAGCCCATCCAGGGGCCGCGTTCTCCTGTAGTCGGGCTCCGTATCACCCGGACACAGTCCTCCCGTGCAGCGCGCGTCTGCGCGGGTTGCAGTTCCGCCCTAGCGCCGGCTGGAGCCGTATGGCGTGACGGCAGAAGCTGTTGGCACCGAGACGTTGCTGTCCAGCCGCACCAAGAGCGCCGTCTGCGCGGGCAACTCAACTTCTTTGCCCTTCTTGGCCATGATATAGGCAGTACTGCCAACCAGGCCGATGGTGAGGCCGCGCACCACGTGGCTGAAGACCGCGCCCACCGCTGTGCCTCCGGCCGTGCCGATGCCCACCGTGGCGATTTCGCCCTTGATATCCTGCTTGGCTTCCACCACCTGGCCTTCCTCCACCTTTACATCTTTGCGTTTCTTTCCACTGCTCGACTGCGTCGAGGCATCCTGAATCGCCAGAATGCTCATTTGCGCCGGGAGCAGCCGGCTATCCACCTCAATAGATTGGAAAGACAGGTTCATCGCCGCTTGCCCGCGGAATATCGAGAAGCGCTTCGGTCGGATCACGCTGCCCACATGCCCGTGGACGCGCGCGCCCGCCGGCAAGATCAATTGCCCACCCATGTACACAGGTTCAGCGACAACCGCGGTGAACGGATCTCCGTCGCGCGCGACCGAGGTGCTCAGCCCGTTCAGCAGAATTAGGCGGAGTTGCGTGCCCTGGAGAAGTTGGTTGTATTGAGAATACTGAGACTGCGCCGGAAGCGCCGCAGTCAACAACAAACACACCGCGACGCCGAAGCATACTACACCCTTCATGTGTTCCCCCTTGCCCTGCACCTTGGTGCAGGGCCTGCCCCGTGTCGTGGGGCCTGCCCGGGATGAACCCGGAGCGCTCCGCTGGCGCTGCGGAGCCGACAAAGCGTTGCGGTGCCTTGCCGGCCAGGGTGTGGAGGAACGTCACCCGCCGAAAGCATACTCCGCCGCAGAAAACAGCCGCACCGAATTCGCGCCGGAGTGTTCCAAAGAGCAACCACCCGGAGTCTTGAGATGATTCACAGAGGGGCGAGAGGATGCTCTGCCTCCGACGAAGTCTAAGTGCCCGATCTAGGCACTTCCGGAACGGCCCTACCCCACCCGATGGAACCGCACATTTCTACTTTGTACATCCCGGACATTCTCACTTTGCAGCGACACCGCGATCTACGCCTGCCGCGTCAAGCCATTTAAGAATGCATCGTGACTGATGGACAGAAGTTGCCGCTCCGTCGCTGCGCTCAGCCGAAACCGCTTTCGCATCCACGGCATCCAGATCGGCAACAGCGCCTTCAGCCGCACCGACCACGGGTAACCGGCCGCTTCCCAAACGGCCGTCAGGATGGACAGCGTTTCCTGGCCATTGCGCAGCGCACGTCGCCGCGCCGCCCAACGGGCTGCTTTCCTGGGGCGGACCGTCGGAAGGAGCCGGCACCGTTTCGTGCCGTGGCAAAATCAAGTGCGGGGCGGAGAAACGCACCGGCTCAGCGGAGATATTCCTCAGGCAACTTCAACTCGGGCGTTTCGGTTTGCCAGGCCAGCGAGAGGATCCACCAGCGGTGGCCGTCAAAGAACAACTGAAAACTGTTGACGCCGCGCACAAAGGGCCTGGGGTCGCTGGAAGCGTGGCGGGCCTCGTAGGTGCTGAAAACCTGCGCGATCTTGCCGAAGCGCTCGGTGCGCCGGGCGATTTCTTTGACCAGGTAGCCCTCTTCCGCAGCGAAGAGATCGGTGTTGGCGATGTAGGTGGAGGGCGCGAACGCGCGGGGCATGTTGGTGCCATGGCCTTTGCCTTCCGCAGGCATCAGTTGCGCGCCGGGATAAAACAGCGAAGAAAAGCGGACAATGTCGCGCTTCTGTCCGACGGCGCCGGAGTTGGAGGCGTAGAACGCGGCAAGAATGGCGTCGAGCGAGGCTACGTCGGCAGCGTCCGCCGGCTTCATCTCGTGCGCCGCGGGAGCAGACGGCGCCGCGGCCGTGTGTCCAGCGTGAGAGTCGTGCGGTTTCTGCGGCGCTGGTGCCGCCGGCTGCTGGCCGTGGGTGCACGGCACGAGCACGGCGAACAGTGTCATGGCAAAAATGCGAACTATCTTGCAACGAGGCATCGTTTTCCCGCTCCTCTCGCTGTAGGCGTGGGCTGTGTGACGGCGCTCCTCAGGGCACCGTACCGCACGCGCAATCTGAGGCGGCAAACTACCGGCTAGAGGCCGGCGCTGCGCATGGTGGCTCCCGGCTTCGCTGGGACCAAACCCGCCCAACGCTACGAGACTAGACCACTAGAAACGAGAACTGTCGGGGGCACGTCGCGCCCTCGACAGTTCCCAATTCTCTCACGATCTCTTGGCTTTCACGAGACGACGTCGTAGGACCGCATTAGTCCTTGTCTTCCTTCCCGGAGACAACAGCGTAGGGCCGCATCATCTCGTTGTCTTCGTGTTCCAGGATGTGGCAGTGCCAGACGTACTGCTGCCGGTTGCCTGGCGGGAACTCAGCCTCGTTCGGCAGGTCGAATTTGGCGATAATGCGCGTGAGCTTGCCCTGACCGCTGGTGGTATCGCCCGGGAAGACCACCACGGTGTCTTTCCACGCCGGGCGCTCGTTGGGGGCGGGCGGTTCCGGCGGGCCCAGGAATTTCAGTTTCCCGGTCTGGTTGAAGACGTTAAGGTCGAACAGTTGCCGGTTGATGACGTTGAAGCGGACCAGATGGACGTGGATCGGATGTCCGTCGGTGGTCGTGTTGATGAGATCCCACTGCTCGATCGTGCCGGCCCTCGGGTTCTCGGTGATCGGTTCGTTCCAGCGGCGATCGCCGAGGAAATCAATGATCGGGTTGCCGTTCGGGTCGTCGTTCTCACGCAGAGTGAGCCGGCGGACGCGGACGGCGTCTTCTGTCTCGAGCAGGTGCACCGGAGCGAGCCGCTCGGGGAGGGGCTGGTCGGTGCTGGTCAGCGGCAGCGTCACGCGGAACTCCATGAACTGCGGCACCATGCCCGGCGCGCCGCCGCCCGGGAACGGAGCGGGCGCATCATTGTTCAGGATGAACGACTTGCCTTTCTGGCCGGTGAAGTCAATCACCACGTCGAAGCGCTCGGCCGGCGACATAAGCAGGTCCATCAGCGTCACCGGCTTGTGCAGAAAACCCTGGTCGGTGCCGATCTGGTGGAAGTGCAACTGATCCTTGTTATCCGTGGCGTTGGTAAACGTCAGGTGCAGGAAGCGCGCGTTGCACGCGTTCAACATGCGGAAGCGGTATTTCCTGGGCTCGACTTCGAGGAACGGCAGGATTTTGCCGTTAACCAGCGCCGTATCGCCGAAGAACTCGGGCACCCAGATGGGAGATACCGGTGGCGGGGGCGGCGGCACGGTCTGCACGGGATAGTGCAACGAGCCATCGGGGTTGAAGGCGCGGTCCATGAAGACCAGGGGTACCTCGAACTTGCCTTTGGGGAGGGGAAGCTCATCTTCATCTTCGTCGCGGATCAAATAGACGCCCGCCAAACCCGCAAAGACGTTGAGCCGCGTGATGCCCAAGCTGTGGTCGTGATACCAGAGCATCGTGGCGGCCTGGTCGTTCGGGTAGTGATAGACGCGCGTGCTGAAGAACGGACCGGTCTTCCCGAACCCGTTGGTGAACCAAGCCTCGGGATACCCGTCGCTGTCGGCCAGCACCTTGGCGCCGTGCAGGTGGACGACCGAGCGGACTTCGGGCACGTTACTTTCGGAGCCGTGAATCGTGGTGTCAACGGCGGGAAGAAAATGCTTTTGTCCGGGAAGATCGTTCAGCCATTGCACCGTGATGGGCGAACCGCTGCGAACCTCGAAGGTGGGGCCCAGGAACATGCCCTCGTAGCCCCACAGCTTAGTGGGCGGCAAGTCGCGGTGCAATTTCTGGAAGAACTGCCTCATGTGAATATCGAACGATGTGGCCCCGGGAAGAACGGGGGGAATGGGCAGAGGGTCCACAAAGGGCTTCAGCTTGGGCGAATTTTGCCCGAATACGTAATTCTTCGGGAACAGCAAACAGCCGGCGCCGGCCATCGCGCCCAGCCGGAGAAAATCTCGTCGCCTGAGATTCATCCGTGTTTCTCCTCATTTTATTGATTTTAACCCATCGATATTTCTCGATACCCCTCAGCCGGATGCGGGGACAAGTGCAGCACGGAAGAACCTAACTCTTCACTCAGGTTAGGACAACTGTCCTTCAAAAGCCTCCTGGGGCAGTTTTTCTCTGAAGGCAGGACAGGATTTCTGCACTGGTGGGATAGGTTTTTTGCAGGCAAGTTTGCGAACAGGCGGCAAACCACCGGCAAAAGCATTCCCGGACACGACACCACGAAAAAAAACTGCGACAACTTAGATTACGTTGGAGTAGAAGTGCTTCCTCCCTTACTGTGAGACAAATCCCCCAGCCAGAGATGGAAGCCGGAGCTGCAAGTACTCCCATTTCGTTTGATCGCCCACCGTAACCCCTCCTCAAAAGCCTTCTGAGTTGGGTTACATCTTAAATGGCGCGATAACACCCCCTAGGGTTACATTCTAGATGGCTCGATACGCCTGCTTGACTTTTGCATTTAGGAGAGTTAGGCTCCGCGCCGTCCCCGCTAGTTAGCCCCGAAAAGGAGGATGCGAGACTACGAGTATCTCCATCCGCTGGATGGACATGCGCGCGTGTCTGCGCGCCCTGACCCTTTGGTGTGGCAATCGGAAAGGAGACGACCGTGAGAAAAAGCGTGTTGATTTGTCTCGTTTTGTTTGCAGCACCCCTCGTGGCGCAGGAACACCCAGGTAAGGAAATTGCGCGGCATTTCAACAACAATGCGGGACGTCCGTGCGTGGAGTACAGGGATGGCTCGCAGACCTGCCTGGACGGCGAATCGATGACCAGCAGCCCTGCATTGCGTCCACAGAACCGAGCAAAGTTTGGCTTTCGCCAAGTAGCCAACCGCAAATTCTGGCTGATTGCTGCCGGTATGTACGCATCCGCTTTCTATGACGTTGAAGGCGCGCAACACTGCATCCGCGTCCGCGCCTGCAAAGAAGCCAATCCGATCCTCGGCCAGACTCGTGGGCGCCAGTACGGAGTGAAGCTTGGCATCACCACTGCGGCCCTAATCCCTGTGTACTACCTCAAGCGCCTGGACATGCAGGACAATGCTGAAGGCAGGAAGTCTCCGTTTCCCTGGTGGGCAGCGGCGCAAATGGTGACGGGAGCAAACCTGGCAACGGGCACGGTAAACTGGCGGCATACCAAGCACACGAACTGTCCGGCGCTCGGGGCCGGGTGTCGCTAGGGTCTGGCCCTGGAAAGCAAGCAGCGAAAGTGTGGACATAAGGGGCACTGCTTGGCTGCTTTCTTGTGTTGGAGCTGAAGGACCGATCCCCTTAAGATGCGCTCCACCCCGGCCCGAGCTGGGGCGAGGGCCGCGAGCGTTCACCGGGAGCGGTCCTTAGGTGATCGTGCCTTCAGCTCGCTGCGAACCCTCGTTCGCGAGCAGCGGGACACTCCATGCCGTGCCCGGGGAGTGTACTGTCTTTTCTCGTCTTTTGATGCGCCTCTCTTATGGGTAGTGTTCATACACCTGCTGTGAGTCTTTCACCGGACGGCCCGAGGAGGCTGCTGTGCTCCTGCGCTCCGCTTTGAAGATTCTGCCGCTGGTCTTTGCCCTGGCAGCGGCGTCGAGCGCGCAGAAACAGGGGTCTGGCGCCTCTCCTCGCGCCGAGCTCGTACAAATATTGCAACAGCGTTATCGGCTGACTTCGATTGGTCCCAGCTTTCTGGGGCTCAAGGGCAGGGCGGGCCCGGCTCGACAGGTTGGGGGAGTCGTCGAGGCACGGCGCACCGGCTTGTATGGTTCGCTCGAGCAAAACGGCTGTCCTGCGATGAACGTCCGTGGCGAGTCCGTGGAAGTCACGCGCGGCAACAAGGACATGGCGTTTGCTGTCGGGGAGCAGTTTTACGTTCACAGCGTGCACGTGGGCCAGGACGTTATCACCCTCGGTGTCGTAACCACGCGCTCGATCACTACGCCCCGCGGCACGGGCCGCTTGTGGGCCGTGGCGAATTTCTTCTTTCCAGCCGAGAGCATCTCTAACGCTGATATTGGCGCCATCTTTGGCGCCCTGGACCAATGGCTGCTCCCTGTGATGCCACGCCCGGCGGTTGCGGTGGTGCCAGCGCCCGTGGCGCCGCCCCCGCCCCTTGCGCCCGCGGCCGCGCCTGCTCCTCGCGCCGCTCTTCAAGCGGGGATGACGAGGCAGGAAGTTCTTGCGGCGCTGGGTGCGCCACAGCGCGAGGCCAGCTACGGCCCGCGCGTTTGGCTGACCTACGCGGGCATGGTGGTTGTGCTTGAAAACGGCAGTCTGGCTTCGGTGGATCGCAGCGGCCAGCCACCCTCCAAGGTTACCGTGCGCTCGGAGCCGGATGGCGCCGACGTGTATTTAGGCACCAATTTCGTGGGGTCAACTCCGGCCACGCTCGAATTGCCCACCGGAATCTACAAGGTCAGCCTGCGCCTGAACGGCTATAAGGATTGGCAGCGCGAAGTGCAGGTGCCCGGCGGCAGCGAGCTCACCCTCCGCGCTCACCTTGAGAAATAGAACCAGAACTCGCTGGGAGCCTTTTTCTCTTTTTCTTCCCTCGGCCTCCTCGGCTTTACGCAACTCGCCCCGGGCTTTCCTCTTGACAATCTCCCAGCGCCCGGCCATCTTTATTGCTTTTGTCTTGGCAAGATTTCTTCTCCGTGCTAGGCGGAGAGGCCACTTTCGAGGTTCGGGGTCCCGGTGAAGGTTCGCGTCTGCTTCCACGACCGCTGCTTTGATGGCGCCGCTTCGGCCGCCCTTTTTCTGCGTTTCTACCGCGAGCGGTTCGACCCGGCGGCGGAATTCCAGTTTACGGGTCTGACGCACCGCGCCACGCAGCCCTTTGAGGAAGGCCTGTTCGATGGGGACGAGAACGCGATCGTGGACTTCAAATACTCCAGCTCTCCGCGGGTGACCTGGTGGTTCGACCACCACCAGAGCGCGTTTCTTACTCCTGCCGATGCCGAGCACTTCCGCCAGGACCGCGGTGGCCGCAAGTTCTACAACCCTGACTACAAATCGTGCACCCTGTGGCTGGCGACCGTAGCGCAGGAAAAGTTCGGCTTCGATCCGCGCCCGCTTGCCGAGTTGATTCACTGGGGCGACGTCATTGACGGAGCGCAATACCCCACGCCGGAGTCCGCCGTGAAACTCGTGGAACCTGCCACGCAACTCGCGCTGGTAATCGAAGCGGCACCCGAGCCTGGCTTGGCCACGCGGCTGATTCCGGATCTGGCCGCGCGGCCGCTCGCGGAGATTGTGAACTTGCCGGCGGTGGTGAAGCACCTCGGGCCCCTGCTCGAACGCCATGAGCGTTCTATTGACGTGATGCGCCAGCGCTCCGACGCCCGCCAAGGCGTCGTCTTCTTCGACGTCAGCGACCGGGACCTCGAGGGTTACAACAAGTTCATCCCCTATCTGCTTCATCCCGATTGCCGCTATTCGGTCGGCGTGAGTGCCTCACCCACCCGCGCCAAAGTTTCCATCGGCTCGAATCCCTGGAACCCCGCCGCGGAGGAAAAAAACCTGGCCACGCTGGCCGAGCAGTACGGAGGCGGGGGCCATCCGCGAGTCGCGGCCATCTCCTTTGAGCCCACCGACCTCGAGCGCGCCCGCCAGGTGGCCCGAGAAATCGCCGCCAAGTTGCGCGGTTAACTGGCTCTTGCCTTTCGAGCCGCGGTCGTTCGAACCAAGTTAATTGAAAGTCGAAAGCTGAGAATGGGGCTTTCAAGATCGCAAGCTTGCGACTCAAGGGGAAAGTGCTCGCTGTCAGCAATAGCTGCAGTTTTCTATTTTAGTTTCTGGGCGTTTCTTGTTCATTCTGCGTTTCGTCTCTTCGAATCCGTGTTCATCGGTGTTTATCTGTGGCTGCATCTCTTCGCCGCAAGAACTCCCGCGGCAGCAGATCAGCCAGGCGCACGGCAGCGGGCAGCGGCCGTGTGGCCATGGCAAAGCCGAGCGACGACGGCGCGTCGAGCGCGCCATGGGTGCCGGTGAAACGGGCGATGTGCTGGAAGATGCCTGCTCCATAGAAATAGCCTGGCTTCAGGCTGACCAGAATGTTCGCGCGGTTTTGCACATGGTTGGTGGCCCAATCTCGTATGCGCGCCGCAGCATCCGGGTAGCGCCCCGCCCAGGTTGCAGCAAACAAGTCCGCATCGGCGGCTGGGCCAGCCGCACCCTGGCATTCTGCCGGGAGGTCGCCAGCCGAACGACTTGGGGCAGTGTTGGCGCCTAGCTGGCCCATGGCACGAAGTTGAGCAAAGATGGGAAGCAGCTCGAGCGGATCGCCCCCGCTCGCGTCGTACCAGAATCGGCTGCCATCCGCGCTCCAAGCGATATGTGCGGGGCCGCTTGCGCTCAAGATGGTGGCGCCGCCCTTCGCCAGGACAGCCATACTTGCCTGTCCTATTGACAAGTGTGCGCCCGGCCCGACAAGCGCTATTGTTGGTTCTGCCGTGTCCTGCTTTGAAGGCCGGACCGGCAAGAATGCCTGTCCCGCTGTCCCTTCCGCGGAATCGCGAAATACCAGCAGATCCACGCCTTCGAGCGCTGCTAGGTCACGCGCGAGTGACGCAGTGGCGTCTTCCTGGCAATAGACTGCGATGAAGCCGATCAGGCCATACGCAGGGACCGCAACATCCCGAGATCCCTCCAAACGATTGCGAAGCCGCCAGCCTCGCTGTTGCAGGAATTTTTCGAGTGGTGCGGCACGGCTCACGGTTTGCGTATTGCCGTGATCGCTGAATACGAGGACTCCGAACTCGCCGCGAGCGTCGAGATAGAGTTCGCGGACCAGGTCTTCAAATTCAATCAGGAATGGTTCTACCTGCGGCGTGGTGAGCATGTGGAGCAACGAGTCGCTGGCGGAAATATGAGCGACGAACACAGGCTGGGAGCTTGCCAGGAACTGTTTTCGCAGTCGGCCGAGGTCGGCGCGATACGTCTTTCGCGGGAGAAGGTAAGGGAGGGCCTTGGCCCAGCCGGGGGGATCGTAGTCGAGCGCTGCAATGTAGGGAATGTGGGCTCCGGTCAGCGTAACCCAGGCCCCGGCGCGGATTTCATTGCGGCTGCGGTCGAAGTAACGGTGCTCGTAGCCAGGCGGCGGCGCGACGTGCAGCACAGTGGTGAGCGCGGTCTCACTATCCGATGGAAAGACGCTGACCACTGCCGAAGGGCGATAGAATTCCCGAAAATAGCCACGGTCCCAAAGGTTTTGCAGGACGCCGAGCGGCACACCGTCAAGGCAAATCACCAGCCAGCGCTTGGGCTCCCCACGCAGCCCGGGCCGCGCAAAGTTCCCGAGCGGAGTTTCGAATTCGTCCATCACGCCGACGCCATTAATGTCCCGCGCGTGCCAGGTTTCGGGAGGACTCGCGCGGCGTTCGATGACCCATTCGTGTGGCCCGCCAGCACCATCTGCCCCTTTCGGCCTCGCCGTTTGCAGCAGTGAGTAGTGCGTCGCAACCGGCTGGCCCCAAAAAGTGATCTGGAGCGGGACTGCAACGGCCACGATCAGCAGAATCCACCACCACAGCCGCCGACTGCGGCCGGTGGCTTGCCCTTGTGATGGGACGCCGGGCGACATCAGCAATTACCTTTATTCTATGCCAGCGACGGTGCGAAGGCCGTGCGATTTTCGCGCCTCCGCGTTTGCCCCATCCCCGAGCCCGCCGCGGCGAGGGAGGAAGCTTTAGGCCAGAGGCTTCGTTCCGCCTAGCTTCGAATGACGGGGCAGCGAGCATTTCACGCTGCAGCCTGGTGCCCCGGAGGCTAAAGTCGAAGCGGCCTTGGCACTTCGGCAGCTAGATGCGGGCGGGATTCGGCCAGGCTGCGCGCACGCTCAGCTCAACAACTTCGTCAGGGGATACGACGTAAGTAGGCTGTCCCACGCGCAAACGCTGATTGACCGCAGTGCGCGCCCCTGCTATAAGTGCATGTTTACCCGCTTGTCTTCGGGCGCGCCGGTGGCTTGTTGTTTAGCTTGGGAGTATTGCCAGGGACGTTTGATCTTTGTTGCGCCCTTCCTTCTGTGGGCCGCTAGCTCAATCGGTAGAGCAGCTGACTCTTAATCAGCGGGTTCCAGGTTCGAGTCCTGGGCGGCTCACCAGATCTTTCAATCACTCGGAGCCAGCCTTCCATCCAAGGCAGGCTGTTAAATCTCTTAGCTCATTCGTCGGGCCAGGTATAGACTGAGGGCAAATCCTGCTTCAATCTGTAGGCGAGTTCCTGGTTGGGTTGCGAAGGATGGCAAAGACAGAGCCCTGCACCGTTCTGGGTTGCGAAAAGGCGGCCGCCGCTAGCCTGGACGGCGTCTCGTTCTGCCAAGAGCATTTCATCTCCACTTGTTATAAAGAAATCGATCGATACGCGCACTTGGTTCGAGAGGCGGGCTTTCGCCGGACAGCCGCGGAATCAATGCACCACTTTCTGACTGAGTGCACCCGGCAAGCCACTGACCTTAGCCAGCACGCAGAGGAGCTGGACAACTTGGCGCGGGCTCGGCTGCTCGACATTTTGCTCAGCGCCGCCGACCTGAGCCGGCATCTGCGGCGCAGCCCGCGAAAAGTGGCGACCCTGCTGCTTCGGTTGCACTGCGAAAAGCCTGGGCGCGCCTGGGAAGAGGAGACGAAAACGCGAGTGCTGAGCCGCCACGGCGCTTTGTTGGAGTGTCAGCACCCAGCGCAAAGTGGAGATGCACTCCTGGTGTTGCGGCTAGACAGCGGAAGGCAAGCGCTGGCCCGCGTGGTGTGGTGTCACCAGAAAGAGGAAGGGCGACGAGAAATTGGCATCGAGTTCCTGGACTGCGACAACTTTTGGGAATTGGATTGGAGTGTCGTGGAGACCACCGTATGACGGCCGACAGAGAGACTCGTTCGTTTCAGGAGCCACACTTAACAGGAGTCGTGGCAGGCGGCTCCACTTCCTGTGAGATGAGGGCCGCGGACCTGCCTCGTAATACTACGCAAGAAAGTTGCATCTTTTTTTCAACAAAATGCCAGATTCACCGGATTGTCTTGTCGGCCTCTTAGGTTCAACCTTGGGACAAAGGTCGCATCAGCAGGGCGGAATATAGGGGGGTAGTTTTCTCCGCCCTGCTCGTTCTTCTCGCCTCGCTGGTTGAAAGCCATCTCTAGTCCAGCAACGCATGGCCCATAAGCCTCGTAAGAGTCTCACCATGGTCTTGCCCCATACTCAGGTCCTCCTTTTCTCAAAAGCTTCCAAGCGTGGATGTGATACTGCTGCGCGGCAGGACGCCGCAGGTCGCACCTTGAAACGAGAGCGACGTGGGCGTATTATTTTCGCACTGTTCAAAGTCGAAATCGGAGATCTTCGATTTCGCAGGAACATTCCCAGCCCGGAAAACAAGCAAAGGAGGCCGCATGCCCAAGTCCAAGGAATTCGCTATCCGGATGGAAGACCGGCCCGGCACTCTGGGAAAAGTCTGCCGAGCACTGGCCGACCGAGGAGTTAGTATACTGGCCTTCCAGTCGCTCCCGACTGGAGGAGAGAGTCTAGTTCGCTTGGTGGTAGACAACCCAACGACGGCCAAAACGGTTCTGGATACCCAGCGCCTGAACTATACAGAGGCCGAAGTCGTTCAAGTGAAACTTGCTCACCGACCGGGCGAGTTGGCGCGCGCCGCTTCGCGACTCGGCGATGCCAACATCAACATCAACTATGCTTACTGCGGAGTCGAGGCAGGAACAAACGCGCCTCTGCTAATTTTTGGTGTCGCGGAGGTCGGCCGGGCGTTGACGATTTTGGAGCAAGTAGCTGCGGCAGGCACCTAGAGCTTGCATGCCGGTTGTCGACCTGAAAAGTACCGACAGGGCGCCCCGAAGCAAGGGGCGCCCCTACCCCGAAGTTCTGCTGAAGGAGGAATGCCATGGCGGTTCAATGGATGAAAGACGTAGAAGCGGCGCTCAGTGAGGCGCAAACCAAGCGACGGCCGTTGCTACTCGACTTCACCGCAGCGCCGATGTGAGGGGGATGCGCTCGGCTGGATGCCGAGGTCTATCCTGCTGAACAGGTAGCGACCTACATCACGCAAAATTTTCTACCGGTAAAAATCCACGTTAAGGAACAGCCCGCCGTTTTTGAGCGGTTTGGGGTGCAGTGGACGCCCACGCTACTCATTCTTGACCCTGAGGGGACCCAACGCCATCGCTTCGAGGGATACTTGCCGGCGGATGAATTCCTGGCGCAGTTGCATATCGGCCTGGCCCATGCCGCCTTTAGCCGCAAGCAGTGGGAGGAGGCCGAGCGGCGCTACCGCCAGGTCGTCGAGCAATTTCCAACGACCGAGGCAGCGCCTGAAGCCCTCTACTGGTCTGGCGTGGCCAAGTATAAGGCCAGTGGCAACCCCGTGGCGCTGGGCGAAACGGCGCAGCGTTTCAAACAGAGTTATACGGAGAGCGCCTGGGCGAAGAAGGCCTCGGTCTGGGCAACTGACCGAGCTGCTGGCCGACCTGCGTGACAATAGCAAATTGCCACTGAACTCCCGAACCAGGGCGGCCTGACCATCTTGATGGCGCGCGAATTGCGTGGCGGGCGTTTCGCTTGGTAAGCTCGGGCTTGCAAATTAATCGGAACCGGACTAGCTTCGTGCTATCCGGCCCCTGACTTCTCGGAGCGGGGTTGGCGCAGGAGGTTCGCATGGCGCTACTAACTACTATCCGCAGGATGAACGGAGTCGCCGTCGTTTATTGCGGCGGCAGGCTCGTCCTCGGCGAGGAGTCAAAATCTTTGCGTCTTTTGGTTAAAGATTTGTTGAACAAATCCCCCCAAATCGTACTCGACCTTGGAGATGTCACTCACATGGATAGCGGGGGCCTAGGAGCTTTGGTGGCCCTCTACACTTCGGCTCGGGCCGCTGGCGGAGACATCAAGCTTGCGAACCTAAATGCTCGTCTGAGCGATCTGCTTCAGATCACCAGGTTGGCCACGGTCTTCGAGATCTTTGACAGGGCCGAGGACGCTGCTGCAGCGTTTAAGAAGAAAGAAATCGGGCGCAGCGCCACTGCGGAGTAGTCGGTGTCGCGTTCGCCCCATCAGAGAGCTCACTGCTGAGAGAATCCCCGGACTAGGCGCCTGATTGGAGTTGCAACCTTATTTGGAGATGCGGTGGAGGATGCGGTGGAGGAAGCCGGTTTCGGCGCTTCGCTGTTCGCCTTGCGCCGCGTCGATCTGCCGCAACCGTTCGCGCGCCTGGGCGTTTTCCGGGTCGAGTTCGATCACTGTTTGATAATGCGGCCGCGCACGCCAGGGTAGGCCCATCTCTTCGAGCAGCTTGGCGAACTGGAAATGCGCGAAAGTGTTCAGGGAATCGAGCTCGATGGCTCGGTGAAAATGTTCGGCTGCTTCGCGGCGGTACTGTGGCACCGCCGCCAAGCTGCGCCCCAGCAGCGCCTGATATTTTGATGAGTCCGGCTCGATCTCGACCGCCTTGCGCAGCCAGACGATCGAACCGACAAAGTTTTCCGCCCGCAGACACTCTTTCGCTCTTTGCAGGCATTCCTCGGCGTTCTTCTGCTCCTCGGATTTATTCTGGCCCAGCGTGAAGGCGCCGGACTCGGCCAATTGCCGGTCATAGTTCTGCCTCGATTTCTCGTGGGTCAGTGTGCGATAAGCCAGCGCAAGGGCGTCCATGAGCCGGTGTAACGACCCGGCCCACTCTAGATGGTCCATGTGACGGTCGGGGTGAAATTTCCGGGCCAGCGCATAGAAATTGTGTTTAATCTGCGCCGGCGTTGCTAGCGCGGTGACGCCGAGCAACTGGTAATGCGTGCCGGCTTCGGTTACTGCAAGTAACTCCTGCAACTCCCGCTCGAACGCGGACGGATCGAAAGCGGCCCGCAATTCAAACTGCTGCCAGTCCTCGGGCGGACTCGCGATTCCCCAGACATTGCCGGGAACCTCAAACTCCACGCCCACCTGGAAGAGCCCCTGCAGCCTCCGCGATCGCTGGATCCAGGCCACGCGGGCCCGCAACTGGTGCCGTTCCACGCTGGCCTGCGTGCTGGGAATCTCCAGAGTGAGCCAGGCATTCTGTTCGACGCGGTGCCGGGAGAAATACCGGCAGCCGTGGCAGTTTAGAGAGAGGGTCGCAGTCTGTTCTCGAACTGCGTGGCCGGCCGCGTCGCGGCCTGCGACGGTCAGGGGAACCGCTTGCAGGAGGCGAGTGCTGCGCCGCTTGCGCGCGTAAGACTCGCCAGGAACTCCCGTTTCGGCCACAGGGTCCTCACGGTTACCCTTTCAGCTTACAAGAGCTTCTTGCGGCTCCGTCCAGGGTCGTCGGGCACCCATTCGAAACAGTTACGGTGCGCCTCCGCGGCAAGGCATCAAGGCAGCACGGTCGGGCGCCAGGCGCGCCAGGCCGCGGCTTAGCCACACGGCGAGGAAACCAAAGAACATAATTGTACGAAATGCCTGCGTGAATTGGGTCCCCGCAGCCCCGGTCAGTGTCTGTGGAAAAAATCCATCCATTGCTATCGCAATTTCGTAGTAGACTACGGCAGCTTTTTCAGGGGAAACCCAGCCCACCAGGGACTGTCTATGGCCGGGGACTTGGCGTGGGAGCGTCAAACTTTCAAGCGCTCGCACTGCAGGTAGTGGTGCGAGCAGAGGAGACAGCGATGCGGAAATGGCTTCGAGCGATACCCGTGGCGGCACTGGTGTTTTCGCTAGTGTTTGCCGCGGCGCAGGCGACGGTGGCGGCCCCGCAGAGGAAAACTACGAAGGCCGAGAAGAAGACACTCTATGATCGGTTGGGCAAGAAGGATGGCATCACGTCAGTGGTGAATGACTTCGTGTCCAACGTGGGAGCCGATCAGCGGATCAACAAGTTTTTCGCGAAGACCGACCTCGACAAGTTGAAGATGCACCTCGTCAACCAGATCTGCGAAGCCTCGGGCGGGCCGTGCAAGTACACGGGCCGGTCGATGAAGGAAGCGCACGAGGGTATGGGCGTTACCGGATCCGACTTCAACGCTCTGGTGGAAGACCTGGTCAAGTCGCTCAACAAGTTCAACGTAGGCAAAACCGAGCAGGACGAACTGTTGGGCGTTTTGGGCCCGATGAAGGGCGACATCGTCGAAAAGCCGTAAACAGCTCAGTGGCTAGCAGAACGGGCGTTCCAGTCGACCGATCCTGATCCGGAAGGCTTAGGATGAGTTAACTGAGACGGGGGCGCCCGCGCTGCCAGTTCAATATTTTCCCGCCGCCAATCCCGGACAAGTCTGAAGTGTATTTTGGGGGCCGGTGCCTTGTGTATCTTCGGGCTCTCCGGCCGCGTGCCACACCGCCCTGAGCAGCGCGGCGGATCCCCCCAGTTGTGGAGCAGATGCGATGAAAGGTTTTCTTGGCACCGGCGCCACGTTCAACGCGGATGTGAATCTCCTGGTGCAGTTGACGATGGGTGTGGCGCTGCTCGTCGGAATGTTCCTGGCGCGGCGAAATAGATTCACCGCGCATGGGATCTGCCAGGTCACGGTAATGCTGCTGAACTTGGCCATGATCGGACTGATCATGTGGCCATCGTTTCGCGGGGTGATCCCGCAGCTTCCGGCGGGGCTCGGAGACCGCTACTACGCTGTGGCAACGGCGCATGCCGCGCTCGGCATAGTCGCCGAACTGCTCGGGCTCTACATCGTGCTGGTGGCCGCCACCAACCTCCTTCCCCAATGGCTGCGCTTCCAGCGCTGGAAACTCTGGATGCGCACTGAACTCGCTCTGTGGTGGGTCGTCCTGCTCATCGGGCTGGGGACATACTACGTTTGGTACATGGGGCCCCAAGGCAAGGGCGCTGGGGGTGCTGGTGCCCCGAGTGCCGCCTACATCACTGTGAAGCTGACCAACTTCGAGTTCACGCCTAAGGAAGCGAGCGTCCCGGTCGGTGCGACCATAGAGTGGGTGAATGATGCCGGCCGCCACACGGTCGAAGCCGACGATGGCTCATTCCAATCCGGAACGCTGCTCGCTGGATCCCGTTTCGAACACACCTTCAAAACTGCAGGCACGTTCGGCTATCACTGCGGCAATCACGGCGACCCGGGCGGGAAGGGCATGTCCGGCAGAATCAAAGTCACCCCGCGCTGACCCGACACGCGCATGGCCTACGGCTCGCCCCTGGTTTGCTTTGCACTCCAGCGTGCGATCTATCTTGGAAAATGAGCTGGCGCGCCGAGCAAACTGCGGCCGCGAGAGTAATTTAAGACCACGTTGATTGCGGAAGCGACGCGAGGTTAACCGGCTCGCTGGGAGGCTGCCATCGCTGCGGGTGCTTCGTCCTTGAGCCAAGTCCCGAGCAACAGCACCTTCCCGTTGACCGGGGAAATGTGGATGTAAAAAACCTGAGAGCCATTCTCCAACTCGTAGAAGTCGTTCCGACGCGGATCAGGTTTAGCTGGCGCTCCGGATGCGAGCAACTGGCGCAGCACCTCGACGATTTCGGGAGAGTGATGGTGAAGGTCTTCAATGTTCGGGTGCTGATTCAACCGCAGGACCATGCTTCCTCGCTTTCCACTGTTTCAGCTGCGTCTATTCTGTTCAACGCAAAACCTGCAAAATTGTTTCAGAAAACTTGACGCAGTGTTGCTTCGCTGTGGCTCCCCAACGGGAGGGCTCTCCGGTGGTTCGGCCTTGCATTCCGCGTCCTCCGCGGAATTTGCATCAGCTTAATTAGACGTTGTAGAAGCCAAATAGTTGCCTGCACGAATGAAAAGTTTTCATTCACACGAAGCTTTCTTCGACTCAAAAAAGGCCAATTTGGCTCTAGTTCACGCATTCGGGAATCCGTTCTTGGCGCGTTGAACATGCGGTCTAAACTCAGTATGATCAAAGCATTGACGCTCGGAGCCTACCTCCCGGCCGCTGCACAAAGCGAGTTCCTATTTCCCAGGCTGGGCTCGGACTCGGGCGTCTCCTCTCTCGGTAGGTCAAACCCGGAGCGAACGCCTCTGCCCTCTTCCCTCCAGCGTGTGATAACCAGTACTGTGGCTTGCCAGGATGGAAGCCCACGTCGGCAGAGCTACAACTCTGCGCAAGAAATAATCCGCCAATGTTGCTCTATGGGTTGCCGCGAGGGCCGGGGGAAGGAGAAGCTGGAGCCGCGGTGGCATCGCCCCCTTTCCCCTTAGTGAGTGGCGCCACGGCATCCAGCCCCAGCACGTTCACCAGGCTGGCGTTGGAGGGCACGATGTACTTAGTATTCTGCCCGAGCGTATTGTTCAAAACTTCCAGGCGCCGCATTGTTTCGGCGCGTTCTTTGAAGTAGTTTTCGGCCGCGGTCGAGACCAAGCGAACAGCTTCGGCCTCGGCGTTGGCGCGGGTGATGCGGGCTTGCCCGTCACCTTCGGCCTTGAGAATCTCCGATTGCTTGATTCCTTCCGCCTGAAGGATTTGGCTCTGCTTGATGCCCTCGGATTCGAGGATGGCCGCGCGTTTGTCCCGTTCGGCCTTCATCTGCCGCGACATCGCCTCGGTGATGTCCACCGGCGGATCGATCTTCTGCACCTCGACGCGCGTGACTTTCACGCCCCAGGCGTTGGTGGCCTCATCGAGCACCTGGCGGAGGTTGGTGTTAATGACGTCGCGGGCGACCAGCGTCTCGTCGAGGGCCCGATCGCCAATCAGGTTGCGCAGGTTGGTCTGGGCCAGCGTGGTGCAGGCGTAGCCAAAATTCTGCACCTCGAATTCGGCACGCACAGGGTCGATCACCTTGTAGTAGACGACAGCGTCTACGGTTACGGTCACATTGTCCTTGGTGATCACTTTCTGCGGATCCACATTGATGACCTTCTCGCGCATATCAACGCGGATCAATTGGTCCACAAAGGGCATCAGGAAGTGCAAACCGGATCTCACCATGGCGTGGTACTTGCCCAGCCGCATGATCAGGCCCTTTTGATACTGGGCCACAATCCTCGCCGACTTGGCGAGGGTCACTAGACCCAAGATCGCAAAGACAACGAGCACGAAATAGATCAAGAGGTTGGTCGGCTCCATTTCGATCACCTCACCAGCAACGTCACGCCCTCCACCGCTTCGACCGTAACCGACTGGCCGGGCTCGCGTGCCTCGCTCACTCCGGGAGCCAGCGCCGCGCGCCAGAATTCGTCGCCTACCTTCACCTGCCCCGGGGCATTCGGCGCGAGGCGCGAGGTCACCACCCCGGTGCGACCCACCAGGGCATCCACATTGCTCGGCCGGTTGGGTGCGAGCAGGCGAGAGCGGATCTGCTTGCGCAACACAAAGAGATAGAAAAATGCCAGAGCACCCGAAGAGAACAGGCCCACCTTGGTTGAGGCGAAGAACAGCCCGACTCCGCCGCCCGCAGCTAGCGACACTCCCATCAGTGCCAAGTCGAATCCCGTAGCCGCACCCAGCACCACCTCGGCCACGATGAGGAGCCCCCCGCAACCCACCAGTGTCCAATTGACGGCGTTTTTCACTCCCGCCGCCTCCTAGGGCGGAAATGCGCGCACCATATCATCGCAGACGTTGCCATTCAATACTGTTCGCGGCAGGGAGCAAATCGCGCTGTCTCGCGCTGCCTGTTTTTCACCTAATGCCTGTCAGGATGTTACTTATCGTTACTTCTAAACTTGACACTTGCGCGCCGCCGCCTAAATTGGCATAGTGCGGCGGCTCTGCTGGCGGTATTCATGAAGAAAAGAAGAAAAACCAAGTTCGGTAAGGACAAGCGGCGCAAACATCGGCACTGGCAGGTCACCGTCTATTACCACGACGGCGAGAAGTTTGGCCGGGTTTACACCGACCGCGCCAAGGCCGCGAAATTTGCCGAACGGCAGAAGAAATCTCCGGTCGTCAAGGCGACGCGCGTCGTTCAAATCAGTTAACCGCGGGGGGCGGCGAGTTCCGGGTCGGCACACGAGGCCCACGATGCGGGCCTTGTCGCCGCTGCCGCCGCGTGTTATAAGAAAAGGTCGGCCCCGAGCGGCCGTAGTATAGGGGTAGTACGACAGCTTGCCAAGCTGTAGGCGGGGGTTCGAGTCCCCTCGGCCGCTCCATTCTTAGTCTTCAGCCGCCGGCCGTTTCTCCCACCAATTTGTGGTCCGTTCTTCCTGTTTCTCGGTCTCCCGGTCGCCTCGGTGGCCTGGCTCTTTGCTCGCCCGCTCCGCCGTGCTAGAGTTTGCCCGCCGTGAACCGTGGTGAAGGGCCCGCCTCATTCCCAGGGTCGGGAGGAAAAAGTCCTCATGAGCCGTCCCCGGTATCTGCCGCTTGCTTTGCTGTTTATCACCCTGCTGCGGATCGCGCCGCAGGCCTTGGCGCAGCTATCCCCGGCCAAACCACTCGACAAGTACGTCGTTCCGCAACCGCAATTTGAGGCGATCGTTGGCGAGTATTCGGGCGAGCGCGCGCTCGAATACGTCCGCGGCATTACCCAGTTCCACCGCATCCAGGCGAGCCCCGGGTTTACGGGGGCGCGTAATTGGGTGATGGACCACCTCAAGGCTTACGGCATTAGCGACGTCGAGGTGGAGAGGTTTCCCTCTGACGGCCACACGCGGTATTCCACGCACGTAGGGCCGATGGCCTGGACAGCGCGCGAAGGCGAGTTGTGGGTCGAAGAGCCGTTCCGCGAACGCCTCTGCCGCTTCAGCGACCAGCCCGTCTGCCTTTCGACGCTCTCGAACGGCGGCGAATGGCGCGGCGTAGCGGTGGACGTCGGCGGCGGCACCGACGCGGCGAGCTACGAGGGCAAGGACGTCCGGGCCAAAGTCGTCTTCGCCTCCGGCTATGCGGGCGCCGTGCACCGCGAAGCGGTCATCCGACGCGGGGCTCTGGGCGTGGTGATCTATCCCGCGCCGGATGACCGCCCCGAGTATCCAGACCTGGTTCGCTACAATGGGCTCTGGGTGCAGGCCGACGAGAAAGAGAAGGCTACCTTCGGCTTCCAGATCTCGCACCGCCAGTGGGAACGCCTCAAGCCGCAAATAGCTAGCGGAAAGCTGGTCCTGCGCGCCAAGGTGGACGCTGAGTTGCATGCCGGCGCGCTCGAAGTGACCAGCGTGTATCTGCGCGGCAGCGACCCTTCCAAAGAAGTCATCCTCGTGGCGCATCTCGACCATTACAAGTTCGGCGCCAACGACAACGCCTCGGGCTCGGCGTCGCTGCTGGAAATCGCCCGCGCGGTGAAGACGCTGCTCGACCAAAAGAGGATCCCGCCGCTCAAGCGCACGCTGCACTTCCTCTGGGTGCCGGAGCACTTTGGCACCGTCGCCTGGCTGACCAAGCACCCCGAAGTATCCGAACGCGCGATTGCGGCTCTGAATCTTGATATGGTTGGCGAAAATCTGGTGAAGACCAACTCAAGGTTGAACATCGCGCGCACGCCGGATTCGCTGCCATCGTTCTTGAACAATCTAGTCGAAAACGTCGCTGAGCAGGTCGAGGAGGCCAATCTGGTATCGCCGAACGGCTCGCACAACCTGTTTCACTGGCGCATGACGCCGTACAGCGCGGGCAGCGACCACGACATGTTCAACGACGGCAGCGTGCGCGTGCCAGCCGTGCAGTTTGGCCACTGGCCTGATTGGACGCACCACACCAACGAAGACTCGGTGGACAAAGTGGATTCCACGACCCTGCGCCGTGTCGGGGTGCTAGCCACCGCCTCGGCTGTGTGGCTCGCGACCGCTGACGATGATCAAGTGATACGCTTGGCTGGTCTCACGATGGGTTCTTCGTTTGCGAAAATTTATCTGAGGCGACTGGGTCTCACTTCGACTCCTGGTGGTTTTCCCCGCCGAATGGAGCCGGGGCAAGGACTGAATCCTTCAGTGGAGCAGGCAACTCAAGCCATGATGCCGCTGAACATCTTGCTCACCGAAAACGGCAGGCTCAGATTTCAAGATCTTACTCGCGTCTTCGGCAGTTTCGAGGCTCTTGCAAAGCAGTTAGAGAGGTCGGACAGCAAGCGCACGCCAACACCGATGAATCGCATTCCGAGGAAAAAATATATTGGGCCGATCGCCGACGGGCCTTCGTCGCCGTGGTTTCGTCAGGCGCTGGGGGCGGAGTACGCCTGGTGGCGAGAGCAGGCACGCCAGGTGCCGCAATTCGAGCTGATTGTCTATGAGGCGGGCAACTTCGCCGACAGCAAGCGCAGCCTCGCCGAGATCGAAGATGCTGTCGCGGCTGAGTACGGCGAGCTGCCGCAGGGGTTTATCGAAGGGATATTCAACCGGCTGGCCAAAATCGGCTTAGTCGAGTGGGTGGAGAGGAAGTAGCAACCACGGATGAACACCGGTGAACACTGGTAGGACTGATAGAAACAGATAGAAAAAGCTCTCGATCTCTCTTGCCTCTTCGCATCTGTGTCTATCAGTGTTCATCTGTGGTTGCCAACTCTTATGCTGGCTTATCTCTGCGGGCCGATTGAATTCGCGGGCGATGGCGGCAAGGTGTGGCGCCGCAAGGTGATGCCCTTCCTGCGTGACGAGCTCGGCCACCGCGTCTACGATCCCGCCGAGGATGAAAAGAAAAACCTCACGGACGAAGAAGCGGTGCACTTCCGCGAGTGGAAGAAGACCAACCTCGAGCGCTTCCGCCGCGCGGTGCGAAAAATCATTCAATTTGATCTCGACCTGATCGAAAACAAGGCCGACTACGTCATCTGCTACTGGGACGCCGCCGCAGCCGGCACCACCAGTGGCGGCACGTCGGCCGAGTTGACGTTGGCCCACCGAGCGGGCATCCCCGTATACCTGGTAACCGAGCTTCCGGCTGAGGAGATCAGCGGCTGGATGCTGGCCTGCGCCGACCAGGTCTTCCAGACCATCGACGCGCTAAAGAACTTCTTGCTGGAGCGCTACGGTCGCGAAAGGCAGACGCAGCTCTGGAAAGAGTAGGGGGTTTTGGAACCGCAGATGAACAGCAGCAACCACAGATACAACGAACACTGAGGAACAGATGGAAAAAGTGCTCCCGGTTTCTTCTGGCCCTGCTTATCTGTGCTTATCTGCGTTCATCTGTGGTTCCAGACTTCCTTCGTCTTCTGTCTTTTTCATCTGTTGGTATCTATGGTTATCTGTGGTTTACAGAGGATTTCGCGGATGCAAAAGATTCTGGTGGCGGTGGGGAGCACGCGCCGGCCAAAGCTGAATGCTGTCTGGGAAGGACTGACGGTATTTGGCCCCTCGCTCGACCCCAACGCGCAGTTTGAAGTCGTAGGGGTGGAGGTGGAAAGCGGCGTGGGGCACACGCCCACCACGCGTGCCGAGCTGATGGCCGGGGCGCGAGGTCGCGCCGAGGCGTTGTCCCACATGGCGCAGGAACGCAACGAAGCGTGGCGCTACTTTGTAGGCCTCGAAGGCGGCCTCGATGTCGTCGAAGAAAACGGCCGGCGGCTGGTGTTTCTCGAAAACTGGGCTTACGTCGCGGATGCTTCCGGCCGGGGCGCTTACGGCCAGTCGGGTAGCATCTTGATCCCTGCGCCGCTCGCCGCCGAGGTGCTCGATCGCGGCGTCGAGCTTGCCGCCGCGATTGATGCCTACGCCGGCGGGCACGGCATCCGCGATGCCCAGGGCGCCTGGGGCGTGCTGACCCGTAATCTCATCACGCGCCAGGACGCCTTTCGCATCGCCGTCATCAACGCCTTCGCGCCCTTCTTCAATGCCTCCTTGTATCGCGACGCCTGACAGCTTTCGGCGTCAGCTCTCGTCGATCCGTTCTCCCTTTTCCACAATCCTCTATGGTAGCCTACAGCTAGGAGGCTGGAGCGTGGACATCGTTAAAGGCAACATGGGCTGGATCGAGGTGATCGTCGGCCCCATGTTCTCGGGCAAGAGCGAGGAGCTGATCCGGCGATTGCGGCGCGCGGAGATTGCCCGCCAGCGTGTGCAGATTTTCAAGCCGGTGATCGATCAGCGTTACGCCGTGAACGAAATCGTTTCGCACTCGGGATTGGGTATCCGCTCGGACAACGTGCGCACCGCCGTCGAGGTATTGGAGAGAGTCGAGCCGCGCACCGAAGTCATCGGCATTGACGAAGGGCAGTTTCTGGGCGAGCAGTTGGTGGAAGTCTGCATGCAACTCGCGGACATGGGCAAGCGCGTGATCGTCACCGGCTTGGACACGGATTACCTGGGCCGGCCGTTTGAGCCCATCCCTCGCCTCCTGGCCGTTGCTGAGGAGATTACCAAACTGCTGGCCATCTGCGTGCGCTGCGGCAACCCCGCAGTGCACACCCAGCGTCTGGTGGCCTCGGAAGAGCTGATTGTGGTCGGCGCGTCAGGGACGTACGAGGCGCGGTGCCGGCGCTGCTTTGAGCCGCAGCTTGCCCACGAAAAGGTCGAGGCCGAGAAGAAGTCCGCCTCGGAAGGTGTCACCGAGAAAGCTCGCACCGCTACAGCGAGCTGAGTAAGTCCGCTTACTCCCCAGAACGGAAGACTCCGAGCGGGGTACTGAAATAGTTCTGGTGCCATCCGCGTTCATCTGCGCTCATCTGTAGTTCCGGAGGTTATTACCTTGGCGGCGCGTTCGCGGATTTTAGCAGCGAGTGCGCGGTGTTCCGTGCAACCCACAACGCCTAGTGGAGGCACCTCGCGGGTGGCGGCCGCGACGCGAGTACGGAGGCGTTCGATGCGCGCATGGCTCGACTGCCACTCGGCCTGGCTAAATCGCCCCTGTTGGAATGCTCTTTCGACGGCGTCGAGTGCCGGGCGCACGGCCGACCAATCGTGGCAGAGCATGGCTGTGTCGGTACCGGCCAGTAAGGTTTCCACCGCCGCGTCGCCGGGGCCATAGCGCCGAGCGATAGCACCCATCCCCAGGTCGTCGGCCAGGATGACACCTTCAAACCTCATTTGCCGCCGCAGCGTCCCCGAGAGCATTTTCTGCGAAAGCGATGCAGGCCGCTCGCGGTCGATCTGGGGCAGCAGGATGTGCGCGGTCATGATTACCGGCACACCAACAGCAACGGCCTCGGCGAAGGGCACGAGTTCGACCTGATTCAGGCGGTCCAGCGTGCCGTTGAAAACGGGCAGATCCACGTGAGGGTCCACCTGGGTGTCGCCGTGGCCGGGATAGTGCTTGGCGCAAGCGAGCACGCCCCCGCTCTCGAGCCCACGGATAAATGCCGCACCCAGCCGGGCGACCTTGTGCGGGTCCGCGCCCAGGCTACGATCGGTGGTGACCGGGCTCGCCGGATTCATGGCCAGGTCCAGCATAGGCGCGAAGTTGAGGTTGCAGCCCACTGCGGCAAGCTCCGCTGCCATGGCTTGCGCCGTGCGCTCCACCAGCGGTGGGTCGTCCACCAGGCCGAGCTCGGTTGGCGTCGGCCACGCCGTGAAGGGTTCCTTCAGCGCGTAGCGTGTGCCACCTTCCTGGTCGATACCGACCAAGACCGGTCGCCCTGCTGCTTGTTGAATCTCTTGCGTCAGGGCACACAACCCTTCGAGTCTCTCAAAGTTGCGATGAAAGATAGCAACGCCCGCAAGGCCCTGCTTCAAGAGCACCCGCAGTTCATCGGGCAGGGAAGTGCCTTCAAATCCCAGCAGGAATCTTTCGAGCACCGTACTTGTGAAAGAACTTCCCATGTGCGTTTCGCGTTCTCCACGCGCCGCCATCTGCTATGATTCGCGCGCTGAAGGCGCGACTCCCCTAAGAGGGCCGCTCCCTCTTAGCGAGAAACGCCGGCATGGCGCGGGCTTCCTGTGGCCATTCACCGGTGTCGTACGAAGCGCGACAAGATCGCGGCAAGCGAAGATTCCGGCCCTGCCGGAAGGAATCTCTTGGTGAGATCCCTCGCGGAGTTTACTCCGAGAGAAGGGGAGCAAGTAAAGTTGAGAATCGAGGCGCGGGCACCAACCCGAATTGATCTGGCCGGCGGCACGCTAGACATTTGGCCGCTCTACCTGTTCCATGAAGGCGCGGTGACGGTGAACGCGGCGATCACCCGCTACGCCACTTGTGTGATCGAAACTGGTGACAGCGAGCGAGCCGCTCAGCGGCGCACTACGAAAAGGAATAACAGGCGGATCGCGCTCGTTTCGCGCGACACCCGCCGCCGGGAGGCGTTCGCCTCGCTCCAGGCGCTCGACCGCGCCGGACATTACCGCCTGCCGCTGCTCGCGCAATTGGTGCGTTTCTTTCGGCCACGAACTGGCCTCGTGCTTACTACCAACTCCGAAGCGCCCGCGGGGGCGGGCATTGGTGGCTCAAGCGCGATGGCAGTGGCCATCTGCGCGGCGCTCGATCGGCTGACCGGCGCAGGCCTTGGCCTTGAGGAGTGGATCCATATTAGCCGGGACGCCGAAGCCATCGTAATCCATGTGCCCACGGGCACGCAGGACCACTACCCGGCCGCGTTTGGCGGCGCCAACGCCATCGAACTCGCCCCCGGCAGCGAGCGACGCAAGGCGCTGCGCGTCGATCTTGACCAACTCGAGCGCCGCTTGGTGCTCTGTTACACCGGGAAGCCTCGGCAGTCGGGCATTAACAACTGGGAGGTGTTCAAGGCGCACATTAACGGCGACCGGCGCGTCTGGCGCAACCTCGAACGGATTGCTATGGTGGCGCGGGGCGTCCGCGCCGCGCTCGAGCGGGGGCGTTGGGGCGAAGTCGGGCGATTGGTGCGCGAGGAATGGGAATTTCGCAAGCGCAACCTGCCCACCATCTCGACGCCGGTGATAGACCGCATCATCGCCGCCGCGCGACGTACGGGGGCGCTCGGCGGCAAGGCCTGCGGTGCGGGCGGCGGTGGCTGCCTTGCACTGGTGATTGAACCCGACGCGCGGGCGCGGGTCGAAGCCGCAGTGCGTTCTGCCGGGGGCGAACCGCTACCGATGCGGATCGATCGACAAGGTGTCCGCGTACGCGTGAATGCCTAGCGAGGGTGAGAAGCGGAGCAGCGGAGGCAGAGGAACTGTGGAAAGGCACCCACTAGATTCTTCGCCCAGCAATTCGTCCAGTGGGTCATTGCAGCCGCCCATCAGCTATCGCCAGTCTCCCAGCGGGAACGACCGCCTGCGGCCAATCTATCGGGTGCTGCTTTTTGCCGGACTTGCGGTTTTCCTGATCTTCCTTGCCAACGCCCTGGTCGCCAGTATTGGGTCAGCGCTCCACAAGCCCGAACAATGGTTCATGCAGGGCGCGCCGCTCGCTGCTTTCTACGCTTTGACCTGTGCCGCGTTGCTGCTGGAGAGCTCGTTCTTTCTGCGGACGATTGACCAGCGCAGTTTCCGAACCCTTGGCCTCTGGTTCTATCCGGGCTGGGGCAGGGAACTTTCGCAGGGCGTGGGATTGGGCGCGGGGCTGATGGTGCTGATGGTGGCGATATTGGTCGCGATCGGCGGGGTGGGTTACTCGGGGCTGGCCAGCGGCGGAACACGCGCTCTGCTCGGCATCCTTGGCGCTGCTGGCGTGATGCTCCTGGCCGCAGTCTTTGAGGAGGTAGCCTTCCGGGGCTACGCATTTCAGCGGATGGTGGACGCGGCGGGCCCGATTGTGGCCGTGGCTGTTTTTTCTGGACTCTTCGGCGCCTTGCATCTTAGCAATCCCTCCGCGACGCCGCTCTCCACCGCAAACACCACCTTGGCTGGAGTGCTATTCTCGTTGGCGTACCTGAAGACGCGTGGGCTGTGGCTGCCGATCGGCCTGCATTGGGCCTGGAACTTTACGATGGGACCGATCCTTTCTTTGCCTGTCAGCGGCATGCGCTTCGGACCCACGCTGCTGCGCTCGCAACTCACCGGAGCCAAGTGGCTAACCGGCGGTGCCTACGGTCCCGAAGGCGGCGCGGTCACGACCGTGGTTTGCGTGGCTGCCATTTTTTGGCTGGCGCGAACCCAGCGATTTGCCCCTTCCCCGGCGATGGAAGAAGCCTTAAAATGAGCGAGTAGGGTCATTATGCTTTACCTCGCCTGCATCGCAGTAGTAGCTCTGCTGTTTGCGGACGCTGACATCCCGCGTGGGCTGCGTTGGAGGCTCGAGCCCGCCTCGCAGGTCGAATTTCCGCCGGGTCAGAGCCTGCCGCTGCTTCCAGACATCACTCCGGCCCAGCAGCAAACGCCCGCCCCGAAAGCCACACAGCTGCAGCCGCAATCGCGGCTGGAGCTTGTTCGCTACGTCTCAGGTGAGTTCGCCCGGGCCCTGAAGCCGTTGCCCACCGGAAAGAAGGGCTTTCGGATCAAAGTGGGCCAGCCGCTGGATGAGAAGGTGCTGCAGCAGTTGGTGGCCTCGAATGGCCCGGCGGTGAGCACGGGCGACACGGTGCAGGTGACGAAGCTCGAGTTCCGCGACCACGAGATCGTGCTTGACTTGAACGGAGGCGGGCGGGGCAAAACACGCTGGCGCGACAAAATCCAGGTCCAGGTGGGCGGTATGCCCACGCCGACGGTGACCACCTCCAACCCCAACTCCGCACCGGGCTATCAAGGGGTCGGCGCAACCCTCTTCCTCGACTTCGGACGCCCGCTCCCGGACATGACTCCAGACGAACTCAAGCACCATTTGGTCGCCGTGCTTGATTTCTCCAAGCAGCGTTCCGCCGCGGTGCAATGGGTGGAGACTCTCCCGCCGGAATTCCAAAAGGCCATCCAGGAAAAGCGGCCGATGGTGGGGATGGATCGCGATATGGTCATCGCGGCGATCGGGAAGCCGGAACGCAAGATCCGCGAACGCGATGCCGACGGCGCGGAAACCGAGGAATGGATCTACGGCCAGCCGCCGCAGAAGACTATCTTCGTGCGATTCGCGGGCGACAAGGTCGTCAGCGTCAAGCAATACCCCTAGCTGCCTTCCCGCCCTGGGCTCCCTGGGCTCACTGGGTTTGACTTTTTCCCACACGCGCCCTAGCATCGTTTGCTTTGCTTCGGGCTTCCGCTCTGTTCTGTCCTGTTGAGCGGAACTGTCACCGCCGCACCTCGGAGGGAGCATGCCGATCAAAGTGGGAATCAACGGGTTTGGCCGCATCGGGCGCAACATCTTGCGCGCCTCGCTCGGCGACCCCGCCATTGAGTTCGTTGCCGTGAACGACATCACCGACCCGCACACCCTTGCGCACCTGCTCAAGTACGATTCGATTCTGGGCAACCTTACCCATCGGGTGACCTATACCGAAGATTCCATCGCCGTGGACGGAAAAAGCTTCCGCGTCTTCAAGGTCAAGGAACCGGCTGAGCTCAACTGGGCCTCCGTGGGAGCGGAGATCGTAGTCGAGTCCACTGGACTCTTCACCAAAGGCTCTGAGGCCCGAAAGCATTTGCGCGGCCCTGTGAAGAAGGTGATCATCACCGCGCCGGCGACCGACCCGGATTACACCGTGGTGCTGGGCGTAAACGAAAAGATCTACGACCCGGCGAAGCACCACGTGATTTCCAACGCCTCCTGCACAACGAACTGCCTGGCGCCGGTGGCCAAGGTGCTGCAGGATACCTTCGGCATTGTCCACGGTACGATGACCACCATTCACTCTTATACCAACGATCAGCGGTTGCTCGACCTTCCGCATAAGGACTTGCGTCGCGCCCGCGCCGCCGCGTTGTCGATGATTCCTACCACGACCGGAGCCGCCAAAGCCCTGCATCTGGTGTTGCCAGAGCTCAAGGGTAAACTCGACGGCTACGCCATGCGCGTGCCCACACCCAACGTCAGCGTGGTGGATCTGACGGTGACCACCGAGAAGGCGGCAACGGTGGAAAGCGTCAACGGCGCTCTGCGCCGTGCCGCTGAGGGTCCCATGAAGGGCATCCTCGACTTCACCGAGGAGGAGTTGGTCTCGGCCGACTTCAAGGGCAACCCCCATTCGTCGATCGTGGACGCAGGTTACACTTTGGTGGTGGGTGCGAATTGCGTTAAGGTGGTGGCGTGGTACGACAACGAGTGGGGCTACTCGTGCCGCTGCCGCGACCTGATCAAGTACTTAGCTGCGCGCCTTTAGCTGATTCAAAGATGTGCGAGGATTGGCGTCGCTTTAGAGCGAAACGAGTCTAGCACCCGGATCGAATACAATCGAACAAGGGCACGGCGTGCCGTGCCCCTACGGCTGAGAAGATCTCTTATGAACAAGCTTTCGATTCGCGATCTCGATCTGAGCGGGAACCGCGTCTTTATTCGCGTGGACTACAACGTGCCGCTCGAAGCCGGCAAGGTCACCGACGACACGCGCGTGCGGGAAACCCTGCCCACGCTGCGCCTGGCCATCTCCAAAGGTGCGCGGCTCGTTCTGGCCTCGCACCTGGGACGGCCCAAGGGCAAGCCCGACCCGAAATACAGCCTGCGACCTGTTGCCGCGCGGCTGTCTGAGCTGCTGGGCGCAACGGTTCAATTCACCGCCGACTGCATCGGTGGCGAGGCTGAAGCGAAAAGCAAATCGCTCGCGAACGGCGGCGTGCTGCTGCTGGAGAACCTGCGTTACCATGCCGAGGAAGAAGCCAACGACGAAACATTCTCGAAGCAGTTAGCCGCGCTCTGCGATAGCCTGTTTGTCTGCGATGCCTTCGGCACCGCGCACCGCGCGCACGCCTCCGTGGTGGGCATCACGCGCTTCGTGCGCCAGGCTGCCGCCGGGCTGCTCATGGAAAAAGAGATTACCTATCTTGGTAAGGCGCTGGCGGACCCCGAACGGCCGTTCGTGGCCGTGCTGGGCGGAGCCAAGGTGTCGGAGAAGATTGAGGTGGTTGAGAATTTGATGAGGCTTGCCGACGCTATGCTGATCGGCGGCGGTATGGCCTATACGTTCCTGAAGGCGCAGGGAATGCAGATTGGGAAATCGCTGGTCGAGGACGACAAGATCGACCGGGCGCGCCAGCTTCTCGGCGAAGCTAAGAACCGCGCTTTCCGGCTGTTGCTCCCATTCGACCACGTGCTGGGCGCCGAGCTTAAGCCCGACACGCAGACCGAGATGGCCGACGTGGGGCGCACTCCAGCCGACTGGATGGGGCTCGACATCGGCCCGAAGACGATCGCTGCGTTCCGCGCCGAAATCGCCCGCGCGAAAACGATTGTGTGGAACGGGCCGATGGGCGTTTTTGAGCTGGCGCCGTTTGCCAATGGCACGCGCGAAATCGCCCGGGCGATTGCCGCAGCCACTGCGGCGGGCGCAACTTCAATTGTCGGCGGTGGCGACTCGGTTGCCGCGCTGCACCAGATCGGGCTGGCCGATAAGGTTTCCCACATCTCGACTGGGGGCGGCGCTTCGCTCGAGTTTCTAGCCGGCCGCAAACTCCCTGGGGTCGAAGCGCTAACGAACAGAGAGGCGCTTTCTAGTAGAGCCTAAACCTCTCACGCAAGCTGCTCTGTCACTTGCTTGGCTGTCATTTCCAGTCCGCCGTTGCGGACCAGAAATCTCGCTGAACGCTCAACCCGTGCGCAGCAGACATCCGTCGCTTCATTCGGGATGAGGCTGTAACGCATCCGAATCAGGAGCTGTGGTGAGACGACCCGTCATTGCCGGCAACTGGAAGATGTACAAGACGCAGGCAGAGACGCGCGCGTTCTTTGCGGCGCTAAAGCCGCAAGTTGCCGGCTCGACGCACTGCGATATCGTTGTTGCTCCGCCCTATACGGCGCTAGCCGCGGCGGTGGAGGCGGTACGCGGCTCCGCCATTTCGATCGCCGCGCAGGACGTCCATTGGGAGAAGGAAGGCGCCTTCACCGGCGAGGTTTCCACGAAGATGCTGGTCGAAGCCGGCTGCCGCGGCGTCATCATCGGCCACTCCGAGCGCCGGCAATACTTCGGCGAGACCGACGAGGCGGTTCATAAGAAGCTGAAGGCGGCGCTCGAGGCGGACCTTGTGCCCATCGTCTGCGTGGGCGAAACCCTGAAGGAGCGCGAGGCGGGACAAACCGAGACGGTGCTCAATCGGCAATTCCGCGGGGGCTTCAGTACGTTGACCGGTGCGGAGTTCTCACGTATCATCATTGCTTACGAACCGGTGTGGGCCATTGGCACGGGCCGCACGGCTACGCCCGAGATGGCGGCCGAGGCGCACCGGTTCCTGCGGCAATTAGCCGCAGCCGGCTTCACGCCCGAACGTGCCGCCGGGCTGAGGATCCTCTACGGCGGCAGCGTCAAGCCCGACAATATCAAGGGGTTGATGGCGCAGGTGGAGATCGACGGGGCGCTGGTGGGCGGGGCGAGCTTGGACGCGCAGTCATTCGCATCTATTGTAAATTTCTAGGCTGGCTTCAGGCGGGGGAACAATGCCGAGTGAGATTAAGTGGGCCATCGCGATTGCAGTGGGCGCGGCTCTGATCTTGGTAGGTTGGAAGTTACCGTTCTTGCTAAACACGGTTCACGTTCTGGTGTGTTTCCTGCTGATTGTCGTCGTGCTGCTGCAAAGCGGCAAAGCGGCGGACCTGGCCGGGGCGTTTGGCGGCGCCGGCAGCCAGACGGCGTTCGGCCCGCGCGGCGCGGCAACGTTTCTCAGTAAGGCCACCACTTG
>QHYU01000202.1:0-1331 GCA_003224235.1 Acidobacteriota bacterium
CTTCGGCGAACTGGTGCAGATGGACGGCAGTTTCCATCCTTGGCTGGAGGAGCGCGGTCCGGAGGGCTGTTTGATGGACATGGTGGACGACGCCACCGGTACTACGCTCGGGCGGCTCGGCGAGCAAGAGACGATCTGGGCAGCGGCCCACACGCTGCGCGGCTGGATCGAGCGCTACCAAGGCCGTTTTTTCCAGTTGCAGCGAGCTAGCCGTCACTATGCGCCCGCGCAGGCCCGAGTGTTGGTGTGCGAGTGGCCGGATGGGACGCTGGAGATCGAATATCGCGGGCAGACGTTGCCCGGGCGGGAGATCGCCACCGCTCCGGCGCAAGAAGCTCAACGGTGGACAGAGAAGTCGGTGCGCGGGAGAAAGTACGTTCCCCCACCCGACCACCCGTGGCGGCAAGGCTACGAACAGCGCCAGCGAGCTGCCTTGACCGAGCCGACGCCCACGGTCGTTCGGGTTGCAGCCTCCGCTTCGCCCTAAGCGCTTCGCCTCCGGCTCCGCAGGGCTTCGCTCCGGCTGCAACCCGAACGAAAAACAACTCAGCAACTGACCAAGTTCAGACCACGAAAAGGGGACACTTCTAACGAGCTAAGAGAGGGGACATTTCTAAAAGGTTTGACATGGCTCGATACGCCGCGTTGACTTGCCTACAGGCGCAGCGTAGCATGCCGCAAGCAGGGAGCCCTTGACTGGCCAGACTATTTCGCACTATCGCATCCTGGAAAAGCTGGGCGGCGGCGGAATGGGTGAGGTGTATAAGGCTGAAGACAAAAAGCTCGGCCGCCTGGTGGCTCTCAAATTCCTGCCAGAGCTGTTATCCATGGATCCACAAGCGGTGGAGCGTTTCCACGGCGAAGCCCGCGCCGCCTCGGCCCTGAATCATCCCCACATCTGCACGATTCACGACATTGACGAGCACAACGGCCAGCCTTTCATCGTCATGGAGTTCCTAGAAGGGAAGACGCTGAAGCACCGCATTGCCGACAAGCCAATGGATGCCGAGCAAGTGGCAAGACTGGGCATGCAGATTGCCGATGCGTTGGAGGCAGCGCACGCCAAAGGGATTGTCCATCGGGACGTGAAGCCCGCGAACATCTTCGTCAGCACGCGAGGCCAAGCGAAGATGCTGGACTTCGGCTTGGCGAAGCTGTTGCCTTCGGAGAGTGAGATATCTACGACCGACTTGAGCAGCACCCCAGCTCTGGCGGGGACACTGCCATACATGTCTCCGGAACAGTTGCGGGGCGTGCCGGCCGACGCTCGCAGCGACATCTACGCTGCGGGCGTAGTGCTTTACGAGATGGCTACCGGCCAGCGACCCTTT
>QHYU01000202.1:1357-4576 GCA_003224235.1 Acidobacteriota bacterium
TACCAGGGTCTCGCCGGAGCTGGAGCGAATCATCCTCAAGTGCCTGGACAAGGATCCTGACAACCGCTACCAGTCAGCGAAAGAGATGGCCGCGGATCTACGAAGGCTTGCAGCGCCTGCCGCGGATCCGGCCGTTCCCGCTGCGCTACCAACCCGAGTTCCCGGGCGGGGGGCAGGTCACAACCTGCCGACCCAGCGCACTCCATTAGTTGGGCGAGAGAGGGAATTATCTGCCGCGAGAAAGCTCTTGCTTCGGCCGGAGGTCCGGCTCGTCACGTTCACCGGTCCGGGCGGCACCGGCAAGACCCGCCTCGCGCTGCATCTGGCAGAGAATCTTCTGGAACACTTCAAAGGCGGCGTCTACTTCGTCCCCTTGGCCTCGATCACGGACTCAGGCCTCGTCGTCCCGGCTATCGCCCAGACCATGGGAGTGCGGCAAACCGGAGGCAAACCGATTATCGAGGACTTGAAGGAGCACCTGCAGCATTCCTATGGCTCGGCGACGCTGTTGCTTCTCGACAACTTTGAGCAAGTGATCGGCGCCGCCCCGCTCGTGGCGGAGCTGCTGGAGGCTTCTGCGGCCACAAAGATCCTCGCGACCAGCCGCGCGCTGCTGCACGTGTACGGCGAACACGAGTTCGCCGTAGCACCTTTGGCTCTGCCGGACTTAAAACGCCTTCCGGACGTCAAGGCGCTATCGCAGTATCCGGCGGTAGCCCTGTTCCTCCAGCGGGCCGTGGCGCTCAAGCCCGACTTCGCACTGACCCAGGACAACGTGCGCGACGTGGTAGAGATCTGCGCCCGTCTCGACGGCCTGCCGCTGGCGATCGAGCTGGCCGCTGCCCGCATTAAGCTGCTCCCGCCTGCCGCCATGCTGGCTCGGCTCCAGAGCTGCCTGCAGTTGCTGACGGCGGGCCCGCGAGATCTCCCCGAGCGCCAGCAGACCCTTCGAGCGGCCTTCGACTGGAGTTACGAACTACTGAACGCCGCGGAGCAAAAGCTGCTTCAGAGGTTATCGGTATTCGTCTCTGGTTGTACCCTCGAAGCCGCCGAAGCTGTCTGCAATGCCAAGAACGACCTGGAAGTAGATTTGCTTGATGGGATGGCGTCACTAGTGGACAGGAGCCTGCTCCAGCAAAGTGAACCGGCGGACGGGGAGGCGCGCTTTCGGATGCTGGAAACAATTCGCGAGTACGCTCTGGAGCGCCTGGCGGCCAGTGGAGAGGAGGCGGCCACGCGGCGCGCCCATAGTGCCTACTGCCTGGTGCTGGCCGAAGAGGGGGCAGCCCAACTGGTTAGCTCGGAACGACGACCGTGGCTGATGCGGTTTGATCTGGAGCAGGACAACTTTCGCGCGGCCCTGGAGTGGCTCACACAGACCGGCAACGCCGAGTGGGGGCTGCGCCTTGGAACCGCGCTTCACCTCTACTGGAACCTCCACGCGTATCCGGCGGAAGGGCGAGAGCGCTTGGGGGCGCTCCTGAATCTGCCCGGAGGGGCGGCGCGAACCAAGGTGCGGGCGAAGGCCCTCTTTGCGATCTCCATTTTGGCGATGGAGCAGGGGGACCTCGGTTTTGCGCAAGCCGCGCTGGAGCAGAGCCTGGAGATCTATCGCGAACTCGGCGATAAGCCGGGCGTTGCAGTTACCCTGAACAGCCTGGGGGTGGTGCGCCGCGATCAGGGCGAGTATGCGGCTGCGCGTTCGCTATTCATAGAGACCATTCGGCTGTGGCAGGAAGCAGGTGATCAGGTTTCGGTCGCCCGCGCTATGAGCAACCTGGCCGATGTGCTGCGGGCGCAGGGCCATTACGAGGTCGCCCGCTGCTTCCATGAAGAGTGCCTGTCAATCTTCCGGCGCCAAGGCAACCGCGCCGGCATGGCCTGGTCGCTCAGCCACCAGGGGGACGTGGCACGCGAACAGGGCGACGCGACGGCGGCTTGCTCGCTTTACGAGCAGGCACTCACCATGTTTCGAGAACTTGGGGACCGGACTGGCATCGCGAGGTCCCTCACCGACCTGGGCAATCTCGCCCGCGATGAAGGCGCCTATGCCGCGGCCCAGCCGATGTACGCGGAAGCGCTGGAACTTTTCTGCGAGCTGGGAGAGACACGCGATATCGCCCGAGTGCTCGAACATATAGCGTGTGCGGCGGCCGACCAGGGGAATTGGGATCGGGCCTTGCGGCTGGCTGGCGCTGCGGCGAATCTTCGGCAGCGGTCGGGAACCCCGCTGCCTCCCCCCGCAAAGACGAAGCTGGAGCACAGCCTCGAGCCTGCCCGCCAGCAGTTGACGGCGACTGGCGCCGCCACAGCCTGGATGGAGGGCTCCCGGATGACGCCGGAGAAAGCCATTGAATATGCTCTGGCTCGCGAGGTGGGTTGAAGCGGGCGCTCCTACTCCGCCGCCGTCGCGTCCAGCAGGTGGCGCACGGCTGAGATGCGATTCGCGGGAATACCAGCGCGCCTGGCATGTTCCAGAATAATCGTCTCGTCCGCGGCCAGGTACACACAATAGACCTTGTTGTCAGTGAAGTAGCTGTGCAGCCATTGAATCTGCGGCCCCAGCTGCTTCAGAACTTCCAACGACCGCATAGCGGTTTGGCGCAATTCGCCTTCCGTCATGTTGCCCGCCCCAGGGATCTCGCGTTCAATGACGAACTTTGGCATGCAAAGCTCCTTAACCGCGAACTTGGTCCGATGATAGCACAAGGGACCGGCTGGATCTAAAATGCACAGACCGAGACGACGTGGCTATGAAGCATAGAGGTTGGAGGGCCCAGCAGTTCTGAGCTTCGGACCCCCAGGTGAAATCGGCAGAGACATTCGTTGGCCCAACACAAACCGGAGGTTGGAGATTTGAAATTAGTACGCTGGCCCGAACCAATGACCCACCCTCGCTCCCTCGCACCGCTCGGGACAAGTGCGCGAGGATGGGGCACCCGTGAGGGCTCTGTGCGGCACGACTGAAGTCGTGCCCTGACGGAGTCGTGCCCTGACGAGACCCAGAACAATTGCGAGATCAGGGTTGCCTGCTCTTGTCGGAGCTGAAGCTCCGACCCCCTAGTGAAATCGGCAGAGAGATTCCTCGGCCCGACAAAAAGCGTCGCGCCTCGGAATGAATATATGAAAGCGCGACTCCTCCCGTTAGCGTAGGCTGACGGTGGAGATCCCTTTTAGGAAAGAAAAGGAGTCGCGCATGAGAGAGTATATCGCCTTTGA